>QHZN01000192.1 GCA_003225365.1 Acidobacteriota bacterium
AGCCGGCTCACCGCCCTCCGGGATCTCAATTGCGAACAACCGTTCGTGGATGACTTTGCCCATGCCGTCAACCACCCGAGCGCGGTAGAAATCAAGCCTTGCGGGATGGTCGTGCCGCAATGAATAAAAGCAGGCGCCATCGGCAAAGACGGGTTGCGCTTCTTCCAGCACGCCGCGCCGCAGCCCCTCAAACAGGGGATGGCCGGGTGTCACCCACTCAAGGGCATTCTCTTCGGCTACCTTGCGATCTGTAGAGAGGCGTGGATAACGATTGATGAGGGCAGGATGCCGCCAATCGGGTTGCTGCTCGAATCGTCGCAACCGCGAAGGTGTGGGGCCAGGGCCGAACGTATGATGTAACGACGCGTGAGGATTCAAGGCAAGCGACGCCAGCGGCGCGGTCTCGGTCAGAAAGCGAGCAATCGTCTCCGGGACCACTCGGCGCTCCTGCGCACGCGCGCGCCGCTCAACCACCATCGCAAGGTTAAGCTTTTTCGTGGCCAATCCTTCGAGCGCCGTCCGGCAAATAGCACGGAAACGATCCTCGCTGACATCACGAAGGAGGCGATTCTCAAGGTCCTGTTCGCCCAGTTTCCCGGCATAGTAATCACGCAGAATGCGGTCAATGTGAGCGGCCGGGAGAATCTCGCCTACGACATTGAAAACAGCATCCTCATCCAACGCGTCGCGGATTTCCTGCAGCCGTTCGAGCAGTTTCTCCAGGACTCGGCCCTCGACGGTGTTCGTAGCTACGAAATTGAAAATCAGGCAGTCGTGCACTTGGCCGTACCGGTGAATGCGGCCCATCCGCTGCTCGAGCCGGTTGGGATTCCAGGGGATGTCGTAGTTGAACAGGATATGGCAGACCTGGAGGTTGATGCCTTCGCCCGCCGCCTCTGTAGCGACCAGAATTTGAATGTGTCCGTCTTTGAACTGCTGCTCAGCCCAGAGGCGTGAGCCTAGGTCTTCGCGCGAGCCGGCTTTCATGCCACCATGAATGAATCCGACGCGGAATCCCCAATCGCGAAGACGCTTCACAAGGTAATCGAGAGTGTCTTTGAATTCCGTGAAAATGAGTAGACGCTGCTCGGGATGGTCGAAGAAGCCTTCGTCCTGGAGGACTTTCTTAAGTTTGGAAAGCTTAGCCTCGACCCCGGCGGCCTCGACATCCTCTGCCATCTTTGACAGCCGGAGCAGGTCGTCAATCTCCTCACGAAGTTCCTGTGGGTTTCTGGCGACCGACATCAGGGCCAGCCGCTCCTCCCACTGCTCTCGCTCGGGTTCGTCCATTTCCTCAAGGTCTTCGGGATCGGGAACTTCAACGATTTCTTCCAGCAATTGCTTCCCGCGCTTGAGAGCTGTATCCAGACGCCGTGCCCTGTTTTCCAGTGACCGTTGAACTGCGAAGGTGCTGGAAGCCAGACGGCGTTGATATAAAGTCATCAAGAATCCGACAGCGCGAGCACGGGGATCGTCTTCGCGGGCCGCCGCTCGCCGACTCTGAGACTTCACGAAGTTTGTGACCTCGCGGTACAAATCGAACTCGGCGCCATCAATGGTGAAATTGACGGTGTGTGGAATCCGCTTGGTGAAGATCTTCTTCGCCTTCCAGGTCCCGTCGGGCTGCTGCTCCGGGAAATAAACCATGGCCTCCTTGAGCCGCCGAAGATAGAACGGAGCCCTCCGCCTTTCCATCGCCTCATGAATGGAGCGCACGTCGGCGAAGGCGTCTTCATCGAGGAGGCGCAGGAAAAGAGTGAAGTTGAGAGGGTCGCCCTTATGAGGAGTGGCGGTCAGCAGCACGCAGTGGTCGGTGGTATCGCGCAGCAGCTCGCCCAGCCGGTACCTCATGCTCTTCTTGTCCTCCGCGGCAGCAGACATCCGGTGGGCCTCATCCACTACCACGAGATCCCACTTGGCCTGGCGCAGACTCGGCAGGATGTCTTCGCGCTTCGCAAGATCGAGCGATGTGATGACCTGGGAGTTCTGGAGCCACTGATTCACTCCGTATTGCACTCTCAGATCGAAGCCGCGCATAACGATAAACTGCTCGTCGAACTTTTCCTTCAGCTCTCGCTGCCATTGGAAGGCGAGATTGGCAGGACATACCACAAGCGTTCGTTCGACAAGGCCTCGAAGCCTGAAGGCCAAGTCGAAGGAGGTTGCCGTCACCGTTGAACGATTGAGCAGGCTCGATGAATTGAAGCAGCGGCAACTGATCTGCCGACAATGTAACGCTTCGGAATTTTTCCGTAAGCGTTCCAACTAAGCCCAAGCGCCAGGTTCCGTTGCCGACCTGGATGGCGATTTCAACCCGCATGGGTTCGCTGAATAGGTTGCTCTTCAGGATTTGCCCGGGCTGCGGTGTGAGCGCCATCTATCGGTGCTTCCAGGCAGAGACTTCGTCCTTTTCTGCCCTCCACGGGTTTCAAGTCAAGTTAATGGCGCGAAGCTTATCACAATTTCGAATTTGAATCTAAAATTGGTCGAAGCCGAATGAATACGGCTTTCAAACGTCCCCCTGAACCGAGTCGAAAGGCCGCAGGGCCCATTCCCGACGACTTCGCGGTGCCTCTCGCAAGAGCTCAAGCAACCGTCCTTCGAGTAGGACTGCCCTCGCTCCGGGGGCCATTGAAGCGGCGGACCGCGTCATTGCGGGCGTGTCACCATCACTTTAATGCGACAGGCCGAATTCCCACGCTGGTACATCAAACGCTAGTCGGGTCGTATTGGTTTGACCTTGCATCCCGACCGCCACCCGTGGACCAAGGCCGACCTTGAGAGGTTGCAGAGGCTGTTGATCAAGGTCTGAGCAGCCATCATCGCCAAGCGCCTGAGGCCCACGGAGAGCTCGGGCGTAATGAAGATCAAGGCGCTCCGCCACTCCCGTCGCGTAACTGTAAAGTAAAACTATGCGCGACCTGGAAGAGCACTTGGGCGAGGACCACCATGAAATCTGAAGGAGCGGTCGGAGCCTGTCCCGATGACGTTGGGAACCGCCGCTGGCTCCACGGCCGGCTGCAAGGGTGCCATCGCCACAATGGGAACGGACCGGAAATTCAGAGGATTCTTGAGAGGGATATCCTCACCCTCATCAAGCACCATCCGTAGCAAATCAATCTGGGCAAGGTTGACTCCTTGTGGTTCCCGCCGAAAAGATAACTAACATTCCTGTGTCTGCCTCCAGGATTCTTCGGTCACTCTCCTTTTCTGCCTCGCCTCTCGCGGGCACGCACGACGAGCCGGGGCAGGCGGGCTGGGGAAATCAAAAGCAGGGTCCGGGTAGGGGTGTTAGGGATTAGCAAGAACCGAAGAGAAGCCGCACCCTGCCCCGGTTGGCGATCCTGCAAGTCGGACCCACTCCTCCCATTGCCCCGTTTGGCACTTTCCCGAAGTGGAGGGAGCTCGGCCCGTACGCGGCCAAGGGCAAGTACGCTGGCATCGTAAGTGAAGTTCTCGAGTTTTTGAATTGCTGCTCGCTTGCGCTCGGGGGTTGGATGCACGTAGCGCATGGTCATCTGAATGTTGGCATGGCCAGCAAGTTCGCGAAGGGTGGGGATATCAACTCCCGCCATGGCCATGCGAGTCAGTGCCGTGTGGCGGAGGTCGTACAGCCGGAAATAAGGCTCGAGACCGGCTCGTTTCAGCGCGGCCACGTGTGCCTTTCTTACGCTGCCGAGAGGCCCCAAACCGCCCGACGGCTTCGGAAAGAGCCACAGGCCACAGCTGTCTTGCAGACGGACCTTAAGCACGCGCCGGGCGCAAGTCGTGAGGGGAATAGTCCTTTGTGCGAAGGTGGTCTTGCCCTGGCGAATCCTGACGAACCCAACCGCTAGGTCCTCATCGTCCCGCTGAAGATGGAACACCTCAGAATGCCTCATCCCAGTTTCGAACATAAGGATGGCGACGTCAAGCAAAGGTTGTGACGCTGCGTCTAAGTAACGTCTTCCTCCCTCCGAAGCAACTACTCTCACCCTCAGGGTGCACTCGGAAAGAAGCTTCACGACGGAAACGGGATCGGTCCTAACTTTCCCGAGGCGGATGGCTAGGTTGAACAGAATTCGGAGGACGGCCAGATCCCGGTTCACCCCAGCCGGAGTGACCCTCCTGCCGTCCTTTGCAAACTTACGTCTCTCCTGACTTCGTTCAAGTTTAAACTTCTCAACCTCCGATGACTTGACCATGTCCAGCGGCAGGCCACAAAAATAACGAACCAATACCTTCAAGCTCCGCAAGTATCGCTCACGTGTGGACGGATGTTGTCGGTGCTGGTTTTCGGACCACGGGGCGAAGTCGTTCCAGGCGAAATCTTCGAATCGGGGCGAAGGTGCGAGATGCTTATCATCTACAAGACCCTGGCCTAGCTCCGCCTTCCGCAATGGCTCCGCGCGAGCCGCAGCAGAGCGCGAGCTAAACCCGCTGGATTCCCGTATGCGTACACCTTTGTAACGGAAACCGTACCACCATATTCCCCCACGCTTGAAGAGGCTCATCGCAGCCTCCACAAGTGAATTGCGATGTGATCTGGTGCATGAGGCGGAAATTGTCCGCAATAGGGAAGTGCGCTACGATTGCAATTAGCCATGGCAACCTCTGCCTTAACCGGGCAGGTTGTTGTGGTCAGGGTGCGTCGGAGTTGCACCTCCGGCGCATCCGCTATTAGTCGATTACGGCATCAATTCTTCTCGCCTTGCTATGGCCTTCCGTCCTCGGCCCTTCCGATAAAACTTGGCCTTAAACCTTTGAACTCTTTCCACATCGCGCTGGGTCCAATATCGGAAGACTCGCCCACCGATTCTGATCGGCTGCGGAGTTTGCAATCTGCCGGAGGAGAGCCAGCGTTCGAGTGTGGATCGGTGAACTCCGACAAGGGCGCAAACCTCCAACGTGCCTAGCGGTGGCATATGCGACGTTAGAGTCGCATATTTAAAGAGTGTTGTCAAGGTGAATATGCGACTCACTGTGGCCACTTTTGTGACACGAATGGAGGGAATCCGGGGAATTGGCTGTGGAGCCGCTCAGGGGCCCACCGGAAGGCTGCAAAAGCTCCTTCGTAGAATCAACGAGTTACAACCCTCATCAACCCACTCCAACTCCCACCAACCTAGGTCATACGGTCTCATAATCCCTAGGCCGTGGGTTCGATTCCCACCCCCGCTACCAAACTTCATAGGGCTTAGCCAACTTTTGTCAAAGCTTCGAATTCGCCAGTGTCAATAGGGGTGTCAGTTTGACCCCACGCTGGTGCGCCAGACTTACCACGGCCTCAGCCAGGCATCCCGGTGCAAGGTGGGCTTAGCGGGTAGTGGTTTGGACTTCCGTATGGCCCATTAGGTCCGCAATGGCACGGATAGGGGCGCTCGCCATTGCCAGCCGAGAAGCGAAGGTATGTCTCAGATCGTGCCCATGGAAATCTTTGACCTCGGAAAGCCTGCGAGCTTTACCAAACCTCTTATTGGGGTTCGTTCTGAAGACGTAGGAGGAGCATTCGCGCGGGATGTATGACAACGGGGCTTACGCTTCGTAGGGCGAGAACTTTGCAGAAACGGGGACGACCGCGACCGTGACCTACAACGCGCTGGGCGATCGCGATGTGGAAAGCAGCCTCGACTCGACGCTTTTCCGCATGTACGAGTCCCGCCTTAGCCCGTACTGCCCCAGTAGCGCGCCGCTCTTTCGCTTGGCGGGTGGGCCGCGGCGAGGAACGGCACCAGTACTAGCGTACTAGTCCCAACGTGCTTTTTGCCCCCCACCAAAGTGCCACATACAGTCCCCACCTCCGTGCTATTGGCGAGTTCGCTTTTTTGTCCCACACTCTTCGAGGCGGGTCGAAAAGGCGTTTTCCCAGAATTGGGAAGATGGCTCGGCAAAGCATCGGAGAAGCGATGGCAGACGGCTCGAATAACCAAGTTTCGAAGGACCATTACCGAAGAACGGTAACCAACGGGCCATCGCCCTTTCAGGTCCAAACTGAGATCCATTATCGGCCCGAGGGCAAAGAGGACTGGCGGATGGGAGAAACTCAAAACATTTGCCGGTCCGGAGTGTTGTTCAACGTGAGCGACCTCCTCGCAGTCAACACGGCACTGGAGCTGATGTTTCCCCTCCCCACCCAAATCGGGAGCGATGCCGGCGCCATGGTCCTTTGCCGCGGCCGCATTGCACGCACGATCCTTCCGCCCGCTTCGGACCAGCTCGGTGCGATGGCGGCTGACTTCTCGGACTACCGGCTGCAGCCTGCAAGCCGGGAGAAGACCCTGGAAGACGCTTAGAGACAGTTCCCATGAGTCGCGAATTCCACGGTCGTCGTGGCGGGGTCCGCGCCGGACTGGTCTGCCATCGTGGCGGGGTTCCCCGCCATGCCGCAGACCGGCATGCGTGTGCCGCAGTGCGAAATCTCCTGCTCGTTTATCGGAATAGTCTTGCAGACCTTGTGCCAAGCCAGCTTAAGCAACTAACGTGTGCTCAAGCCTGGGGAACGCCAAAAGTACCGGCAATAGACTGTAAATTAAGGGGATCAGTCGAGCACCCAGTAGGTCTTACTTGGCCGTATGATGCTCCAATAATAGTTAACCTAGGAGTGAAAAGGATTGGCACGAAGTGTGCTCCCTTAGCCTTTGGGTTTAGGGAGTAAAGTCAGACACACGTTGAATGCCGATAATTCTCCCGGCAGGCAAGGAATTGATCGCCAGAAATGAGGTTTATCTAAACGAAAGGAAGGAATTATAGCGGGGCCGACCGCCGCGTTCACAGCAGCCGACCCCTGTAGGGAACTAGGTCGTAGTCCCCATCGTAGGGCTTCAGACTACCATCCTTTTTCCCCACATTTCAATACTTAATCCGACGGCGGAGACAACTGCCCACTCCGCGCAGGGTGAGGGAACCGGGCGCCAGCCGCAATCTTTGGGGGCTTCATTGCGGCGGCGCATCCTCCAAAACCAACGGCCCACGTCTGCGCGGTCGAGCGTTGCGACTGCCAAATTGATCGGAACATCTGCATCAGCCGGTGCGCCAAAGACGGCTCGAAGTTCCGGCCTTGCTGCCGGATGCATTGCGCCGCGCTCATGAAGAATCCAGGTGGAAAATGACGCTAACGTCTCGAACTTATTCTTTCGCGAAATTCGGATCGTCAGTAAAGAAAATAGCTTGCGGAACCCGGGTCGCACGAAGCGTTCCCCGGCAAGGCCCGGGAGCCGCAGCAACAGATCTCGCAGCTACTCAGAAAAACGATGCCCAGGTTCAGGACTCTCTTCTGCAACCGGCCTCGATCTCACAGAAGGTCATAGGTGACAGGAGCTAAGAAAATGAAACGCGCGAAAAATTATCTCGTTGTGGTGCTGGGGATTTCACTCCTCGGGGTCGGCCTGCTGGTCAAAGGCTCGAATCTCGCGGCGCCAGCCACCGGGACTTGGGTGCCTGCCGGGACGATGGCCGCTGCCCGCTCGGGCGCTGCCACAGTGCTGCTCACTGACGGCCGCGTGCTGGTCACGGGCGGTTCAGATGCCGCTGGCGCGACCCTGAGTGCGGCTGAGTTCTTCAACTCCGACGGCAGCTTCACCGCCGCGCCTCCCATGAACTTCGCGCGCTCGGGCCACACCGCCACCCTGCTTCAGGACGGCCGAGTGTTGGTCGCGGGCGGTACAGACGCCACGGGCAACGCTGCTCAGACAGCAGAACTTTTCGATCCCTCGTCCAACTCCTGGACCGCCGCCGGGCCGCTGATGGCCGCGCGCTCGGGCCAGACGGCTACACTCCTTCAGAACGGCCAGTTGCTTTTGGCGGGTGGCGCGGCAAACGGCGCAGCGCTCGCAAGTCTCGAGCTCTTCGACCCCATGTCGAACGCGTTTTCGCTAGCCCCCGCCACGCTTTCTACCGCGCGCCAATCGCACGCCGCGGCGCTTCTCTCCGACGGCCGCGTCTTGGTCATGGGCGGTTGGGACGGAACCACTGTCGCCCCCGTGCCCCCCGCGACGACCGGCACCCCAAACGTTCTTGCTAGTTCCGACATCTACGATCCCGCCGCCGGCACGGTCACGGCCGGCCCGGCGATGAATTCGGCTCGCATGAACTTCACGGCCACGGTGCAGCTCGACGGCAATGTCGCCGTCATTGGCGGCTCGAACGGCCAAGCGGACCTCGCCTCAATCGAAGTTTTCGATCCCGCAGCCGGGAGCTTCGTACTCGGCGGCTCCTTAGCTACAGCTCGTAGTGGACATCTGGCCTTCTTGCTTCCTCATAACGCCAACATTTTGATTGTCGGCGGAAGTAGCGCGGGCGTGGCCTTGTCGTCCGTCGAGCTTTACACGCCCTGGACCGCAGCGACGAGCGTCACCGGCCCGATGGCTTCCGCGCGCGCGAGCGCCGCAGGCAGCCCGCTCTCCGGAACTGTAGCGGCGACGTCCACGTCGCCGAGCACTGGTTACGGCCTCGACGGCATGTTGATGGTCGCGGGCGGTCTTGACACTAACCACTCGCCACTTGCCACTTCTGAGG
>QHZN01000411.1 GCA_003225365.1 Acidobacteriota bacterium
CCTTCACGTCGACTCCCTGTTGGCCGGAACACAATGACAACGATTCGCGATTCAGCGTAAGGGTGCCTTTCCACAACATCGAAATTGTTTTCGATGTTGTGGACGATGGTTTGATGTTCGTCTTTCATGGTCCAGGTCCTTACGATGAAAACGCCGTCTCGCTTCAAGTACTTGGAGTATCGATTCAGAATCTCTGTAATTCGTTGCCGTGAGAAGTAGTAAATTGAGTCTCCGAAGAAAATAACGTCATAGCATTGCTTCGGTACGTAGCTTAGAATATCTGACTGAAAATAAGCGTTCTTACCGGTTCGACCATTCTCTTCAGCTCTGCTCCTTGCCTTTTCGATTGCCACATCGCAGATGTCCACTCCGTTGTATGAGTGATATGCGGCGGCGTTCAATTCGGTTCCGACGGCTCCGGGGCCGCACCCGAGGTCAAGAATACTGCCCTTTTTGGCATGGTTCTCGATGTGCGTGTACACACAATCGTCGGCCATCGAGTCGAGGCAGTTCCAGCGGCCTCGCCGATACTCGTGATTCCAGAGGCGACGCTTGATGTTCTCGGTTCCGTAACGTTGCAGAAGCCCACGGAGAACATTTCGCACTTTCTCTGTTCCATTCAAGCTGTTACCTTCCGACAGGATAGTCCTCCACCAAAGAGGTGGCATTGCGACAACTGAGCCCAGGCTTTGGGTGAGTCTTGGACACCGTAGTTGCAGGCCGTGACCTGGCGTTCTGACGTTCGGGTTTGAAAACCGCAGAAATCGACAAGAGGAATGCGATCCACACGAGACTAAACATGCGGAATCCTGCCTCCGTCAGGCTGTACACGACGGCGACGACGAAGTAGGCCAGTGCGAGGTTTCCTGTGTCCGGATACAAGCGAACCCGGCTAACGACCCTCCGGTAGCCTGTAATCAAGACGAAGCCTAGCAGACTTAGTCCCATCCACCCCAAGTTCAAGTAAACCTCGATGTAGCCGTTATGAGCCTCGTTCGGGTGCCACACATAGATACTCCAGAGCTTCTTGAGTCTCGGACCCAGCCAAAAACTTTCGAAGCCAGCTCCGAACAAGGGGCTGGGAGACATACTGATAACGGTCTGCCAAACATCAGTTCGACCTGTTAGTGTCGGATCCTTTCCCATCGCTGAAGCAATTCCCACGTCGGGATTCAGTATTGCTGCGTACAGGGCCAGAAAAACCACAGACGCGACAAAAACGTGTAGAAGTGCTGGTTTTCTTGCGGGCCCCCACCGTCTGGCAATAGCGATAAGGACGCCTCCAACAAGGAAGCATGCCATGGACGTGGCAGACTTGGCCGTCCAGATGCACCACACTGCCATCGTGGCGATGGCGCCTCGAGCGATCAGCCGTCTGATACGGTACTTGCGCTCCTCGTCTCGAAGTATCATGAGGAAACGCCATACAGCTGCGAGTCCTAGGATCAAACTGATCATCCCGAACATGTTCTTATCCGTCGTAAGACCAGCGTGATACCCCAGCCCAGAATACCCCCTCCCGATCTCAAACAGGATGGACAGGGGAAAAATAACAAAACCCGCGCGTACGAGGACTCTCTCGGCCGCAACGGACGGGCGAAGATCAGTCAAGACCACCAAGACCATGGCAAGATCTCCCACAGCCCTGACGAACCGCTTGAATGCCACGTCGGGGAAGTCGGACCAGAGGATGCTTACGCCGCAGTAACATAGAAACAGCAGGATGGGTCCGTTCGCTCGCAGGTGTCCGTTTATCACGATCAAGCGCGAAAAGCGCCAAGATCCCGATGATGAAGACAATAGTACCGGCGAGTTGAATCATCTTGGGTCGAGGAAAAGACGATGGAGAAGCTCTAACGACAGCAATTTGTGGATCTCAGTAGTGTGGTTCTTGTCTCCTTTGAAATGGCCGCGCACGACAGCTTCAAGACCCTTCCTCTCGATGTAGGGCCGAGAAAGCGTCAAGGGGTCGAGCAATATTTGCCGAACATAGTTAGAAAGTGAGTCGCGATACCAAACCCGGAAATGTAACAACTTGTGTCTACCGAGGAAGATGCGTTCCAGGCGGAGCGGCGAGAAGAGATGATCAACGCGAGCGACCCACTGCGGCATCCCGTAATCGTACGCGTATTCAGCTTTGCCCAGGAAATCAAGAAAAAATCGTGTCACGCCTGTGGCGAGACGGCCCGAGTTCCCCCCGATGCCCCGGTCGGTTCGGATCTGCCCTAGAGCTGGATTGCCGTCGCGGATCAGGCGCAGACGCACGTCTCCACTCAAGTCATCGGACTTCGGTGCCCGATAGACCGTTTGGACGAAGTCGTTGTCGAGGTATGGGGATCGTACCGTGAGCTGACTCCGCTCGAGGCCGAGGATACCACAATGGTACCAGGGAGACTGCCGGAAAGCCGCAAACGTCACCGGGTGCTCACGCCGCACATCGGCATAAGTGTCTCCCGCTCGATTAACATAAGAAA
>QHZN01000412.1 GCA_003225365.1 Acidobacteriota bacterium
CGAATGCTTAGTTCAATGTCCACTTTCGTGGTGCCGGTCGGAACTGGGAGAGGTGAAATCGGAAGAGGCCGAGCCTTTCTACGATGAGGGATGCGCCGCCGGAGAACGTCGAGATTGTCGCCGTAGAAGAGTTGATTCACGGCACGAGTCTATCGAGGGTCATCTCAATGAATCAAGCGCAAGATATGCTGATGTGCCGAGCTGCAAGATGGCGGAAGCAAGAAGAACGGCCCGCCTCAGAAGGCGGGCCCTACAGGGGAACCGTGCGTAGGCTAGTTTCTTACAAGGAATACGGTCAAGTAGCGAAAGACACTTCGCTCGGGAGCACTACTGCGCGGCTGTGCCACCTAGAAAAACAATTCGGGAGAGACGTGGAGGCGGCGGCTCAGGCGCTTGATGTGATCTTGGTTGATCTCGCGCTTGCCGCTGAGGACCTCGGAGACGATGCTGGGTGCGCCGAAGACATCGGCAAGGTCTTTTTGGAGGAGGCCGTGCTGGTCCATTAGGAATTGGAGGACTTCGAGGGGCCTTGCGCGGGGACAGCGGGTGGAGAACTTCCCATTCGGCGGAACAAAGATGTGTATACTGTACGTATATACATTATGAGGAGGGCTGGCGATGGCGACGGCCAAGGTGTTCAAATCGGGGAACAGCCAGGCAGTGCGGCTGCCAAAGCAGTTCCGGGTGAAGAGCAAGGAAGTGGAGATTTCCCGGCGGGGCGATGAAATCGTTCTGCGGGAACGCAAGGGGACGATGGCGCGGGCGTTCGACCTGCTTGCTGCGTTGCCGGAGGACTTGACGCCGGCGGGGCGGGAGAAGGATAAGCCGCAGAAACGCAAGGGGCTGTGATGGAGCCGCGCTTCCTGCTGGACACGAACATTTGCATTTACATCCGGCGAAAAAAGCCGGAGGAGGTGCTGCGACGGTTTCGCACGCTCAAGCAGGGAGAGGCAGTCCTCTCGGTGATTACGTTTGGCGAATTGGTGTACGGTGCGGAGAAAAGCGCGCAGCGGGCGGCGGCGCTGGAGATGTTGCGGGAGCTGGCGCAAATGATTCCCGTGCTGAGCTTGCCAGACACGGCGGCGGACGCTTATGGAACGATCCGAGCGGAACTGGAACGCAAGGGCCAAATGATCGGGAATAACGACCTGTGGATTGCCGCGCACACCAAGGCGGCGGGGTTGACGCTGGTCACGAACAACGAGCAGGAGTTCCGGCGAGTGCGGGGTCTGAAGATGCAAAACTGGGCGGTGTAGCGGGCCGGCTCGATTCGTTCGTGGGCGCGCGTCTGGCGTCCCAGCGCACAGAGCGGAGGGCCAAAAAAAGTGCGCCCGCGGGGACGCCCTGAAGACAAAGCGATTTATTAGAGGTGAAACGCACCCTCGGGTCAAGACGGTTGCTGGGGCTGTTCGGCGCGCTTTTGCTTAATCTCCTTGACCTTGTCGACGAGATCGTCGGCTTGCTTGAGGAGGGCGGCGCGCTCATCGGCGGACTCGACCATGTCAGCCTTGCGGCGATAGAGAAGGTTCAAGTAGGCCATAGCGTCGTCATAGTCGGGCTTAACTTGAATGGATTTCAGGAGATTGGTGATGCCTTCTTCGACGAGCGGACCGAACTTGGAAGTGTAGTCAGAGCGCAAGGCGGCAGGCAACGGGTCGGTATCCTTGACCTGCTTCTGGACGTGGTCGCGGTTGTAAGCCGCACGCGCCTCGCCATTGGCACGGAAGGCCAGGGTCCAATCGCGCGCCGGGAATGTACTGGCTGGCATAGGCGGTGGCCAGATAGAGGCGGGCATTCATCAAGCCGGGATCGAGTTCCTTGGCTTGCTTGAAATGCTCGATGGCGGTGTCGTACTGGGCATTCTTGAAGGCGACGACACCCTTGTTGAGCTGGTCGCGAGCCTTGAGCTTGTTGCAGCCGGAGAGGCCGACGGCCAAAACCACAAGCGCCATGAAGGCTGAAGCGCGGCGAATTGAAGTGGAACTGATCACCGACGATGCGTGATTCATCGAAGCATCCATCCCTGAAATGCGTGACCCGCGGCTACCGGGCAACGCTAGGATTCACGTCCACCCTGCGAAGGGCATTTGCAAATTGTTCAGAGGCCCTTTTCCAGTTCCGGCGCCAGCAAACCCACAGGCGCGACGCCCGCCGTGCGCATGACATCGATCACTTTGGCCACCACAGAGAATTCCACCGACGAGTCATCCCGAATAAACGCGGTGCGGTCAATACGCACCTTGAAAATTTCGTCCAGCCGGCTGCCGAGCGATTCCCAAGTCACCGGCTGCCGATTGATGCGCAGGGTCCCGTCCGTCAGCACCTGAACAACGACCACTTCGTCGGGCAAAGGCTCTTTCCCGGTCGGCGTCGATTGCTGAGGAATCTGCGCATCAAGGCCGACGTAGTGCGCCGGGATGATCATAAAGATCAACAGGAGCACGAGAAGGATATCGATCAGCGGAACAACGTTGGGATCCGCGACGATACCATGCTTACCGCCAAGTGCTATTCCCATGAGTCACCTCGGAGAGGAGCGAATGCCCCGCGAGGAGGACTCTCACAACCTGCAAGAAACTTACTGACCAGCTTCGAGCTTGGCGGTAATCAAGCCAATCTTGTCGATGCCGGCCCCGCGCATAATGTCGATGGCGCGGGCGACGTCCAAGAACAGTACATCGTTGTCGCCTTTGACGAAAGCAATTTTCTCGGCGCGCTCCTTGAAGATCTGCTCCATGCGGGGCCCCAGACCTTCCCAGGTGGTGTCTTCATTATTGATCTTGAGCTTTCCGTTGTTGGCGACCTGGACGACAACGGTCTTGTTTTCCAGCTCGACGTTCTGCTGCTGGTTAGGCGAGGGCTGAGGGACAAGCGTGTCCAAGCCCTTGGGCGTGAGCGGCGTGATGACCATGAAAATGATGATCAGCACGAGCAGAATGTCGATCAGCGGCACGACATTAGGGGTCGACATCGCCCCGTGGCCAGCTTCTCCAACTTCCATCCCCATTGCGAGTCTCCTGTGGGCCTGGGACAGAGCGCTTCCGCAGGCCATGAGACCGCGCCGGGTGGGATCCGGCGCGGCTTCTATTCCGGTGACCGCCAAGCGGTCAACGGCGGAGCGAATCTCGTCGACGACGGCGACCACGTCGCCATACTTGGCGCGCGAATCGCTCTTGACATAAACGGTCTTGTCCAGGCGGCTGGAAAGACGATCCTTGATCTGGCCGGTCAGATCTTCCTTCAGCATCTGCGTGTTGCCCAGGTATATCTTTCCGTCACGAGTAACGGCTACGATAATGGCGTCATCTTTGTCGGCGTCCTGCATGTCGCGGGGATTGTCCGTCGGAGCCAAGTCCACCTGGTGAGTCTTCTGCAACATGGGCGTGACCACCATGAAGATGATCAGCAGGACGAGCATAATGTCGGCCATGGGGATAACGTTGGGCGCCGCCATCTGTGGTCCGACTTGTGGCTTGTAGGCCATGGCGTATCACTTCTTGGCGCCGCGGCGCAGGATGAAGTAGTTGATGAGCTCCATCGAGGAGTTGTCCATCTCGACGTCAAAGGCTTCCACTTTGTTGGTGAAATAGTTGTAGGCCCAGACGGCGGGGACGGCCACGAGGAGACCGAAGGCGGTGGTGACGAGCGCTTCCGCGATGCCGCCGGCGACGGCCGACAGACCGGTGGCCTTGTTTGTCTCGATACCCTTAAAGGCGTTCAAAATGCCGATGACCGTGCCAAAGAGCCCGACGAATGGCGCCGTCGAGCCGATGGTAGCGAGAGCCGAGAGGCCCCGCTTCATCTCCGCGTGCACGATGGCGACGGAGCGCTCGAGACCGCGCTTGGCGGCGTCGATCACATCGGAGTCCGATACTTGTTGCGAAGCGGACTGGAACTCGGAGAGCCCCGTGGCAACGACCTTGGCAATGTGACTCTTCTTGTTGCGCTCGGCGATGGCGATGGCTTCGTCCAGACGACCGTCCTTGAGGGCGCCCGCGACCTGCTGAACGAAGACGCGGGACTGCTTGCGCGCGGCGCTGTACATCAGCGCACGGTCAATCATTACGCCGAAGGAGTAGATGGAAAGAATGAACAGGATGAAGACCACGATCTTCGCAATGAGGGACATATTCCCCCACATGGTGCGAAGATCCCATTGGCTTGCCTGCTGGAATGTGGCCGCATAAACATACAAAGTTGCTACCATTCGTTTGCTCCTTAAGTTTCAAGTGACCCTGGCGATGCCGGGGCCAACGAGAGTGTTTGCCGAAATTGCTACGCGGAGTGGCGCGCCTGTCCCACGACCGGCGCGCCAAACCGTACTACTGGTTCAGAGAGAAAATCACGTCAATCGTCGTGTCGACATCAACCGGATCGCCGTTGAGAAGAGTCGGCTGATAGCGCCACTGGCGCACAGCA
>QHZN01000227.1 GCA_003225365.1 Acidobacteriota bacterium
TGAAAGGCGTCTCGACCGACAATCACTTCTTCGCGGTGCGCTCGGTGGGCACGAACGGCGCGCGCTCGATCGCCGTCAATGCACCGCCTGGGCGTCCCCGTAACCCATAAGGCCTCCTCCATGGCGCACCAACCCACGGAAGAAGTCCCGGGCTTGGGGGCTTAAGTTCTCCCAACCGCCAAAATGTCCGCCGGCTAATTACTGATGTTCATGGGCACGCGGCGAAAGTAGGCGACGTTGCCACTGTTGTCTGTGACTTTGACTTGAATGGTGTGCGTGCCATTCAGAAACTGCATTGTATTCAACGAGAACTGGAAACCCAGATTTGCACTGGCATTCGGCCAGACCGTCGGTACATCGGGCCGAGAAAGGCCGTAAGTGGCTTGCCCGACGAGCACCGTGTCCACGAGGATTTCAACCTTCGCTACAGTGTCATTGTCAAACGCCCAGCCGCTGACCAAAACCGTTCCGCTGAGCAGGCTGTTTGGTTTTGGAGTGTCGGTGTTACCGGCAGGCGTAAAAGGGTCCGAACTGGAAAGGGTACTGTTCAAATCATAGACCGTTTGGCGCGATTCTTTATAATCTCCCACAATCACGTAGATATCACCTTCCAAGACGCTGGCCGGCCAAAACGTAAATGCCGTGAAGGGAGCAAAATAATTGGTGCTAAATGGCGTGAGGATCTCGGCGATATTGTAGGGGTATTGTGCAGGCACGTAGACTGTGAGCCCGAGGTCCAGGTCATTGACAAACGCTCCCCAGTGTTCTGGGGTATAGTAATGCGGACTCGTTCCGGGCCCCCCCGTCGACACTACGGGAAAAGTCACCGCACCGTTCGTCCAAGGAGATGTACCGCTGTAATACACGTAGCGGTCGAAGCCAGAGTTTACATAGATCGCCGGAAATTCCTGGCTGGCGTTATCGTGCTCGTCTGTGCCGAAATGTGTAATTTTATAATGGATCTGGAACGCGTGCGGGTGGTTAGACACGGGGGAAATAGTTTGCTCCATGTAGGCATCCGCCAGGACCGGCTGGGTGGGCCCCCCGCCAAAGACGTCTGGATCCCACTGGTACGGCTGCGTCTTGATGTAAACTGAATTGCTGGAGAGCGACTGCGCGAGCAAGGGGCTGCCGTTAACGTATCGGTCTCCTCCCTGCACAGGGTCCCAGCCCCAAACTCCCGTGCAACTCGCGCAGTTATCGTAGGTGGCGCTTCCGTCGTAAAGAGCCGCCTGAACCTCACGCCCGTCATCGTACGCGTTCACGAAGTTAGTTCCGTTCAGGCTCGCTTCGACAATCGTTCCTCCCCACTGCGTTTCGAGGCCTATGCGCGTCGCCTCATCGCCCACGTCGTTCTCCATAAAGAGCTGAGTGCCCACTTGATATGTGCTGGTCGTGCCCGGCGTTGCCGTCACATCCAACGTCATCTGGACACTGTGCGATAAGCTTCCGCTTGTTCCGGTGATCGTAATAGTGAACGACCCCGGAGTTGCTTCACCATCAGCCACAAAAGTTATCTGTTGGCTTGCGCCGGGTACCAAAGTGAATGGCGCGGCTGGGGAGGAATTGACGCCCAGCGCAGACCCGGCAACGGTGATGTTCACCGATCCTGTGAAACCGTTTGTTGCGCTCACGGATAAATTGAATGGCAGGCTACTCAAACCCTGACTCACGGAAGCAGCCGGCTGAGAGACCTCCAAGGCGAAGTCGGGGGCGGGGACGGATACGGTGCTTTGGCCTCCGCCACAGCAAGTTAGTACAAGAACTGCGAAGCAGCCGGATGCCGCGCCTACGACACGAAACCGCCAGAACTGCAACGGCGAGCTTGCCGCCCTGTGCATTTGAACTCCGCCGGTTCAAAGGACTTTAACGGGAGGGTACCCCTCTCTTGCCCCAGTGTCAAATAGCCACGGTCAATTCGCATCTGAATTGACCGTCGGCTCGCAAACACGAAAAAAGCCCACGGTTGGAAGACCATCAACCGTGGCTTGTATCTACCCGCTTCAGGCGGTGGGGTACGGCCACGCCGCGCGGCAACCTTAGCACCGACTGCAATTGCCAAGGGTCATCCCAACTTATGCTATACTGCGGCCCGTGGACATCGAAGCGACCATGCAGTTTATCGTCGAGCATCAGGCGCGGCTTTCTGCGTCGTTGGAAAAGCATGACGAGGAGATGGCCGAGCTGCGCAAGCTCGGCACCGGCCACGAGGAACGGATCGCCAAGCTAGAGAGTTCCGTCGCCACCGTCACCGACTTGGTAGGGCGTTTGGCCCAGGCCGAAATTCGGCTGGTCGAGCGCATGGAAAAAGTTGAAGAACTCGAACAGCGGCTCTTTGAGCGCATGGACCGCTTTATCCAAGGCCTTGAGGGCAACGGCCACAAGACACCTTAGTTACCCTCCCGCCCTTCGCCTCTGATACCCAAAGCCCAGGTGGAAAGTACGCGCGGCTGCGGAAACGCAACATATGCGGGCAAGAAGGTAGCGCAGACCTGTTTTGGAGGTCTGCGGTTCGTCCCGAATTTGCGTGCAAAAAGCCGCGGACCCCGCGCACGCGGGGTCCGCGCTACCAGTTCCCCGACACGGGCCAGAAACCGGAGACGCCCGCGCTACGCTTTGGGGTACTGCCACGGCGCGCGGTAGGGGCGGCGGAGGAGCCGGTTCGCTTCCGGGTCGCCGATAATTTCTTCCTTCTCGCCGTCCCAATGAACGCTCCGGCCCAGTTTTAGCGAGAGCATTCCGAGCAAACTCATATTGGTTGACAGGTGGCCGATCTCGATATCGCGCAAGGGCCGGCGGCGGGCGCGAATGCTTTCGATGAAATCGGCCCACAGCTCGGGAATATTCTGGTCGTCGGGCTGATCGAGTTTCGGGTCCTGGTGGATGGTGGGCTTTTTCTCGTCGGCGGGATAAAACGTCCAGCCGTCGAGCCACCCCATGTGGAACGTCCCTTCGGTGCCGTAGAAGTAGCAGCCGATGTTAGTGCTCTCGGCGCGATTGCCGGCGTAGAGGCGGTGTTCCCAGGTGGCGGTGAAACTTTCGAACTCAAAGGCGACCACCTGCGTGTCCGGCGCGTCTGTCGAGTCGCGCTTGATGGGGCGGTCGCCGGTGGAATAAACCTTGCGCGGATATTTTTCCTCCGTCCACCAGAGAATCTGGTCCATCCAGTGGACGCCCCAATCGCCCAACTGGCCGTTGGCGTAATCGAGGAACTGGCGGAATCCTTTCGGGTGGACGGCGAAACGCGCCGATGCAGGCCCACCTGAACGGTGCGGTCGGTTTCCCGAGCGGCCTTGACCATCGCTTTGCCCTCGAGAATCGTGTGGCTGACGGGCTTTTCGACATAGACGTGCGAGCCCGCGTGGACCGCGGCGATCGTTACCAGCGGGTGCCAGTGGTCGGGCGTAGCGACAATGGTGATTTCGGGCCGTTCGCGCTTCAAGAGCTCGCGGAAATCTTTATAGCGAGCGGGCTTCGCGCCACTAAGCTGTTCGACGTTCGCGGCGGCGGGGTCGAGCTGGTTCGAGTCCACGTCGCACATGGCGACGACCGTCGTCGTCCCCGAGGCCATCGCCGCGTGCAGGATGTTCATGCCCCACCAGCCCGTGCCGACGAGCGCGACCCGGAACTTTTGCGGCTGCTGGCCGAAGATGGCCGGGAATCCGTAAAGCGCGAGCCCCGTGCCCGCCGAGGACTGGATGAATCTTCTGCGTGTGGTTTTCATAAGTCACCTGCATTCGCGAAAATAAATTCGAGATTCCCGATTGCGTCCTTCGACTTCGCTCACAGTTCGACGATGCTCACTGTGAGCCTGCCGAAGGGCGGGAATGACAGCGAGGCGAAGTTGGCGCCGCCGCCCATCTCAAGGCGCGCCATTATAGCGCGATCCCGCAGGCGCGGGACCCCCGGCGGGCGCCATCGGAGGGAGGCGCTCGCGACCCCCGAGAGGCGAGAGCGGCGGTTGACACTCTGTCCGCGGGTGGTATACTGGGATTTCGACACGAGGCCGGGCACGCAATCGAGGGATGAAGACCGGATTCAGCCTCCCCCCTTGCGGGCTCGACATCAGAAGCCTCGTCACTCACCTTTCAAAATTTCCACAAAGCTTGAATCGAGGGAGAGTGGAAGCCGGGACGTGCAAGAGAGACATGGTGATTGAAATCCCCGTGGAGGTGGTCGAGCGGGAGGCGGAAAAGATTACGGCGCAATACAGCCGCCGGGCACGCCTTCCTGGCTTCCGGCCCGGGCACGCCCCGGCTGCGCTCGTCCGCACGCGTTACCGCAAAGATATCCGCAATGAAGTCGTCCAATCCCTGCTCCCCAAGGCCTTTGAGAACGCCGTCAAAGAGCAAAAGCTATCCCTGGTCGGCGAGCCGAGTTTTGAAGATCTGAAATTCGAGGACCACCAGCCCTTAACGTGCAAGGCCAGTTTTGAAATTCTTCCCGATTTCGAGCTGAAAGAATATAAGGGCCTGGAAGTGGAAGAAGAGCCCAGCAATGTGACGGATGCGGAAGTGGATGAGGCGCTCGAAAAGCTGCGCCAGCGTTCGGCCACGTTGACAGTGGTCGAGGGAGAGCCCGCCGCGGAGGGCGATTTTCTGACCGTCAGCTACCGCGGCGGGAACCCCGCCGACCCCGCCGCGAAGCCCGTGGAGGTGAAGGAGGCGGTGGTCCATATCGGCGGTAAAGGGACCGTCGCCGCGTTTTCGGAAAACCTGAAGGGGGTGAAGGTCGGCGAAGCGCGCGAGTTTGACGTGACCTATCCCGAAAGCTACGGAGAAAAGGCGCTGGCTGGAAAGACCCTTCGATATCACGTCGTCGTGGAAGGCATCAAACGGCGCGTCCTGCCGCCGGTTGACGACGAGCTGGCCAAGACCGCAAGCGACTTCCAGACGCTGGACGAACTGCGCCGGCACCTCCGGGAGGACCTGGAAAAAGCCGGCGAGCTGCGCGCGGAAATGAGAATCAAAGAGAAGCTGCTCGCGAAGCTCTTGGAGGCACACTCTTTCCCGGTCCCGGACACTCTGGTCGAAGCACAGCTCCAGCGCAAGCTCGAAAGGGCGTTGGCGGAGCTGATGGCGGAGGGCATTGACCCGAGGACCGTCAACGTCGACTGGGCCAAGCTTCGCGAGGAATTGCGCCCCGAGGCGGACAAAGAGACGCGGGCCGCGCTCATCCTCGAAAAAGTCGCGGAGGCGGAAAAAATCGAGGTCAGCGAAGAGGAATTGGACGAGACCATCCGCCGGCGGGCCGAGGCCTCCCGGGAGCCTGCGGCGCAACTGAAAACCCGCTTGACACGGGACAAGAGTCTGGATAAACTGAAATCTGGTCGGCGCAACCAGAAAGCGCTCGAGTTCATCCACCGCAACTCTAAAATCATAAGGAAAAACCAGTAACCGCGGAGACTCCCAAACATCGAACCGAATAAGCGAATGAGAACCAACCAGCCGAACCTCACGCTGATCCCCATGGTCGTGGAGCAGACCAACCGCGGGGAACGCGCCTACGACATTTATTCCCGGCTGCTGCGCGACAACATCATTTTCATCGGCACACCCATTGATGACAACGTGGCCAACCTGGCGACGGCCCAGATGCTGTTCCTGGAAGCCGAGGACCCGGAAAAGGACATCTCGCTCTACGTCAATTCTCCGGGAGGGATCGTTTCGGCGGGTCTCGCCATTTACGACACGATGCAGTTTATCCGGCCGGACGTGGCGACGATCTGCATCGGGCAGGCGGCGAGCGTCGCAGCGCTGCTGCTGGCCGCCGGGACACCGGGCAAGCGCGCCGCTCTGCCGAACTCACGCGTGCTCATCCACCAGCCCTGGATCGGCGGAGTCTCCGGCCAGGCGACCGACATTGATATTCACGCCCGGGAAATCCTGCGCATGCGGGCCAACCTGAACGAGATCATGGCCAAACACACCCTCCAGCCGCTCGAAAAGATCGAGCGCGACGTCGAACGCGACTTCTGGATGAGCGCCCAGCAGGCTCGAGAGTATGGTATCGTGGATGAAATCATCTTCAAGCATAAGTAGCCCCCGGAGCAGGCCTTGAAACGTTCCGCGACGGAAGAAACACTGCGCTGCTCGTTCTGCCACCGCACGCAAGACTCGGTGAGGATTCTGATCCCCTCCTCCGCCGGCTATCCGCGCGCCTACATCTGCGACGAATGTATTTCGATCTGCCACTCCGTGGTGGAACAGAAAATCGCAGCCGAACCCGAATCCAATCGGCGGCTGCCGCAGCCGGTGGAAGTGAAAGCCTTTCTGGATGAATACGTGATCGGGCAAGACAAGACCAAAAAAAAACTGGCGGTGGCCGTTTATAACCATTACAAGCGGCTGCTGCTAACGCGCCACGCGGGCCGGAGCGACGTGGAATTGACGAAGTCCAATATTCTGCTCATCGGCCCCACGGGAACGGGTAAAACCCTTCTCGCGCAAACGTTGGCCCGGCTGCTCGACGTGCCGTTCGCGCTGGCCGACGCCACCACGCTCACCGAGGCCGGCTACGTGGGCGAGGACGTCGAGAACATCATTCTGAAGCTCATTCAGAACGCCGGGAACGACGTCGGGCGCGCCCAGCACGGCATCATTTACATTGACGAAATTGACAAGATCGCGCGCAAGGGCGAAAACCCCTCCATCACGCGCGATGTCTCGGGCGAAGGGGTGCAACAGGCGCTGCTGAAGATTCTGGAAGGGACCATCGCCAACGTACCTCCCCAGGGCGGCCGCAAGCATCCCCACCAGGAATTTACGCCCGTGGATACAACGAATATCCTGTTCATCTGCGGCGGCGCCTTCGTGGGCCTGGAGCAGATTATCGAGCGGCGCGCGGGCCAGAAGTCGCTGGGGTTCCACACCATCTCGTTGCCCCGCGAGCGGACCGCCAGCCATCGGAACATCGAAGTGCTGGAGCAAGTCCTGCCGGCCGATCTCATCAAGTACGGGTTAATCCCGGAATTCGTCGGGCGCTTGCCCGTGGTCAGCATCCTGAACGACCTGGATCTCGACGCGCTCGTTGAGATCCTGACCAAGCCGAAAAACGCGCTGATCCGACAGTATCAGAGGTTGTTCGAGTTCGAGCAGGTGCAACTCAGTTTCACGGACGGAGCCCTGCGGGCGGTGGCGAAGAAGGCGATGGAAAGGAAGCTGGGGGCGCGGGGCTTGCGCATGATCCTCGAGGATTTGATGCTGGACTTGATGTACCACTTGCCGGCCCAGCAAACGCGCCGCGAGTTCGTCGTCACGGAACCGATGGTCGAAAATCACGAGCTCTGCTTCGAGCCTGTAGCCATGGAGAAGGCAGGCTAGGGTTATCCTAATGTTTCCTGGGCGCGAAAAGTCGGACACCCGGACATTGCCGATGATGCCGATCCGGGACGTGGTCGTATTCCCCTACTTCATGACGCCCTTCGTGGTGGGACGGGAGAGTTCGATCCGCGCCCTGGAAGAGGCCCTGGCGGGCGACAAGAAGATCTTTCTCGCCACCCAGCACAATGCCGCAGTGGACGACCCCAAGCCGAACGAGATTTACCGCGTGGGCACGATCTGCAACATCGTCCAGAGTTTGAAGCTCCCCGACGACAATATCCGGGTTCTAGTGGAGGGCATTGAGCGCGCCAAGGTGCTAAAGGTTTCGACGGAGGAAGGCTACTTCCGCGCCACCGTGAAGACCTCGTCGTATCACGTCGTCAGCACGCCGAGCCTCGAGCAACTGGTGCAGCGCGTGACCTCGCTTTTCGAGCAGTACGTCAAGCTTTCCCAGAGCCTCAACTACGAAACCACGATCGCCGCCGTGCGGGGGGAAGATATCGGCAAGTTAACCGACACAGTGGCGGCCAACCTCAGCGTGAGCATCGAAGAAAAGCAGGAGCTGCTCGAGATCTTCGAGCCCGTGGATCGGCTGACGCGCCTGGCGGACATCCTCGACGTGGAAATCGAGAAGCTCAACGTAGACCGCACTATCCAGGGCCGCGTCAAGCGGCAGATGGAGCGCGCCCAGCGGGAGTATTACCTGAACGAAAAGATCAAGGCGATTCAGAAGGAACTCGGGCGCACCCAGGAGAGCGAGGTCGAGGAGCTGAAGAAGAAAATCGAAGCCGCGGGCATGACCAAGGACGCTCAGGAAAAGGCCATGGCGGAACTGAAGCGCTTGGAACAGATGCCGCCCATGTCCGCCGAGTCCACGGTCTCGAGGAACTACCTTGACTGGTTGCTCGCCGTGCCCTGGAAAAAGCGCTCGCGCGAGATTCGCGACATCGACCGCGCTGAGAAGACCCTGGAAGAAGACCACTACGGGCTTGAGAAGATCAAGGAGCGGATTCTGGAATTCCTGGCGGTGCGGCAGCTGGTGAAGAACCCCAAGGGGTCGATCCTGTGTTTTGTCGGGCCGCCCGGAGTGGGCAAGACGTCGCTCGGGCGCTCGATCGCCCGCGCCACGGGACGCAAGTTCGTCCGGCTCTCTCTCGGCGGCGTGCGCGACGAAGCGGAAGTCCGCGGCCACCGACGAACCTACATCGGCGCTCTTCCGGGCCAGATCATCCAGATGATGCGGAAGGCGGGCACCATCAACCCCATTTTCCTGCTCGACGAAGTGGACAAGATGAGCATGGATTTTCGCGGCGACCCTTCGGCCGCATTGCTCGAGGTTCTCGACCCTGAACAAAATTTTATGTTCATGGACCACTACCTCGACGTCGAATACGACCTCTCGAAAGTTTTCTTCATCACCACCGCGAACGTCACTCACTCCATCCCGCAGCCGCTCCAGGACCGCATGGAGATCTTGCGGCTGTCGGGATACACGGAGCCGGAAAAAGTCGAGATTGCCAAGCGCTTCCTCATCCGAAAGCAGCGCGAGGCCACCGGGCTAAAGCCCGAAAACCTCACGATTGCGGATGACGCCCTGGCCGCCATTATCCGCGGACATACGCGCGAGGCCGGGGTCCGCAACCTCGAACGCGAGATTGCCAACATTTGCCGGAAGGTCGCGCGGAAGGTAGTCAAGGAGGGGAAGGGCTTCGCGGTGACGGCGCGGCCCGAGGACCTGCAAGAGTACCTGGGCGTCATTAAATTCCGCGACGCGAGGGCGGAAGAGAAGAACGAAGTGGGCCTGGCGACGGGCCTGGCGTGGACGGAAGTCGGCGGTCAGGTGTTGCACATCGAGGCCTCCGTCATGCCCGGCAAAGGAAAGCTCCTCCTGACCGGAAAACTCGGCGACGTGATGCAGGAGTCCGGGCAGGCAGCGATGAGCTACGTGCGCTCACGCGCCGCGCGCCTGGGACTTGACTCGGATTTCTACCGCCACATTGACATCCACATCCACATTCCGGAAGGGGCCATCCCCAAGGACGGGCCCTCGGCCGGTATTACCTTGGCCACCGCGGTGGTGAGCATTTTGACGAGAATCCCCGTCCACCGCACGGTCGCCATGACGGGCGAAATTACCTTGCGCGGAAAAATCCTCCCCATCGGGGGAGTCAAAGAAAAAGTCCTGGCGGCCCACCGCATGGGGTGCCAGAGCGTGCTTCTGCCGCGCGACAACGAAAAGGACCTGTCGGAGATCCCTGCCAACGTCCAGCAGGAAATCGGGCTGCGCTTCGTGGATACCATGGATGAGGTGTTGGACCTCGCCCTCGAACGGAAGGTCGAGCCGCGCGAGACGATCTTGGCGGAAGCCGAAACGGCGCCGGTCCTCGACCCCGCGCGCCCCGAGCTCGACCGCGAGCCTATGACTCATTGACCGCAGCCGGCCGCCAAGTCTCGCAACGGAAACCTTTGGACAGAGCTTTGCATCCAATGGGGGCGTAATCCCAAACTTCCGTCGTCACGGCAGAAAGAGCGAACTAGCCCAGATAAGTCCAAGCTTGAGTTACTCTGATTCCATCAAGAAGGATTTGACCGCCCGATTAACCGCTGCCCCGGCCCACTAGTCCCGAAACGCCGGCGGGCGTCGAACCGGGTCCCAGCGGAACATTATTCCACCAACCGCCGGGAGTGATTCGGAACCCTTCGCGAAAGGTCCGGTTTCACCCCGAAATGAGAGAGTGCATATGCCCACGAAAAAACAAGAGCAGGAAGAAGTGCAAGAAGAAAAACTCATTGAACTGAAGGAAGGCGAAGTCCTCGACATCGCCAAGCTGAAGGAGATGAACATCTCCACACTGACGCAGGTCGCAAAAGACCTGGGCGTGGTGGGCGCCACCGGAATGCGCAAGCAGGAACTGATCTTCAAGATTCTCCAAGCGCAGACCGAGAAGGCCGGGCTGATCTTTTCCGAAGGGGTGCTCGAATGCCTCCCCGACGGATTCGGGTTCCTGCGCGCGCCGGATTACAACTACCTGCCCGGGCCGGATGACATTTATGTCTCCCCTTCGCAGATCCGCAAGTTCGACCTGCGCACGGGCGACACCATCTCGGGCCAGATTCGCCCGCCCAAGGACGGCGAGCGCTACTTCGCGCTCATCAAGGTGGAGGCGATCAACTTCGAGCCGCCCGACGAAGCTCGGAACAAACTTTTCTTCGACAACTTGACGCCACTCTACCCCGCCGAGCGGATTCGCCTGGAGGCCGGCAAGGACAACATTTCGGCCCGGGTGCTGGACCTGCTGACGCCGATTGGCAAGGGGCAGCGCGGGCTGATTGTGTCGCCTCCGCGCACCGGCAAGACGATGCTCCTGCAGTGCATCGCGAACTCCATCACCACCAACCACCCGGAAATCACCCTGATCGTCCTGCTGATTGACGAGCGGCCCGAAGAAGTCACCGACATGCAGCGCACCGTCAAGGGCGAAGTCATCAGCTCGACGTTCGACGAGCCGGCGGCGCGCCACGTGCAAGTGGCCGAAATGGTCATCGAAAAGGCCAAGCGCCTGGTCGAGCACAAGCGCGACGTCGTCATCCTGCTCGACTCGATTACGCGGCTGGCGCGCGCCTATAACACGGTCGTTCCGCCATCCGGCAAGGTCCTGTCAGGCGGCGTTGATTCAAACGCCCTGCAACGCCCCAAGCGCTTCTTCGGGGCGGCGCGCAACGTCGAAGAGGGCGGCAGCCTGACCATCATCGCTACCGCGCTGATTGATACCGGCAGCCGCATGGACGACGTGATCTTCGAAGAATTCAAGGGAACGGGCAACATGGAAATCAACCTCGACCGGAAGCTCGTGGACAAGCGCGTCTTCCCGGCCATCGACATCAACAAGTCCGGCACCCGCAAGGAAGAGCTGCTGGTCCCGAAGGACGAGCTCAACCGCATCTGGGTCCTGCGCAAAGTCTTGAACCCTCTCTCCCCGGTCGAGAGTATGGAACTGATCATTGACAAGCTCTCGAAAACCAAGAGTAACGCTGAATTCCTGTCCTCGATGAGCAACGGCGGCCGGTAAGGCGGGTACTTGGCGAGGGCGGGTTTCCCTTTGTAGATTCGACCAGCAGGGTTGTCCGGAAGGCAACTTCTCCTTCAGAGATTTCCGTTCATCGTCGGAGCGCCGGTTTCGACGAGCCCTCTTTCCCTCGACAAGTCAAGAACTCTCTCAACGACTTGGTCGGCCGTGAGGCGCGTCGAGTCGATCTTGACGGCGTCGGGCGCAGCGACCAGGGGAGAAATTTTTCGCTCGGCGTCGAGCTGATCGCGCTGCTGGATCTCGTAAGCTGTCTGTTCCAAAGTTGCGGCGCGACCCTCGCGCGTTTCCTGCTCGAGCCTGCGGCGGGCGCGCTCTTCCGGGTCCGCTTCGAGAAAAATCTTCAGAGGAGCGTCGGGAAACACCACGGTGCCGATGTCGCGCCCCTCCATCACCACCCCGCGGCCCGAAGCCAGAGTCCTCTGCAGGGCGATCAGCTTCTCCCGCACCGAGGAGAGGCGGGAGACTTGCGCCGCCGCGACCGTGACTTCGGCGGAGCGAATTTGCTCGCTCACGTCGGCCCCGTCCAGAAACACTCGGGAGCGAGACCCGTCGGTCGCGATTCGGATGTCGGCATTGGCCACGACACCGGCGACGGCCCTGACGTCGTCGGGGAGAACTCCCAAGTCGAGGACCTTGAGCGCCGCAGCGCGATAGGTGGCGCCGCTATCCACATAGGCCAGCCCCAGCCGCTCGGCGAGCTTTTGCGCGACCGTGCTCTTCCCTGCGCCGGCCGGGCCGTCAATGGCGATGATGAGCGGCTTCGGCATCGTGTTAGTGGGCAAGAGTTGTCAGCTCTCAGCCTCCTGCCTTCGAGTTCCCGAATTCACCGGCCAAACGGACAATTGGCGACGGCTCGCTTCTGGAATCCCCAAGCTAAATCCGTTTGAAAGCCTTTTGAATCTCCTTCATCGAATAACGCAGGAGTATCGGGCGGCCGTGAGGACAGTTCATCGGACACGTGGTTCTCGCGAGTTCGCCGAGCAGCCATTCCATCTTTTCCCGGTCGAGCGGCATGTTCACCTTGATGGCCGCGTGGCAGGCGACCGAGGCGGCGATTTTCGAGCCGAGCGTATCGAGCGAAAGCGTCCGCGCCTCGGCTCCCACGCCGTCCAGAATCTCGACCAGCAGCCGTTCGACGTCACCGCTCGCGATGTCGGCCGGCGCGGTCTTCACCGCCACCGTGCGCTGCCCGAAGGGCTCGACTTCGAATCCGCTCGCGTTGAGCTCGTCGGCGATCTCGCGGTACGTCACCTGCTGCTCCGGCTTCAGCTCGACCACAATCGGCAGCAGCAACCGCTGGCCCTCGGCGCGACGCTCGCGCCGCAGCCGCAGCAAATGCTCGAAGAGCACGCGCTCGTGCGCCACGTGCTGGTCAATGATGAACAAGCCCTCGGCGTTGGTCGCCACAATAAAGCTCTCTTCGACCTGGCCGAGCGGCCGCAGGTCCAAAGGGAATTCGGAGACGCCCGCCCTCGTGCCCTCCGACGCCGACGGCGCAATATACGGGATGGCTTCCCCCTCCCGAGGCTCGCCCGTGCCCGTTGAATCGAGTGGAAGGCTCAACGTGTCCGGCGGCGGGGAAGGCGCAGCAAGACGGAAGCCGCCCTCGCCCACAACGTCTCCCGATGCGGGGGCGTAAAGTTGCTCGGCCTGCTGCAATTCTAGCTTCCGCGGCGCGGCCTCCACGAAGCCCACGCCGGGGGCGGCAGGCATGGGTGGAAACGCTTTTCTCTGGGAGGGAAAGGCCGCGACCGGCTGCGCCGCAATCAATCCCTGACGGATGGTGTCCCGCACCAGATCGTGTATGAACCCCGAGTTTCTGAACCGCACCTCCGTCTTCGACGGGTGGACGTTGACGTCCACCTCCGCGGCGGGGAGTTCCAAAAAAATAAGCGTCACGGGAAAAACGTTCGACGGCAGGATGTGCCGATAAGCCTCGGTGATGGCGTGAAGGATCAGCCGGTCGCGGATCAGCCGCCGGTTCACGAAAAAGTAGATGTGGTTGCGGTTGGGCTTTTGGACTTCGGGGCGCGAGACGAATCCCATCACTTTGGCCGAAAGAGCTTCGGCGGCCACCCCGCTTTCTTCGTCGGCATCCACTGCGGCCGCCGGCAGCCGCCGCTCGGCCGGCGCGAGCTCGACCATTTCCTCGAGCGACTTCGTCCCCATGACTTGATAAATCCGCTCGCGAAGGCTCCGAACCGGCGAGACCTTCAAAATCTCATTCGTGAGCGAGGCCAGGCGAAAGCTCTTCTCCGGGTGGGCAAGCGCGTAGTGGGTGACCAGCGCGGCGATGTGGCCGAGCTCGGTGGATTCCGAGCGCAGGAACTTGCGCCGCGCCGGCGTGTTGAAAAAAAGATCGCGCACTTCGACTTCGGTCCCCGCGGGCCGCGCCATTTCCTTGACGTCGCGAAGCTTTCCGCCGGCGATTTCGATGCGCGTGCCGGAGTCCTCCGATGCCACCCGGGTTTCAAGCACCAGCCGGGAGACGGCGGCCATCGAGGGCAGGGCTTCGCCGCGGAACCCGAGCGTCGAGATTTCGAACAGGTCTTCGGCGGAGCGGATCTTGCTGGTGGCGTGGCGCTCGAAAGCGAGCAACGCGTCGTCGCGGCTCATCCCGCAGCCGTTGTCGGCCACGCGAATTCGCCGCTTGCCCCCCGCTTCGACTTCGATTTCCACTTGTCGCGCGTCCGCGTCGAGCGAGTTTTCAAGCAGTTCCTTCACCACCGAGGCCGGCCGCTCGACGACTTCGCCGGCGGCGATTTTGTTCGCGACAGCCTCGGGAAGAATTCGAATCGAGGACATAGGAGGACACAAAAGCTAAAAGTCAAAGGTCGAGAGTTGAGAGTCAAACGTCTTCCGGGTTGCCGAAAAACTTAATTCTGTCATGCTGAGCGGAGCGAAGCATCTGCTTTTCAGATTGAAAAAAGAACTTAGGTTCTTCGCGAAGTTCACCCTGAGCGCGGAATGAAAGGGATTCTTCGCTTCGCTCAGAATGACAAGCGAAGAGCTCAGAATGACATGGCCCAAACCCTTTTTCAGCAACCTCCGAGGGTGGAGGCCAAGGGCGCTTCCAAACACCGCGCGATGCCAGCTTGCGAATGATTCCCTCTTGACCTTCGATTCTTGACTTTTGACATTTCTTCATTTGATCTTGACGCCGAGTTCGTCGAGCTGCCGAGGGTCCACCTCCGCCGGCGACTCGCACATCAGGTCCACGGCGCTGGCGGTCTTCGGGAAGGCGATGACCTCGCGGATGTTCGACTCCCCCGCCATCAGCGCGACGATGCGATCGAAACCGAGCGCGATGCCCCCGTGCGGCGGCGTGCCGTATTCGAGCGCATCGAGAAAAAACCCGAAACGCGCGCGCGCCTGCTCATCCGTCATTCCCAGAGCCTTAAACACGCGCCGCTGAATATCCTGGCGGTGGATACGAATCGAGCCGCCGCCAATTTCCGAGCCGTTCAGGACCAGGTCGTAAGCGCGCGCTTTCACAGCCGCCGGATCGGATTCGAGTTTCTCCAAGTCTTCTTCCCGCGGCGAGGTGAACGGATGGTGCATGGCGTTGAAGCGCTTTTCTTTTTCGTCGTACTCGAACATCGGGAAGTCCACGATCCAGGCGAAATGCCATCCGTCCGGCGGAATGAGCTCGAAGCGCCGCGCCGCCTCCATCCGAAGCTGCCCGGAGGCTTCGCGGAGCCGGGCCTCGGCGCTCGCGCCGGCCCTTCGGTCCGATTCCGCAGCTAGGTTTTTTATTCCCAGGAGCAGCACGAGGTCGCCCGCCTGGGCGCCGACCGAGGCGGCGAGCGAGTTCACGGCCTCGGCGCCAACTACTTTTTGAACCGTCGACTGAACTCCCCCTCCACCCATCTTGAAATATGAAAACCAGTCGGCCGGGGTCGAGCGCGCGAAATCCTGAAGCCGGTCAAGCTGGCTTCGGCTGATTTCGCTCATCTTCGGCACGCGCATCGCCTTGACGGGCCCGTCAACGTGGAGTTTCTCACGGACCGCTGGGGGCAAGGCGACGCGGCTCCATTCGAGTCCGAAACCAAGGTGCGGCTTGTCCGAACCGTAGCGTTCCAGCGCCTGGTCGTAGGTCAAATGCGGGAAAGGCCGCGTGACACGCGCGCCCACCAGCGCGAAGAGCTTTTCCATCAGGCGTTCGATAATTTCGAACAGCGCCTCGCGCTCCGGGAACGCCATCTCGATATCCACCTGGGTAAACTCCGCCTGGCGGTCGGCGCGGAAATCTTCATCGCGGAAGCAGCGAACGATTTGAAAGTAACGGTCCATCCCGCCGATCATCAAGAGCTGCTTGAATAATTGCGGTGACTGCGGCAGGGCGTAGAATTTTCCGTGGTGGATTCGGCTGGGCACGAGGAAATCGCGCGCGCCCTCGGGCGTCGAGCGCGTCATGAAGGGCGTCTCGACTTCCACAAAGCCGTGCTCGTTCATGTGCTCTCGGACCGCAAGCGCCGCGCGGTGCCGCAGGCGGAGCCGTTCCTGCATGCCCGGGCGGCGCAGGTCGAGATAGCGATAACGCAGCCGCGTCTCCTCCGCCGTCTTATCGTCCGAAACCGCGAAGGGCGGCGTCTTGGCTTCGTTGAGCAGGAGCAGCGTGCGCGCGCGCACTTCAATTTCACCCGTCGGAATCTGGCGATTGACAGTCTCCGGAGACCGCTCGACGACGTCGCCCTCGACGCCGACCACGAACTCGGGCCGGACCGCGTCGGCCTTCTGGTGCGCTTCGGGGCTCGACTCGCGATTGCACACCACCTGCGTAACGCCCGTGTGGTCGCGCAAATCAATAAAGATCAAGTTGCCGAGGTCACGGCGGCGGTCCACCCAGCCGGCAAGAAACACCTTCTCACCCACGTGCGCCTTGCGCAGCTCACCCGAGCGATGCGTCCGCCGCCTTGTCCCGAGCACGTCGAGTTGCATAAGAGCGGGGGCTAGGGGTTGGGGACTGGGGGCTAGGTAAAAACCGAATCCGACTCGCCCCCACGTCCTAGGAGGCTGATGAAAAATTGTCTTATGTTGTCATTCTGAGCGAAGCGAAGAATCTATGTTGTTCATTTCAAACCACTGCGAGATGCTTCGCTCCGCTCAGCATGACATTTCGGCCCGTTTTTCATCAGCCTGCTAAACTCCTAAACCCTGTTCCGATCCTCTGTTTCAAGTGCGCTGCGATGCGCGCCGGCTCAACTTCTTCCTGCTGGCCGGAGGTCATGTCCTTCACCTGATAGCGGCCGCTCGCGAGCTCGCCTTCCCCGAGAATGATGGCGAATCTCGCTCCGAGCTTGCTCGCGGCGCCGAGCGACTTTTTCAGTTTCCGGGCGTCGTAGCCGATTTCGACGCTCAGCCCTGAGTGGCGCAATTCGCGCGCCAACTTCTGCGCGGGCCCGTACGCGCCGTCGCCCATCCATGCGATGTAGGCGCCGAGCGGGCTGGAGGGCTCGAGCGCGCCCGCTTCGGCCACGGCGAGGAGCAGCCTGTCTTCCCCAATGGCGACACCAAAGCCGGGCGTGGGCGGGCCGCCGAGCAGCTCGGCGAGTCCGTCGTAGCGGCCCCCGCCCATCAGGGCGTTCTGGGCGCCGAGCGCTCCCGAGGTCATCTCAAAGGTCGTTCGCGTGTAGTAATCGAGTCCGCGCACGAGCCGCGGCTCGATGGAGTAAGAAATATTCCGCTCCTTGAGTCCCCGGGTCACGAGGTCGAAATGCTGGCGGCACTCGGGACAGAGGTGGTCAATAATTCTCGGCAGTCCGGCAATCGTAGCCTGGTCGGCTTCGACTTTGCAATCGAACACGCGCAAGGGATTGGTCTCCGCGCGCCGCTGGCAATCTGCGCAGAGCTTCGATTTCACGCCCTCGAGCGCCTGCTTCAAAATTTTCACATACTCCGGCCGGCAGCGCGCGCAGCCGACGGAATTGACGAGCAGCCGGACATCTCTGAGGCCCAGGCGCTCGACCAAAAGCGTGAGCATTTCTAGCAGCTCCACGTCCACCGCAGGATGATCCGAGCCCAGCACTTCCGCGCCAATCTGATAAAACTGGCGGAAGCGCCCTTTCTGCGGCCGCTCGCGCCGGAACATCGGGCCGAGGTAATAAAACTTGTGAATTCCGCCTTCGTTGAAAAGGCTGTGTTCGATATAGGCGCGAACCACCGAGGCCGTCGCTTCGGGCCGCAGCGTCAGCGACTCTCGGTCGCGGTCTTCGAACGTGTACATTTCTTTGGTGACGATGTCCGTGTCCACCCCGACGCTGCGCCGAAACAGCGCCGTCTCCTCGAGCACCGGGGTGCGGATCTCACGGAAATTGTAAGCCTCGAAAACCCGGCGCGCCTCCTCTTCCACGCGCTGCCAAAGCCCGGTCTCGGGAGGCAGCAGATCGCGCGTTCCCTTGACGGAACGAACCGGCTCGATTTTCTTGCGCGCCACTTCGACCACTGTGTTCCTCTCCGTCCCTCACACCCGTCATTCCGAGCCCGTTCGCCATTCCCCTGCGAACGGCCCTGAGCGAAGCGAAGGGGCTCAGGGTAAACTCCGCGAGGAATCTGCTTTTCGCTGCAGCGCGGAAAAGCAGATTCTTCGGCCTGGAATGCGGCCTCAGAATGACGTGCTAGGCAGGTTTTTCAGCAACCCATTACAGTGCTCGGGCAGGCCCCTGCCTCATCGGGCGCCCGCCGGGCTTCCCTTCTTCATCTCATTGAGATAGATCTCTTTGTACTCCAGGTAATGCGCCGCGTGCATGTCAATGAACGCTAGGTCCGTCTCCTTCAGAGCGCGATGCAGGCGCGCCGGCACGCCCAGGTACAAACTGCCCGGCGGGATCGCCGTCTTTTCAGCCACCACGGCGCCTGCGGCGACGATCGAGCCCTCGCCGACCACGACGTCATTCAGGAGCACCGCCGCCATGCCGATCAGGCAATGGTCTTCGACGCGGCAGCCGTGGAGCACCGCGCGATGCCCAACCGTGACCCAGTCGCCGACGATCGTGGGCGAGCCCGCCATGGTGTGCAGAACGCATCCGTCCTGCACGTTGCTGTTCGCCCCCACGCGGATGGGGTCAATGTCGCCGCGCAGCACGGCCCCGAACCAGACACTCGCGTTCTCGCCGATTTCCACGCGGCCGATAATGACCGCACTCTCGGCGACGTAAGCCGTTTCGGCGATGCGGGGGCTGTGCCCCTGATAGGCGCGAATCATGATTCGTGAAGACGGATGAAACCGCGGCCTTCCGTCGAACCTTTTGAAGTTAGCACACCCGCGCAAAAACCCGCAAGGAGCGGGCAGGTCCGGCGCAAACGAAATCGCCGGGCCGAGGACTTAAGGGAGGGCTTAATCCCGCGGCTTGAGCAACTCGAGGGCCTTGCCTTCCGCCCAGGGCTTATAGTGAGCCGCAAAATGAATGCGTTCGTCGAGTGGCGGGTGTGTGTAAAGCCAGAACTCGATGAAGGGGTTCGGGGCGGGGTCTTCGAGGCCCTCTTTCCCCAAGACTTCGAGCGACCGGACTTCCGCCGCGTTCGGGTCCGCCACCACGCCCGCGGCGAGCTCGAGCCCGAACTGGTCGGCCTGATGCTCGAAGTGGCGGGAGATTCCGCAGATGATCGGCGAGGCGAAAAACCACAGCCACGTCAGAAGGAGCAACAGGATGGGCGCGGAGGCGAGATCGCCGAGGCCTTCGATTCGCGAGGTGGCGCCCCACCTGCGGACGATCCACGCCGATAAACCATAGCCCAGATAAATCAGCGCGCCAAAGACCAGCTCGATCAGAGCAAACTCTTTCGGAATATGCTCAAGAACGTAGTGCCCGGCTTCGTGGCCAACCATCAAGAGCGTTTCATCCGTGCCGAGCCGATTCAAGGCCGTGTCCCACACTACGATGCGCTTGCTCGCGCCGAGGCCGGTCACGTATGCATTGACGACGCGGGTCTTGGAGCTCGCGTTCATCAGGAAGATTCGTGATTCGGGTATGTCCAGGCCCGCGCGGCGCACCATCGCTTCCATACGAGCCACGAGCTCTGGGTGCGTCTCAGAGAGTGGGGTGAACTTGTAGAAGAGAGGATCAATCAGCACAGGATGAATCAGAATCACGGCGAGCGCAATGGGGATAGTGGCCGCCCAGAAGCAAATCCACCAGGCGCGCGGGGCGCGACGAATGAAAAAGTAAAGCAGCCCCATCACAAAAATCCCCCCCAAGACATTCAGTGCCAGGCCGAAGGCCCAGTCCCGCATCCAGAGAGCGAAATTTTCGCTCGAGAGGCCGAATTGGCGCTCGACCAGGAAGCCGGAATAAAAGTTGAGCGGCCACTCGAGCGCGGCGACCGTGGCGAGAAACAGCGGCACAAAGACCAGGCATTGGATGAATAGCTTCCTGGACGCGCGTCGAGCCCAATCGCGGAGGGCGCGCGCGATGCCACTCCCCGCGATGAATACGCAAATCATCGAGGTGAGTGCGACACCCGCAAAGTAAGAGGCGTATTGGCGATGGGAATAGGCGATGGCGCGAGCCCGCTCGGCCGGGGTCAGCGTGTAATGGTCGGGCGGCGGCGCGGCCGGCAGGCGCTCGGTCTTCGAGGTGGCGCTTTGCGTAGGCCGCGCAATCAGCTGCGGCCCAGGGACCCAGGCGCACTCGGCAAGGACAAGAAGGAATACCGCGAGGGTCATTCCCCTCCGCCGCGCCCGGCAGCTTTCAAATTCGAGGCAGGACGATGCCCTTTTGCGCTTGATACTTTCCCTTCTTGTCCTTGTAAGAAGTTCTGCAAACCTCATCGGATTCGAAAAAGACGATTTGGCAGAGCCCTTCGTTCGAGTACACGCGCGCGGGCAGCGGCGTGGTGTTGGAGATTTCGAGCGTCACATAGCCTTCCCACTCGGGCTCGAGCGGCGTGACGTTGACGATGATCCCGCAGCGGGCGTACGTGGACTTCCCCACGCACACGGTCAGAACGTTGCGCGGGATTTTGAAGTATTCGACCGAACGGGCCAGCGCGAAGGAATTCGGCGGAATGATGCACACCGGCCCTCGAAACTCCACGAAGGAACGCTCGTCGAAGTGTTTCGGGTCCACGATGGTGCTGTTCACATTCGTAAATATCTTAAATTCATCAGCCACTCGCAGGTCATACCCATACGATGACAAGCCGAAAGAGATCGCGCCCTCCCGCACTTGGCTTTCGGCGAAGGGGTTGATCATTTCGTGCTCTCGGGCCATGCGCTCGATCCAGCGGTCGTTCTTGACAGACATTCGGCACCCCTCACTTGGATTGGCGACGGAATGCTTTGACGCGGCGGCAAATCAGCCGCCACTCTCAGGAAACGGCGGGCATAATAGTACAGGAGAAAATACTTGACAACGCCCGAATGCCTTCTTACGATTAAAGCCTCTATTTTCAGGAGGTTCGCTTGATCAAGCTTGATCTCGTCAGCGAAATCGTCAACCGCACCGGCATCACGAAGACCAAAGCGGAGATCGCCGTTGAAACTATCTTCGACTCCATGAAAAAAGCGCTGGCGCGGGGAGACCGGATTGAGCTTCGAGGTTTTGGTGTATTCAACGTCAAGCCTCGGAAGACCGGCATCGGCCGCAACCCCCGCACCGGACAAGAGGTCAGCATTCCTCCCGGCAAGGCCGTCCGCTTCAAGCCCGGCAAAGAGCTCCAGTCCCTCTAGTGTCGTTCAAACCTGCGGCACACAGGCTATTCTGGCTATCTCTGCTCCAAGCGGCCAGATTCTTCCGGTTTCGCGGTTCCGCAGTGCGGGATTCCCGCCCATCGCCGCCATTCATGGCCCGCCCTTCATATCCCCGTCAGGCTATCCGGAAAGGGGAAGCCCGCCAAGGGCGTGTGTGGCAGATTGGCGACTATCATACGCGCCTCATCGGCGCGGTTCTACATGACGCTGACGGGGTCCACGTCAATCATCAAGGCGCGGGGGGCGACGCCGTTGCGATAACAATAATCGGCCATGCGCTCGACCACGGAGTGCAGTCGCGCGCGGCTTTTCGAGCGTAGCAGAAACTGAAGGCGATACTTTCCTTCCAGGCGCGCGAGCGGCGCGGGCGCCGGCCCGAGGACGCGGACCTCGGGCGTTGGCTTCTCGACAGTTTGAAAAAACTCCTCAACCTTGCGCGCGACCTTCGCGGCCTGCGCCAAGTCCGCATCCTGAGCCACCACGTTGGCGAAAGCGGTGACCGGCGGGTAATGCATGGTTCGCCGGAATCGAATTTCCTTCTCGAAAAAAGCCTCGAAATTCTGTTGCGCGGCGAAACGCACAGCGTAGTGGTCGGGGTAAAACGTCTGCACGAGCACGCGTCCCGGCGCGCTTCCGCGGCCCGCGCGGCCCGCCGCCTGGGCCAGTAGCTGAAACGTCCGCTCAGCGGCGCGGAAGTCGGGAAGCGCCAGCCCCGCGTCCACCGAGACCACGCCAACCAGCGTTACTCCTTGGAAGTCGTGCCCTTTGGCAATCATTTGCGTCCCCACCAGAATGTCAATCTTGCCTTGGCGAAAATCCGAAAGGATGCGCGCGAATTGGGCAGGCCGGCGCGCCACATCGCGGTCGAGCCGTGCCACCCGAGCACCGGGAAACATTTCCGCGAGCTTGCTTTCGATCTTCTCCGTGCCCTCGCCGACGTAGTTCAGATACTCGCTGCCGCAAGCCGGGCAGCGCGAGGGGACGGCGGCGGAAAAGCCGCAGTAGTGGCAGATGAGCCGGTGCTCGCGGCGGTGGTAAGTAAGCGAGATCGAGCAATTCGCGCAGCCCACCGACTGGCCGCAACTTCGGCACAAGAGAAACCAGGCGAAGCCGCGACGGTTGAGCAGGATCATGGTCTGCGCGCCGGATTTCAATTGGACGTCCATCTCCTCCTTGAGCCGCCGCGAAATCGGGACGCGCGAGACCGTCTCGCGGAACTCCTGGCGCATATCCACGATTTCAACGCTCGCCAGCGGCCGGCCGCCGATACGCTCTTCGAGCCGGGCCAAGTGGTATTTGCCTTCGCGAGCGTTCAAGTAAGATTCGAGCGAGGGCGTGGCCGAGCCCAAGATCGCCAGGGCCCCAGCCAGCCGCGCGCGGACAACCGCAACGTCCCGGCCGTGATAGCGGGGCGTTTCCTGCTGCTTGTAGCTCGAGTCGTGCTCCTCATCCACGATGAGAAGGCCAAGGTTTTCGAGCGGCGCAAACACCGCCGAGCGTGTGCCGAGCGCGACCCGGGCCTCGCCACGGCGCGCGCGCCACCACTCCTTATGACGATCGAGCTCGCTCAAGCCGCTGTGAAGCATCGCCACCCGAGCGCCCAGGCGAGAGCTGTAAAGTTCCTGAAGGGCGGGCGTCAGCGCGATTTCCGGCACCAGCATCAATGCCGTGCGGTCCTGCGCCAGGCAATGGCGGATGAGGCGCAGGTAAACTTCCGTCTTGCCGCTGGCCGTGATGCCGTGAAGAAGCACAACCCCGAATTCACGCTTCTCGAGGCGCAATCTCAGGTCCTCAAAGGCGGCGGTTTGCGGCCCCGTCAGCTCCGGCCACTCGTCCAAACCCGAGGCCGTTGTTAGCGCCGTCGCGGTCCTGCCCTCCACCCCCGGCCGCAGTCCAATCAGTCCTTCTTGCTGAAGCCGCTTGAGCCGGGCGAGCGAAGTCCGAGCCGAGGTGACGAGCTCGCGGTGATCCTCGACCGGGCCCCGCTCGAGCGCGGCGACAATGCGCTGGGCGGCCGGCGAGATGCGCACCGAAGAGCGGCTGAGAGGGCCGGTGAGCACTACGGAATAAACTTCGCGGCTCTTGCGCTGCCTTTCGCGCGTGGTCACGGTGATTAGCCCCTCGCGCTCCGTCTGTGCAAACCACTCGGCGCCCTCCTTCCCGAATTTGCGGCGAAAACTATCGAGTGGCGCCGCACCGCGAAGCGCCGCTTGGTCTCTGAAATAAGCGAGGTAAGTTCGCTCCAGGTTCGTCACGGCACTGAGATCCCGGCCGTACTCCTCGACTCTCTCGAGGCCCTTCTCGGTCAAGGAGACCACTTGCTCGCGAACCGTATCCGCGCGAAGCGGGAGCATGGCGCGGAAAACCTCTCCGACCGGCGCCAGGTAATAGTCGGCAATCCAGACCCCCAAGGTGATGAGCTCCGGCGATAGAAGCGCCTCGGGATCGAGAACGCGGAGGATGTCGCGAACATTCAATCCGGGCGCAGGCTTGACTACCGGCTCGACGACCACGCCCGCCGCGCGGCGGTTCCCGAGAGGAACCACAACGCGCTGGCCCACACGTACGTCGAGTGAGTCCGGAACGCGGTAAGTGAGCGGGTGGCGGATGGCCGCCATGACCGCAACATTTACGAAGATTTCCGCAGTTCCTTTCTTCGGACTCACGCCGGCATTGTATGACGCCGCCGCGGGAAGCAAAAGCACTCTACTTAGCGCCCTCGCTCGAATCTTGGCAATCTGATGAAAGAACCCTCAACGATGTCATTCTGAGCAGCCCCGATTCATCCCATCGGGGCGACGAAGAATCTGCCTGGTTGTTGATTTGTAGCAGAACAGATCCTTCGCGGAGTTTACCCTGAGCGGGAAGTGAAAGGGATTCTTCCGCTTCGCTCGGCTCAGCGTCAGAATGACAAGCGAAGGGCTCAGGATGACAACCCCGCAGGAGTTTCTCAGCACCCGGTTAGAAAGTTTCGCGCATCGCCGAATCGACTGGCGACTTTTTGACGTTTCTTCGGCGGCTTATTACAGGTGCGGGAAATCCGTCTGGCAATCGTTCCCAAAGGTGAACGAATTGATGGTGAGCCCGGATCGGGTGGGGAAAAGGCCGAGGTTGTGGCTGCCGAACGCTGCGTTCTGGACCAGATAATACATGCGCGGTTCGCGGACCTCGATGAAGGAGCGCCCTTCGGAACCGAATTGAACGTCCGCGCCCTTGTTGGACGAAGTCAGCGGCTTGCCGTCTTGCTCAACGAACAACTTCGAAGGTCGCCCGTGGGAGACGTTCATCACGACATAGACCTCGCGGGCGTGATATCGCATTTCCAACTGATCGCTCGAGGGGGCGTCGCTTTTCGCCTTGCCGTGGTAGATCATTCCGTTCTTGTCGGTTTTCCAAGTGCCCGAAAGCGCCGCTCGGCCTTCTTCGATGCTCGCGGGCAGACGATACGTCCGGTTTTTTCCGTCCTGGTAGCCCTCGGGATTGGCTAGGATGCCGCGGCCTGACCAATTGCCGACGTACATTTCGGGCGTGGGAATCCCACAAGAAGCCGCGAAGCGGTCCACGTCCGGCGGAATCGAATCGCTCGCGGGAAATTCAAGGCCGGGATGAGCCTCTTTGAGCAGCCGCTGGATGGCGCGCTCGAAGGCCCCGTCGGCGCCTTCGCCAGACCGGTTGTAACGCACCACGCCGCTTGCGTCCACCAGAAAACGGTTCGGCCAGGTATTGTTCTTATAGGCCCGCCAGATCAGGAAATTGCTGTCAACAACTACCGGATAGGGCAGGCCGAAACGCTTAACCGCCTCGCGGACGTGGGCCGGCGAATAGGCGATGTCGAACTCGGGATCGTGAACTCCGATGATCGTAAAGCCGTACTTGTGATACCGCTCGTACCACTTTTTGTTCTCAGGAAACGTTCGAATGCAGTTGATGCAGGTGTATTCCCAGAAATCAATCAGCAGCACATTGCCACGCAATCGAGCTATCGTGAGGGGCGGCGAATTGATCCACGCGACGTTTGCGCCGGTTGTGACCTCTTCTTCCGCGTTCGGCCGCTCACCACGAGTCCCGCGGACGGCGCCGGCCCCCGGCTCGCCCTCGCCGGGTGAAGGCTGCTCGACTTCCCGCGCGCCCATCTCCAGGGTAGGAAATTCCGGCGCGGGGAAATGCACCACGGTCAGGCCATCTTCTTCCTTCTCCTGAGCGGGCGCCGGCATCCTCACCAGAAGCGCCAGAACTAGGCCGAGCCCGATGACCGCTCCGCAACGACCTAAACTTTTCAAGGAACCCCCATGCCTGCGGCGACTCCCGCGCCCGAACGCGCGGCCAAGCTCATGCCAAGCTCGCCCGCTGGCGTGCCGCCACCAGATTCCCATACAAATGACCCAGCTTCTCGAGCATACGAACCGCGGGAGCGAAGTTCCGCTTGTTGATGTGCATAACGTTCAAGCCCAGCGGCGGAGGGTCCGGCGGCAGGTTGTCGAAGACGTCCAGCAGTATGCGCTGCGCAATATCGAGCGAGCGGGCCAACGCATTTTCGGCTTGTTCCCGAGCGACGGCCGCGCCCTCGGCTGCGTGATTCTGAAAAAGAAACTGGTCGAGGTTTTGAGGAACGTCCACGCCCAGCCAGCGCAGGAATTCAAGATCGCGCGGCTGGCTGAGGGGAGCGAAGCTCAGGAAGATGCGCGCTTCGAGCCCGTTCAAACTTTGAACGAGCCCGACGATGTCATTCGAGTCGAACAGGACCTGGGTCGTGAAAAACACAAGCCCGGCGGCGTTTTTTCGGCGGATCCGTTCGGCTTCCCTGAGCCGGCTTGGAATGGTGATGCCGCCCAGGGTCAGCGGAAGCCCGGCGGCGTGGATTTGTTCCGCGGCCTCCAAAACGGTCGGCCCGGGATAGGCGAAGCGGCTCGACTCCCCGCCCACGAGCACCACGCTTTCCACGCCGAACCGCTCGCGCGTCTCGCGGAACCAGCCCAGTTGTCCGGCCTCGTACACTACGCCGCGGTTGATCAGAACTTCCGCGCCGGCTTCCCGCGCTATCCGCTCCGCCAGCGCTCGGGGCTCGACACGAGGAATGAACTCGAAGGCGCGCGCCTCGCCCCGATTTTCATCGCGGATTTCGGGGAGATTGATGGCGTCGGCGAGCGCGCGGATCCGCTTCACCTCCTCAATGCTCCGCTCGATGGCTTCGGGGCGGCCCTCGGCCGGCGGCACCATCTCGAACAGCGTCACGGGCGCGAACACGTTCAGCAGCTTGTCCTTCAGCTTCATCCTTGAAACCCACGGGCATCCGAGCGCTTGGTTTTTCAGGTTAATCCGGAACGCGGAAATCCGCAACCAAGGCGGGCCGTGGAGTACCGTCCTTATGTGGAATGTCCTTGTTATTCGGCAGTTTACCTACCCGCTCAGGGCGGGCTCCAGCCGCAGCCTCCGTCCGAGAGGAACCATGAGTGGAGCATTCCGCTAAAGGGTCCAGAGCTGTCCCTGAAAAGTGATAGCGCTACCTGCTCTGTGCCGAAAAGAACCTAGAGCTTACACAAAACTACTTGGTATGATATCTGCGCGGGTACGCCCAGGGAGCAATTTCAGCCGCAGGCGTATGTGTGGCCGGAGTGCAGCGGCGGCTTGAATTAGGCACTCTACTTATTAAATGAGGCAAGCAACAAATCTCAGGCAAACCTCCCTTTTTCCTGGCATCGAAGAGGAGCGGGCAGATAAAGCCGACACTACCTCAACGTTCCAGGACAATTTATCCCTGCCAGTTCACCGGTGGTTTCGTTTTTCCGCTGGCTTCTCGGCTGCGTGGGCTAGGGAGGTAATCGAAAGGGAGAAAGCCAATGGAAGGGAACGGGTCCTCGATCCGTTCGCCGGCTCAGGGACGATTTTATTGGAAGGAGAACAGGCAAACGTATCAGCGATCGGTATCGAAGCACACCCCTTTATATCTCGCGTCGCGCGAGCGAAACTCTATTGGAGGGAAGACCCGACGGCTTTTAGAGAGTATGCATTCTCCCTCTTGCAGCATGCGAAGAGGCACCATGCCTGCCCTCTCGAACCTCCCAAGCTAATCGAGCAATGTTTCCCACACGAAGTGCTCATCCGGCTCTACTCACTGAAGCAGGCATGGCTGTCCGCAGCCGATGATTCGCCACCCTCCGAGCTCGCGTGGCTAGCGCTGATATCTATCCTGAGAGCCTGTTCACCTGTGGGCACTGCGCAGTGGCAGTATGTGCTGCCAAACAAGACAAAGGCGAGGCCGATTGACCCTTACGCTGCATTTGAATCCAAGGTATGGGAAATTTCAAACGACATGGGTATGCGCCAGGGGCTTACACTTGGACCAAAAGCCAAGCTCTACTGGGAAGACGCTAGAATGTGTATTTCGGTTGCAGACGCGTGGGCGGACCTCGTTATAACTTCCCCCCCTTACGCCAACAACTATGATTATGCGGATGCGACGCGACTCGAAATGACGTTCATGGGCGAGATCCAAGGTTGGGGTGATCTTCAGAACGCCGTCCGGAAATACCTCGTACGTTCTTGTACCCAACACGTCGCCGAGCAGAGCGGGGAGACGTTCGGCTTGCTCGATAACCCACTCCTTGATCCAATCCGCAAGGAAATCACACGCGTCTGCAGGGACTTAGAAGCTGAAAGAGAGCACCACGGAGGCAAGAAACCGTATCACACGATGATTGCCGCTTATTTTTTGGACATGGCAAGGGCCTGGACGGCGTTGAGTCGGGCCACGGCGAAGGGGGCTCTAGTTTGTTTTGTCGTCGGGGACTCCGCCCCCTACGGTGTCTATGTTCCGGTCGACAAATGGCTCGGTGACCTCGCCCTTGCAGTGGGGTTTAAATCTTATTGTTTCGAGAAAACCAGAGATAGGAATGTAAAGTGGAAAAACCGCAAGCATCGGGTTCCGCTACATGAAGGTCGGCTCTGGGTGAACGGATAACATGGCGGAATCGCCAGCGCACAAATTCGGGCAGGTAATGGGCGAAGTTTTGGAAGCTGCCGTCGAGCCGTTATTGGGCGGTTTTGCGGAGGAGCATAACCTCTACCTCGATAAAAAGGGAGTCCGACCAGCCAGGAGCGGAAACAGAGTGAGCTGGACGGATGCCCACGGCAATACCCACGATTTAGACTACGTTCTGGAACGAAACGGCAGCGATACGAAGATAGGGAAGCCGGTGGCGTTCATAGAAACCGCATGGCGGCGTTATACGAAACACTCCCGCAACAAAGCGCAGGAGATTCAGGGAGCACTCATACCGCTACTCGAGACCTACAAAAACGATGCCCCTCTCATTGGCACAATTCTGGCGGGGGTCTTTACCCAAGGTGCCTTGACCCAGCTTGAATCTCTGGGGTTCGCTGTGGTGCATTTCCAGTACGAGAGCGTCTTGAAGGCTTTCAAAAAGGTGGGCGTGGATGCGGATTTCGATGAAAAAACAGCCGACGCTGAATTTTCAAGAAAAGTTCGCGCGTGGGAAGGTCTAAGAAAAGTACGGCGGACGCTCGTGGCCAGGACACTACTCGAAATTAACGGCAAACAGGTCCAAGGATTTATGGAGAAACTCAAGGGCGCCGTTACCAGGCGAATTAAATCGGTGCGGATCCTCCCATTACACGGGTCACCGGCTGAATGGACCTCCATAGAAGAGGCGATCAGATTCGTGGAAAAGTACAAAGAGCAACCCGACTCCCTCCCACTGGTTAAATACGAAGTCCAGATAATCTACAGCAATGCGGACCGTATCGACGGTCAATTCGCTGACAAACGAGACGCCATCCAGTTCCTCCGTTCTTATCAGAACCGGGCCTGACGTGTAGTTGGGCTTGTCCCAATCTTCAGAGAAACGGTTAAATCTCAGAATTCAGCGAGTGGGGTGAAAATCCCATCGAAGGGCGGAGCGAGTCATGGATGCGTTTGTCTCAAAGGCAACTCACTAGGCGATACGAACTTGCCGTGAGACGACGCGGAGAGATGAAGCTGTCCGTGGCTAACGTGCCGCGGGCGGGGCGGTTCCTGAGGCCGGCCATTTCTGAGCCCGCGAGCCGACGCCGGTTTAGCGGCTGGGGGCGAGATAATAGCGGGCGATCACCCGCATCGCGGGCTTTCCCCAGGGCGTATGCGAGGTGTCCTCCGGGCCACCGCCGGGGTTCGTGCCCACTTTCCACCAATAAACCCCTTCGAACCACGGCTGGCCATAGAAGGCGCGGAAGATGGCGTCGTAGCAGCGGGTTTGCAAGTCGAGCGAGACATTTCCGCCCGAGTCGTCCCAAGGCTTGCGGTTGGCCCCGGCGGCGCTCGGGAAACCCGCCTCGGTGAAAATAACGGGCTTCCGGTATTTCTTCTCGACCGCTTCCACTTTCGCGACGACTTCGGTGGTCGAGAGGTCGTCGGCCAGCGGGTAATATTCTTGCAGCCCGATGTAATCGAGCGCGTCCCAAAAAGTCAGGGTTTCAAACTCCTGGCCGAAGTTCGCCGCATAGACGATGGGGCCGGGATAAAGCTCGCGGGCCCGCTGAATCAGCCGGCGCCAATCGGCGTCGTAGCGCGAGAGCTTGACGAATTCGCCGCCGATACAGAAGACATCCGCGTGCATACGCGTGGCGAGCGCCGCGTAGTGCTCGACCAGGCGCTGATAACTCGCGAACCAGCGGGCGCGCGCTGCCGAGTCGGGGAAGTCGAGGTCCCCCGCGAAACCTCCCCCGTCCGTCCACATCCCCGGTTTGAGCATCACTTTCATACCGAGCGCGTGGGCCACGCGCGCGAGCCCCTCCAAGCCTTCGTCGGTCTCCATGCTGCCGCCGATGGCGATATCGGTAGAGCCCCGCCGCTCGAACCCGTAAGGGATGAGCGCCACGGCATTGACGCCGAAGCGCGGCAATTGCCCGAGCATTTTCACTGCGGCCTCCGACCGATAACCGCCCGGTCCCTCGGCCGCGAAACTCACTCCCTTCTGGAAAAATATCTTTTGATATGAAGCCGCCTGGGAGTTGGCCGGAAACGGTGCGAGCAGCCGCGACCAGCTTTCCGCCCGCACCGCCCGCCTAGCGGTCGCGACGTATTGGGTCATCCCGAAAATCGCAATGCTGAGTACAGCTCCGATGACTCCCGCACGCAGCCCCACGCGACGCCCTGCGCACGCCTGCCTGGGAACAAGCGCCGCAATCAGCGCCGCCGCCAAGTTAACTCCTGCCAAGGCGAGGAACGAAGCGAGCGAAAGGTAGCGCACGTCCGTGTGTGATTGCCAGTCAATAACGGCCCACAAGCCGCCGGGAACGAAGATGAACCCAGCGACGAGATTAAGGAGTCTCTCGCCGTAGGCTCTTGCCTGCCATGCCTGAAGAATCCATATAAGACCCAAACAGAGAGCGGCGAAGAAAAGTATCAGGCCGGAAATCCTGAGCACGCCCGCCCACCCAGGCATTCGCATGTTGAATATATGTAGCGTTCCACCGGCTTCGCCTAGCATTGCCGCGAACACCCCCCCGAGTAAATGCCGCTTCCACCTTAGCCAATACAGGAGGAGGAGCACCCCCGCCATTAGGGCAATCGGACTCAACATCTCGCCAAGAATCGACGCGGTCCGTCTCTCCATAATGGGGCCGGCGACTCCGCCTGGAAAGCTCACAGCGCGGACTCCCCACTCCGAAACGTTGACCCATCCAAAGTAGTGCCCCCGGAAGCAGACCTGAAGCACCGCAGGAACCCCATTCAGAAGGGAGTTCGCTGTCCAGAAGGCCGGATAGGCCCAGGCAAGGCAGTTCACCCAGGCTTTCAGCCACTCGGGCGGCAGGAGAGTCCCGATTCTGCTCGCCAACCCGCGTGGCGCGGGGGGCTTCGTATATTCGTCAGGGACGGAATGGGAGAGCGGACTGATCAGACGCGCCGCCTACTCTGGCCATCTTCGACCTCCGATAGCCACGAGACTTGGGTCAAATCGTATGGATGCGAAAACTCAGCACGAGGAGCAGGAAATCTGCGCGCGGAATTGACCTCGCCGCTCTCAGGAAGCGGGGAGGGGCGCAGCGGTGGGTGGCAGTGTGCCAGGCGAAGGAGGACCCAACGCCGGAAATGTGAGCTTCTCGCCAAGCTGGGGATAGCGTGATCCCAAAAAGTAGAGTGCATACGCCTGAAAAAAAACCGCCAAGGGAACTGAAAGCATAGCCATCACAAAAAGCAGCCCGCTCACCAGAAACCCGCCAGCGAGCACGACGATGCCGATGGTCGCCGGGTTCCAAGTCAGACCCGCCGCCTGCCCCAAATGTACGGCGACCAGGCCAATCAAGAGGATGGGAATCAACAGAACGATGAGCACAGCGATATCAATCAGGGCGTATGCGATGCCCGCCCCGAGAGCCAGGACCATTTTCATCAGGACGTAGATGGCGTATGCGCTCTTTTGGCCCGCGAGTGAGTGAAACAACCTTCGCCATCCCTCCGCGACCCCCACGCCCTCGATCGCCATGAACGGGACAACGAAGTCGCGGGCAAAAAGCGAAGCGAGCCCGCTCAGAACCATCACACTCAGCACCGCGAAAACCATCAAGGTCACACCAAGAATGATGATGACCAGATGCTGACCGGGCTCCTTCACGGCCTCCCTTCCCCAAGGGGAAAGGATGGGGACCAAGATGACGAGGGCGAAGGCCGCCAGCGTCGCCATCCCGAAACATATCTGCCAAAGGAAATAGCTTCCGCCCAGACGCTTGTAGTTCCGCCAGCCGGCGGCAAGTTCGCAGCGGTTATGCAGGACGGAATCGAACAGAATGAAGCGGAAGACGCTCGAAACGTAAATCAAGAAGACGAATAATAAGAGGAGGGCCAGGGCGCCGGCGATGATCAGCGGAAGAAACTCCCAAAAGCGGTCGCCGAGTACCCGACCCAACCAATCCCAATCCGACCCTTTCCCCCTTCTCTCGCCTCCGATAGGGAATTTGAAACCGGGCGGGCCCCAACTCCCGCCAGCCAGTTCGCCTGTGAGGAAGGACACCACGGCCAAACGGGTCCATCGCCCCCAGCGGAAGGGTTTAACTAGCTGCCGCTTGGTTTCTTCGAGTGCGGGCGAAATCGCTTCGACGCCGGATAATGGCGCCACTTTCCTTGCCCTCTCAGCCCCGAAAATCAGACCGAACCTGCAGGATGCATGCGGGAGCCCGCGGACCGGGGCGCACCACCCGACATTGTCTTGACCGCATCGCCGCAGGCCGTCCGAACCCGGCCCGCGGAATGCCGGGGTTAGAACAAAACGTTGGCTTCGCCGTTTTTGGCGATCAGCTGATCCAGGATCTGAACGACTTTATCCCGTCGGGCGATAAGCGCCTTGACCTCGCCCTTAGTAAGGTAGGGCTGGGTCGCGCTCAGGACATCATCATAATTCAACTGCTTGAGCTTGGGGTAGACGTCCTTCCGGCACATCACCAGGTCCTTCTTCAGTGGCAAGTCCTTGAATTCGCGGAAGGCGCGGGTGAAATCGATTCGCCAGATTTTCCAATCCTTATCAATCAGGACGTTGGTCAAATTGGGGTCCATGTCATAAAACAGCTGTGTCAGGATGCGAAGGTCGTACATTTGATGATTCCACGAGTCCATGTCCGGCGGATGTTCGCCGCGTTTAATCCGATCGCCCTCATCGAACATAACGTTCGGCACCCACCAGGACAACGAACCATCTTTGCCATCCCACTTCCGAGACGTATAAACGGGGACCATATCGTCCAGGCCGATCATCTTCGCGATGCGGTACCCGGCGATGTTGTATTGCCACTTGTCTTTGAAATTGATCTCCGTGTGTCCGTCGGCGAATTGCTTGGTCGGGTCGCTCTCGTTGACGGGCTGGAAGAGAGCATCGTGAGTGACGGTCCCATCGCTGAGCGTAAGCTTCCAAGGGCTGGTGACGCCCTTCGAAGTCTGGTGGCTCTTGACGACTTGGGCCTTCTGCAAAAAGTCTACCTTCTGTTGTTCGGTGAAACTCGGCTCGTCGGCGGCCAGGAGCAGGCTTGCGGCGACCAAGCCAAATCCGGCGACGGCTGAGACAATCCGTTTGCAACGGGAAGACATTTAAATACCCCCTTGTATTAGTTGGCAATAATTCGATGGCGGAATTATGCGCTGGCGATTGTAGAACTGTCAAGGCGAAAAGAAGTGTGGCGCAAGCTGGGGCACGGCCTCTTGCAATCTCATGCGCGAGCGTCTAAAGTATCGGCTGGTAAGAGGGAGACCCGCCTCCAAGATGAGATTTCCGAGGAGAGTGCTCTTCTTCAGAGTGGGCGTGCTCCTGGTCCTCGCGGCGGGCTTTTGTGCCGGGGCGGCGGCGCAGAACCGGATTGTCGCCATCGGGGACGTGCACGGAGACTGCGCCGATTTCTCGGCCATCCTTCAGCAAGTCGGACTGATGGATGCCCAGCACCACTGGGCGGGCGGCACGGCGACGTTCGTCCAGACGGGCGACATTCCCGACCGCGGGCCCCAGTCCCGTCAGGCCTTCGATCTCCTGAGGCAGCTCGAGAGCGAAGCGGCCAAGCAAGGCGGCAAAGTTTTCCCGCTGCTCGGCAACCACGAAGTCATGGACATGGTGGGCGACTTGCGCTACGTGACGCCGGAGGACTACAAGAATTTTGCCGACGAAAACTCCGAGAAGCGGCGCGAGGCGGAGTGGGAAGATTATAAGAAGTTCCTCGTATTTCATCATGGCCATCAGCATTCGCTTTTGGGCGACGACCCCGCTTCCAAGCAGAATTGGATGACCGCGCACCCGCTCGGCTTCTTCGAGGAGCGCGACGCGATGGGCCCCAAGGGCGATTACGGAAGCTGGCTCCGCAGCCACGACGCCATCGCTCAGGTCGGCGAGATCCTCCTCATGCACGGCGGCCTCGACCCGAGCCTTCGTTTTAAGAACCTCCGAGAATTGAACGAAGGGATTCGCAAACAGATCGCCCTCTACGATTCGCTCTGGGAATCGCTCTCAAAGAGGCACGTCATTTGGCATTACATGACGTTTGGCGAGGCCCTGAAGCAAATCCAGGAGGAGTACATGGCCATGCGCGCGCGGGGCATGCCCGACCAAGAGGCTATGGACGAAATGAAGCGGCTGAACGACATGACCTCGGGCCTGCTCTTTGCCCCGACCAGCCCCCTCTGGTACCGCGGTTACGCGCTCGAGCCGGAGGAAAAGCTCAGGCCGGGGTTCGACGCCATGATGAAACGCCTGAAGGCCCAATACCTGGTCGCCGCCCATACCGTGAACCAAAAGTACAAGATCACTCCGCACCTCGACAATCATGTTTTTCTGATTGACACGGGAATGTTAACGCCTTACTTCGGCGGGCGAGCCTCCGCCCTCATCATTGAAGGCGGCACGTTCAAGGCCGTTTATCTGGGCGGGGAGTCCCAGGTCTTGCTCTCGCCCTCGGCTTCCGGAGGGGCCGCCAAGGCGCAGCCATGATCGAGCACGTCGGCCGAATCTTCAGCCTGAAGCGCGACGAGGTGGTGCCCGCCTCGCTGCTGTTTTTTTACCTTTTCTTGGCCCTGGGTGCGTTTATGATGGGGCAGGCCGTGGGAGACGCGTTGTTCCTGAAAGTTTTCCCGCGACACCTCCCCTACGCGATGATCGGCTCGGCGCTGCTCAGCCTCCCATTCGCCACGGTTTTCATCCGCCTGTCGCACCGCTTGCGCCTGGAGCCTCTGATTATCTCCTCTCTAGGTTTTTTCAGCGTCTGCTTCGCGCTCTTCTGGTGGTTCGCCGGGCTGGGATCGAACGTGGTTTATTTTCTGGTTTACGTCTGGGTGCAGACGTTTGGCGTGATGGGGCCGATGATGGGCTGGACGCTGGCGAATTTCCTGCTCACCACAAGGGAGGCCCGCCGCGTTTTTGGATTTATCCAGGCGGGAGCAATTCTCGGCGTACCCTTTGTCACCTTCATTACCGCCGACATCCTGAGCAACAAGCGCGCGAAACCCCAGACTCTGCTGTTAGCTCTTAGCCTCTTGGTGGCAATTTGTGCAGTGCTGGTGAAGCTGCTGTTCCTTAACGCCCGCGAACGGTTAGCGCACATCTCGGCCGCACCTATGGCGACCAAGGGAGCCCCAAGGACTTTTCTTCAGAGTTGGCGCCAGATCCGCAGCTCGCGTTATCTGATGCTCGTTGCGACGCTGATTGCTGTGGGCTGCTTGTCCTCTTCCATCCTGTCCGTTCAATTCAAGCTAATCGCCGCGAAAAAAGTGGCGGACACCTCAGGGCTCGGCACCTTTTTCGCGCGCTTCTACGGCTATATGGGGCTTGGAACGATGCTTCTGCAAATGGTGATGACGGGGCCGCTGCTGCGGAAGTTCGGCATCCGTGTCTCGCTATTCGTC
>QHZN01000193.1 GCA_003225365.1 Acidobacteriota bacterium
GGGGGGATGATTTCATGTACGCCTCTTTACTCGCCGCCGGCAACGGCTGTCAGGCGGACGAGCTCGCTGAGGGCCTGCGGCTTAGATTGACTCCGAAGCACGTGGACAGGGTACGCCGCTTTTTCGCGTCGCGTCAAGCGGCGGCGCCGCACGCGCGGAGGCAAGTGCTGGCGGAAGGCTTGTAAAAATCGTCGCTCAGTCCCAGGTCTCTCAGTCTTGGCGTCCTGCGACTTCGGGACTGAAGGACTTCCGACTGAGTGACTCCAGAACGGACGATTGGTTTGGAAATGAGCCCATCTATTCGCGATCTGCTTTCGACGCTTGCGGTGCTGGCGTTCCTGATGACGAGCGCGGGATTTTTGGCGCTGGTCTGGCGGGTGAGCTGGGGCGTGCGGGGGTTCGTGGAAGCCGAGTTCCAGCGCACGCGAACCGAGCAGGAGATCGCGAAGATGCTCGGGGGCTTCATCGAAGCGCAGCGCGAAACCAACGACCAGGTCTGGACGGCCATGCAGGTGCAGGCCGACCGCGTGAATCGGCTCGTCGAACGCGAGTCCAGGGGATGGGCAGAAGGCAGAAGCTAGAAGGCAGAAGTCAGAAGTCAGAAGCCAGAAGCCAGAAGCCAGAAGCCAGAAGGCAGAGGGTAGGGGCAATTCATGAATTGCCCGTACAGAAGGCAGAAGGCAGAAGGCAATAGGCAAAAGGCAGAAGGCAAAAATCAAAAGTCAGGAAGCAAGAGGCTCGGGGCGGATAGCTGACAGCTGATAGCTGACAGCTTTTTCAATCGTGCGATGGAAAAATTCAGCCAGGACGTGAAGCACGAATCCCAGCGCGGCGTGATTCTGCTGACGCTGATTTATCGCGGCCTCGAGTGGGTGCCCTGGCCGGAGTTGCGCAAGCACATGGCGCGCCAAGGTTATCCGCTCCCCGACGACCGGCTGCAGTTCCATCTGAATTATCTCGCGGGCGGCCAATACGTGGAGGTGGAGAAGCGGTCAGCAGTCAGCATTCAGACTGCTGATGGCTGAGAGCTGACAGCTGAGAGCTGAATGGTGAAAGCTGAGGGCACTTTCCCTTGTGGCAGTGGGAGCGGGGGGCGGGGACCCAAGAGCAAGCAGGAGAGGTGGGTGTTATTTTGACCCGACCGAAGTATCCCCGAGGCCGCGAGCCAGCGGAAGCGGAGGTAAGGCCAGCGGGCCCCGCCCCACCATGGCCGATCCCGGGGCGCCACCGGAAGTCGGGAACGAAGCAATATTATCGCTTCAGCGAGATCATCAAGCTCGACCGCAAGCACCCGGGACTGAGGTCGCTGGTGGACGAGAGGCTGAAGCAGCGGGTGCCGCAGAGGGCGATCTTAAAGGAACTCGAGAAGCGCTACGGAGAGCGCGTCTCCGAGACTGTGCTGAGCCACTACTGGACGCGGCAGGTAGGGCCGCAGGAGCTCGAGCTCCGGCGCACCGTTCGGGAAATGCAGGGTCTCGCTCATGTGGTGATGGAGGAGGCCCGCAAAAACCCGGGGAGCGACGCCTGGAAGCTGGTGGGCTCGCTGGTCGAGATGTACATATACGAGTCCCGCTTCAAGCTGGGCGAGGCCGACGTGATGGCCCTGCTCGCCGAGCAGCGACGCCGCAAGGAGGTCGAAATCAAGCGCGGACATCTCGAGGTGGCCGTCCAGAAGCTCGAAAACGAAAAAAAGGAGCTCGACGCCAGGCTGGAAGCGGATCGCACCAGGCGCGACCAGATTCTGGGCACGGTCAAGAACGCCGAAAGCGCGCTGGCGGAAGGCCACCTCTTCGACCCCGCGGACGCCTTCCGAAAGATCGCGGCGGTCATTGGGACAGGCGAAGGACCCGAGGAGCGGGTCGAAAAGACAGTCGACAGTTAAGAGTCAAAGGTCAAAAGCGGGTAGCGCAGAGTTGTTTTGTAACTCTGCGGCTTTTCGGAAAAAGTTCAAAAGTCAAAAGGCAAAAGTCAAAGGGCAAAAGTCAGAAGGCAGAAGTTAGAAGCTAGAAGGCTGAAAACAGAAGTCAAAAGCGAGAGGTGAGAGGCGAAAAGAAAGGCTTCTCGCTTCTAGCTCCTAACTTCTAGCTTCTGGGTTGATGATGAGCGCGCCCAAAAACAAAACGGTGCTGCGGCCTTACCAGCGTAGGTGGGCGAACGATCCAACCCGCCTGGCGCTGGCCGTGAAGGCGGCGCAAATCGGCTACTCGACGGCGTCGGCGGCCTGGGCGGTGATGACCTGCCTCGCCCGGCCCAAGCAATTGGTGGTGCTGCTGTCGCGTTCCGAGCGGCAGTCGCTCGAGCTCGCGGAGAAATGCAAGGTGTGGGTGGACGGCTACCGCGGCGTGCTGGCGGATTATTTTCCGCAGCAGCCGTTTGTGGGGGCGGACCAGCGGCTTGCGCCCCAAAGCGACTTCGGCGCGCCGGGGCGTGTCCGCGCAGGGCAGACACATGGGTCTGCCCCTACGACCTCGATTTTGCAGCACGAAATCCGTTTTCCAAACCGCTCCCGGATCGTCGCGCTCGCCGCCAATCCGGAGACGGCGCGCGGCTACACCGGCCACGTGGTGCTCGACGAGTTCGCATTCCACGCTGATGCCGAGGCCATCTTCAAAGCGGCGTACCGTCAGACCACGCTCGGCTACAGCCTGAAAGTCCTTTCGACGCCGAACGGCCAGCAAGGAAAATTCTGGGAGCTGGCGAAGCAGCTTGGCCTAGACGTGGGAATCCGGCCACCGCGGCAGCCAGTAAGACCAGGAAACTCGAAAATCGAAACTCGAAACTCGCCCGAGTTTCGATCTTCGAATTTCGAATTTCGTCCTTCGCCGTGGAGCGGCCATTGGTGCGACGCCTACCTGGCGGTGGAAGAGGGCGCGCCCATTGACATCCAAGCCATCCGCGCGGGCTGCGACGAAGACACCTGGCTCCAGGAATACTGCTGCCAGTTCGTTTCCCAGGCATCGGAATGGATTTCAGCCGAACTATTCCAAGGGTGCGTCAGCTCGGAAGCAAGTTCGGAGTTCGAAGTTCGAGGTTCGGAGTTGGGGAACGCGGAACTCCGAACGCCGAACTCCGAACGGGTTTTGTACGCCGGTTGGGACATCGCGAGGAAGCGCGACCTGTCTGTAATTTGGATCACGGAGCTGCTCGGTGACGTGACGTGGACACGCGGCGTCATCGAGATGGCAAAGATGAACGTGGTGGACCAGGTGCAGGAGGCGCGAGCCCTGCTTGCGGGAGTGGGGAATGGGGAGTCGGGAGTCGGGTCCGACTCCCGTCTCCCGACTCCCGACTCCCGACTCCCTACTCCCAGGATTTCACGCATGAGCATTGACATGAGCGGCATGGGGCTGGCCATGGTCGAGCAATTGCAGCGCGAGTTTCCCGACCAGGTTGAGGGCGTCGAGTTCACCGCGCCGGTCAAAGAGCGCCTGGCGGTGCTGGCCCGGAGGCGCTTGGAAGAGGGGAAAGTGCGCCTTCCCGACGACCCCAGGGTGCGACACGCCTTCCGGGCGGTGCGCAAGTCGGTGAACTCGGCCGGGCAGTCGCGGTTTGATGCGGGACACGATTCCCAATACGGCCACGCCGACCATTTTTGGGCGTTCGCGCTCGCCGAAGCCGCGGCCGATTCGGCCTTGAATGCTCGTCCGCAGTTCGGGGACGCGAGCGCGGCCTCCAGCCCGGTTTTCCTCGGCACGCCGTTCGACGAGGAACTGGCGCCGATGCCGCTTGAAAGCAGGTTCTGAAAGGCGTTCGGAGTAGGGGCAATTCATGAATTGCCCCTACGCGGGTGGAGCGGGAGGCAATTTTTTAGTTTCTCATTTTTGATTTTTGACTTTTGCTTTGCTCTTCCGTCCGTGAAAAGCAAATCAAAAGTCAAAAATCAAAGAGCAAAAATAAAAAATGGGTCTCATCGCGACAATCCGCGAAAGCTTCAGGAGTCTGGTATCGCCCGCCGAAATCGTTGAGGCGGAGTCCGGCTTGGACCCGCTGGCCACGCCGTCGCTGGTGAAATCGGCGCCGGTGCCGGAACCCGTAGGGGCGATTCATGAATCGCCCTCAGGGGCAATTCGTGAATTGCCCCTACGCCCCGACACCTCCGTCGTGGGCGCGACGGGCACGCCGATCTTCTACGGCTTCGTCCGCGACCTTGGCGAATACAACCCGCGGCTGGAAGGGCGCGAGGGCTTCCGCGTCTACGAGCAGATGCGGCGCTCGGATGCGGACGTGGCGGCGGCGCTGGCGGCCTGCAAGCTCCCTATCCGCGCCGCAGACTGGCAAGTGGTCGCCGCCGAAGTCGGCGACCATCCTGATGCCGCGACAAGCGGCAGAAGGATCTCCTCAACTGGCGAGGGCAAAAATACTCAGGCGAAGGCAAAAGAGGTGGCGGAGTTCGTCCGCGAAAACCTTTTCGGCGGGCTCGAGTCGCCGACCCTTTCGGGACATTGGATGACGCAAAGCTTCGAGAGCGTCATTGAAAACGCGCTCTTGAGCCTCGACTTCGGTTGCGCGGCGCACGAAGACCTTTGGCACGTCGAGGGCGGGCGCGTGCGATTGCGGCGGCTGGCGGGCCGGCTGCCCTTGACGTTTTACCGCTTTCACGTCGAGCCGGACGGCGAAACCTTGGTGGCGCTCGAGCAGTGGGGCTACCGCGGCGACGATTTTGTGAACGTCCGCGTGCCGGCGGAAAAGCTGGCGCTGTTCGTCATCAACCGCGAAGGGGCGAATTTTTACGGCCGCTCCGTGCTGCGCTCGGCTTACCAGCACTGGTACGTGAAGTCGCAGCTCTACCGCATTGACGCGATTTCGTGCGAGCGCAACGGCATGGGCATCCCCTGGATCCAGCAGGGGCCGAACGCCTCGCCCGCGGACGTGAAATCGGCGAGGGATTGGGCCACCAAGCTCTCGACCCACGAGAACCTGGGGCTTTCGCTTCCGCCCGGCTGGCAGTTGCACCTGGAAGGCGTCCGGGGCGCGGTGCGCGACCCGGCATCGAGTATCCGCCACCACAGCGAGATGATCGCGCGCTCGGTGCTCGCCATGTTCATGTCGCTCGGCACCAGCGAGTCCGGCTCGCGCGCGCTCGGCAACGTCATGACGGATTTCTTTTACGTGTCGCTCGAAGCCACCGCGCGGATGATCGCGGAGACCATTACGCACACTTCCGTCCGGCGGCTGGTGGAATTTAACTACAGTGACGAGTGGCAAGTGGCAAGTGACAAGCAGGAGGGCCACTCGTCACTCGTCCCTCGTCACTCATCACTGCCGTACCCCAGGCTGGTTTGCTCGAACATCGCGGTGCTCAACCCGCTCGAGACGCTGGGCGTGCTCAAGGACGTGGCCACCGCGAATGTGGACCTCGTCCAGCCCGATGACGAAACCGAAAACTACTTCCGCAAGAAATTGGGCCTGCCGGCCAAGACTGTTCCCGGCGGACGGACGCGCCACGCGCCCATCCAGGAACGGGTGCTCCTGTCCGCAGGCACGGCTCGTCCGCCAATTGGGAGATCGCCGACGGGCCCGCCGCGCGAGACCCCACCGGTCGGGGCCCCGGGATTGGAGGAGAAATCATGAAGGAAGAAGGCAGAAGTCAGAAGGCAGAAGTTAGAAGTGAGAAGCCAGAAGGCAGAAATCAGAAGCAAGGGGTCAGGAATGAGCAACTGGAAGTCAGGAGTCAGGAGTCAGGAGTCAGAAGAACGGCGGACACTACCGCCACGCCTACTACCGCCGCGCGCGAAGCGCAAATCAACTGGACCTTCGGGACGGTCGCGGGGACCTACACAACCTGCACCGTGCAGGCAAAGACCAGCGTGGACGGAACGAACTGGCTCACGCTCGGGACAGCCGCCTCCGTGACGGCGACCACGAATTCGGTGAACCAGTGGACCTTGATCGAGCAGGCGGGGACGACTTCGGTGACCACTTCAACGGTTTCTTCGACGGCGGCGCTCGGGTTCGGGCAGTTGACGAAATTTACTTTTGCCTGCTCGGCCTACGGCACCAGCGCGCCGGTGACGGTGAGCGTGATTTACAGATAGGAAAGACGTCCGTGGTCATTGGTCCGTAGTCAGTGGCCACGGACAAAGGACCAGGGACAACGGACCTATGAAGAGCAGATTCCTCGCGAGGCTCGGAATGACAGCGTTGAGCGCGGCGCTCTCGGCGCTTCCGGCGCTGGCCACGACGGTGGCGGGCACGGTGATGGACTCGCAGGGTAACCCGATCGCGGGCGCGATCGTCCGGTTGCAGCTTGAGAACTGCGGCGCGGGCGGCGTCTGCACGCTCTCGGGCGGGGGAGGGATCGTCTCGACGCTGCCGGTTTCGACCACCACGGCCTCGGACGGCACCTTCTCCATCGTCGTCAACGGCAACGACGCGCTTACGCCCGCGGGAACGTTTTACGAAGTGCGCTACATCGCGCAAAGTGGAACGATCTATTCCGCGAATTACTCGATCACCGGGACGAGCTTCAACCTGAACATCGCGACGCCGCTCGGCGCCATGCCGCCCGCGCCAACGCCCGCCGCTTACACCACGGTCGAGCAGAGCGGAACGACGCTCCAGCAGCGCCAGCTTTTGAACTTCACGGGGCCGGGGATTTCTTGCGCGGACAACACCGGGCTCTCGCGCACCGATTGCACGATTACGGCCGGCTCAAGTTCGGGCATCACATCGCTCAACGGATTGAGCGCCAGTTCGCAAACCCTTTCCACGGGCACTTCCGGGACGGACTTTAACATCGCGAGCGCGGGAAGCACGCACGCCTTCAATTTTCCGAACGCGAGCGCCAGCGCGCGCGGCCTGGTCACGAGCGCCGATTGGTCCACGTTCAACGGCAAACAGAACGCGCTCAGCTTTCCGCTGGCGGTTTCGCTGGGCGGCACGGGCGGCGCGACGGCGGGGACCAATGGCCAGGTGCTGATCTCGAATGGCTCGGCCTTTGCGCCAGGCGACCCCATTGTGAGCGGGCCGGATGCCGCGGGCGTCGCCCCAACGAAGAATCCCGTGCAGGGCGGCGCGATAGACAATTCCACGGGCTGTTCCGCCGGCCCCTGCGTGCGCTCGCTTGTTTTGGCGAACGGCGCGCCCGCTGGCAGCGAATACGGCCTGATCACGCGGAACATCCCGAGCGGCACGCAGGCGGTCTCCGGGACGTTCTGGCAGGCGACGCAGCCGGTTTCCGGCACGGTCACCGCAAACCAGGGCGGGACGTGGACCGTGCAGCCGGGGAACACCGCCAACACGACAGCGTGGAAAGTTGATGGCAGCGCGGTCACGCAGCCAGTCTCCGGCACGGTGACGGCGAACGCGGGCACCGGAACTTTCAACATCCAGGCGAACGCCTCCGTCAACGTCGCGCAGATTGCGGCGGCGACGGCCGCCACAGGGAACGGCACCTCGGGCGCGGGAAATCTTCGCGTCAACATCGCCTCCGACAACACGGCGATTGCCAACTGGGGCCTGGGCGCGACGGGCTCGGCGGTGCCGTCCGGGGCGCACTACATCGCCGGAAACGGCTCCGGGAACCTGACCGGTATCATCGCCTGCGACAAATCCGCCTTCATCAATCCCACCACCGCGACGACCACGCAGATTGTGGCTTTGGTGGCTGGACAGACCATTCGAGTTTGTTCGTACTCCATCAGTTTTGTGGGCTCGGCAACGGCCAACACGCTGATTTTCAAGTCCGGCACGGGCACCGCGTGCGGGACCGGCACGGCTTCGCTTTCGCCGACGTTTCAGGGGCCCACCACGACGGGCGAGGGCTTATCCATCAGCCAGGGCAGCGGCTTGGGCGTGCTCTTCAACGCCGGCAGCGGGAACGCGCTCTGTGCGACCACCTCCGCGGCGACCAACGTGGGAGTTTTCGTGACGTATACGCAGTTCTGAAGTGCGGGGGCAATTGGTAATTTGTAATTCATAATTACGAATTACGGAGACGGATATGGTAGAGCGGGATTATGCAACCGTCGGCGGAACCAGGGTCCATCGAAGCGATTTCGCTTACGCGCCGGAAGGCACGAATCCGAGCGAATGGAAATTGCCCGTCCACGACGCCGCGCACGTCAGGAACGCCTTGGCGCGCTACCGTCAAACCGACTTGCCGGCGGGGGCGAAGAGCGCGGTGATCGCGAAGATCAAGGCTGCGGCGAAGAAGTTTGGAGTCGAGGTGAGTGAAAAAAGTTCGGAGTTCGGAGTGCGGGGCCCGGGGCGGGGAGGGATTCTTCGCTCCGCTCAGAATGACAAGCCTCGGACTACAGACGACGGACCACGGACGTATCTCAGCGAAGTCAAAAACGGCCTGGTGCGGATCGCGGTGGCGTACACCGGCGAGTTCGTCCGCGACGGCAAGAAATTCTCCATTACCCCTTCCGACCTCAAAGAGATGGCGCGGAATTTGGAGAAGCGCGAGGCCCCGGTTGATTACGAGCACCTGTCGGCGTTGCCGGCGGGCGGAGTGTCGCCGGGCTGGGCGAAGGCGGCGGGATGGATCAGGAAGTCGGACACAATAGAGTCGGGGTTCGTGGTTCGGAGCCGGAAAACAAAAGCAGATCCTTCGCTCGCGCTCAGGATGACAGCTTGCCATTTGCCACTAACCACTCGCCACTGGTCCTTTGGGCTTGGGCGGAGCTGACGCCGGCGGCGCTGGCGATGGTGAAGCAGAAGGAATACCGCTACTTCTCGCCCGAGATCCACTGGAACGACGTGGACGAGCAGGGGCAGGCGATCGGCACGCGGCTCGCCGCCGGGGCGCTGACCAACCGGCCGTTCCTGAAGGAGCTTCCGCCCATCGAGGTCTCGGACGCCGACTACCAGCGCCTGTTTGGCCTGGCACCGCGAGCGGATGGTCGCTTGGCGATGGTGGCGCTTAGCGAAGTGGCAAGTGGCCAGCGGCAAGTAGGGGCAATTCATGAATTGCCCCTACGAGCCACTAACCACTCGCCACTGCTTTTGCTGGACCTCGATTCGGTGCACGTTCCGGCGGCGTCGAAGGACATATCGGTTGCGTATCACCTGCCCTCCTCCGCTGAAGCTCCGCGGGGCGGGCCAGGAGCGGAAGAGCAGATTCCTCTCCCGCGACTGCGGGATCGGAATGACAACGGGCCCGCCCCCGCGAAAGCGGGACGCGGAAACGCCAGCGAGAAACACGACGGTCCGTCCGCTGATGAGTCAGCCGACGGAAAGGAGAAACCCATGACGAAGAAATTTTCGTTCCGAAAACTTGCGGAAGGCCCCGAGCAGGGAAAGTTCGGGCTTTACAAAAACGGCGAGCTGCTGATGGACGAGGGCGAGCCGGTGGTTTTTGACGAGGAGGATTTTCCCGCGCCCGGGGACGAGGGGGAAACAGCCGGAGCGGCATCTTCCGCGGAAATGCGCGCGCGCGAAGCGGCCCGCCTGGCCGAAATTTTCCGGGAAGGGCGCGTGGACCGCGGGCGAGCTGTGGCACTCGCCGAGACGGGGCAGATTCGGCTCGACTCGGTGTTTCGAGCCCAGGCGGCGGAGGAGTTGGTGGAGCAGTTTATCGCCGAAGGGAAACTCCTTCCCCGAAGGCGCGCTGCGGCGTTCCGGATGGCGCTCGCGGACGAAGCGGGTTTGCGCGGCCTGCTGAGCGATGCCCGGCCGATGGTGGACTTCACCGCGCGGGGACTCGCGGGCGCGCCCCACCTGGCGGGTTCCGCCCAGAACGAACTCGACGAGATGGTCGAGCAATGGATCGCCGAGCACCACACGGACTATTCCGCCGCGCTCACCGAAATCACCAGGCGAAATCCGGAGCTGTGGCGCCGGGTCTCGGCGGAAGTGTCCGAGCGGACGAACCTGGGGGCACGGGAAGACGAACAGGACTAACAGCGGAAGTCAGAAGTCAGAAGGCAGAAGTCAGAAGAAACCGCCCTTATTCTGACTCCTGACTCCTGACTTCTGACTCCTGAACTTCGGAGGAAAAATGAGCAGCGAGCAAACCTTGAAGAAAAGTTACCGGCTGGACGCGAACGTCGAGCTGGGAAAATTCACCGTGGTCATTCAGGAATCCACCAACTTCGCGGATGGCTGCGCGGTGCCGGCGGCGGCGAACGCGGCCGGAATCCTGGGTGTGGCGCAGAACTCCATCATCCCGAGCGGGACGGCGGACTATTCCGGCGGCCAGTACAACATTGTCTCGGGGACGGCCTGGCCGGCTAACTCGATTCCGGCGCAGGGCCTGGGCGAGGAAGTCCAGGTGATCCGCCTGGGCATCAGCCGCTGCGTTGCGGCGAGCGCCATCTCGCGTGGGGACGAGGTAAACGTCGCGGACAACCAGGGCCGCATCAAGACCGCCTCGGAAACGGCCGGGACGCTGGTGCATATCCTGGGCGTTGCGGAAGACGCGGCGTCCGTGGCCGGCGACGTGATTCGCGTGATGGTGAATCCGCGCGACCGCCACACTTAGAATTTGAGTGATTGAGCGATCGGGTGATTGGAAAATCACTCAATCACTCAATCGTGAAATCGCCCGATAGTTCTGCCCGCGGTCGCCATCCCGACCGCGTGAGGCAGTGATTTGTGGCGAGTGGTCCGTGGCTCGTAGGGGCAATTCATGAATTGCCCCTACTTGCTGCTTGCCACTAACCACTGGCCACTGCTTTTAAGACGACCGACTTCTCGGGTTGGCCAAGGTCGGCGGGGAAAAACCGGTGTCGGGTTTCAGGTGTCGGGTTTCAGCATGGGCCTGACACCTGGCACCCGACACCTGACACCTGGAGGAAACATGCCGACGCTGGACACCCTCCACGTTGATGAGGCGCTTACCAACATCAGCGTGGCGTACAGGAACGAAGCTTTTGTCGCGGAGCAGTTGCTGCCGGTGGTCCCGGTGCAGAAGCGCCGCGACATCTATTTCAAATTTTCGAAGCAGCACTTTCTGGCCGAGGACGACACCTACTACCCGGGGTCGCACGCCAAGCGCATCGAAGTGGACCTGGAAAAGCGGGGCTACTACGACTGCCACGGCCACGCGCTCGAGGCTATCATCCCGGACGAGTTCCGCGAGAACGCCGACCCGGGCGCGCAAATTGACATTGAGTTCACCGAGAAGCTGACGCAGAAGATCGCGCTCAAGCAGGAGGTGAACGCCAACGCCTTGCTCGCGGCGGCGAACGTCCCGAACAACACGACCTTGTCGGGGACTTCGCAATGGTCCGACTACACCAATTCCGATCCGGTGACGGTGGTGGACCAGGCCAAGGAGACGATCCAGCAGCTTATCGGTGTGGTGCCGAATTCGCTGTTTCTCCCACGGCCGGTCTTCCGCACCCTGCGCAACCACCCGCGCATCATCGACCGCGTGAAGTACACCGGCCTCGGCGCGCGCAAGGCCTTGACCGGCGACGACCTGGCGGAAGTGTTCGAGGTGGACCGGGTGGTGGTGCCGCAGGTCATCCAGTCCACGGCCCACATCGGGCAGGCGGACACGCTTTCCTATGTTTATGGAAAGCTTGCGCTCCTATTCTACGTCCCGAAAAGCCCGGGACTGCGCACGCCGTCGTTCGGCTACACGTTCGTGTGGAAGACGGGCTACCAGGTGAAGCGCTATCGGGAGGAAGGCACCGACGCCGACATCATCAAGGTCAAGAAATGGTACGACCTGAAAATCGTCGAGTCGAACGCCGCGTATCTGTGGCTGTCCGCGGTGGCGTAGGGGCAATTCATGAATTGCCCCCAGGGGCGATTCGTGAATCGCCCCTACTGGAGGAAGAAATGAAAATCGAATTGCTGCACTCCATCACTCACGACGGCCAGGAATACTTACCCGGCCTGCACGAGTTGCCCGACGCGCTGGCGGCCCAGTTTCTGAAATTCGAATGGGCGGCGCAGCCGTTTGCGGCGGCGGAGGTGAAGGCGGGCGCGGTGCGCGAAGCGCCGGGGCCGAACCTGCAACTGGAGAAACCGGTGATCGCCAAAGCAGGAGTCAGGAGTC
>QHZN01000194.1 GCA_003225365.1 Acidobacteriota bacterium
GAGAGCGTGAGAAGCAGCATGCAGCCTGATCCTGAGCCGTTCCAGTTCGGTATCCGCTTTTTCTCTTAAAAATTTCTTGCCGTCCTCCCGTGGGATCGAAACCAAGTTAGCTCCGTGAAACCACAAATCCTGTAGGAAATGCACCGCACCTTTCATAAAGAATGGGCGAGAAACAGCGTGGTTATAAGTAGCCAGCATGATTACAAGGCCGACCGTCTCTCCCATCGCGGTTAACTGCTGTGCCATTTCCAAAGCTATAGCTCCCCCCATGCAGTAGCCCCCAAGGAAATATGGCCCGTGCGGTTGTACGGTGATGATCTCCTTAATGTACCGGGATGCCATATCTTCTACCGTAGTGTTGACAGATCCGTCGCCGTTCAGACCTTTTGATTGCAGTCCATAAACCGGCTGCTCCGACCCCAGATACCGAGTCAATTGCCGATACAGCAAAACGTTCCCTTCTGCACCGTGCACCAAAAACAAGGGAGACCGCTGTCCAATCGGTTGTATGGGCACAAGCGATGCCCAAGAAGGGGTCCAGCCGTCCCTCCGCAACAGCTCTGCGAAGGACTCCACAGTGGAAGCCTCGAACAGGGTCGCTAACGGGATGGCCTTGCCAGCCAGCTTTCGAACCTCTATCAACATGCGGACTGCCGCAAACGAATGCCCCCCAAGCTCAAAAAAATTGTCGCGCAGGCCCACCCGCTTTACTTTCAAGACCCTTGCCCAAATATGGGCCAGTGCTTGTTCGAACGGATCCCGGGGCGAAACAAACTCCGTGTGGACCTGGATGTGTTGTCCGTCCGGAGCGGGCAACGCCTTGCGGTCGATCTTACCGTTGGGCGTTAACGGGAGCTTGTCCATGGGGACGAAGGTAGACGGGATCATATAGTCGGGCAGTGCCTTCGCAAGATGTGCACGCAAATCCGCCAGGTTGGTCACGGCTCCTGGCCGCAATTCAAAATATGCGACTAGCCGTTTGTCGCCCGGGCTGTCCTCTCGCGCAACCACCACACGCTGCCCTATGGCCTCGTGATTGGACAGTGCAGCTTCAATCTCGCCGAGCTCGATGCGAAATCCGCGCACCTTCACCTGATTATCAATACGCCCCAAGCATTCGAGATAGGGGCCAGGAACCCAGCGCGCCAGATCTCCTGTGCGATAGAGTCGAGCCTCAGCCTCAAACGGGCTTTCGACGAAGCGCTCCTGTGTCAGCTCCGGACGACGCAGGTAGCCGCGCGCCAAGCCGGCACCACCAAGGTACAGCTCGCCGACGGCGCCGGTGGGAACAGGATTGCGCTGTCCATCCAGCACGAATGCTTGTGTGTTTGCGATCGGCCGGCCGATGGGAATCGGACCATCGGCGGAGGTGACCCGGTGAATGGTCGACCAGATGGTTGTTTCTGTCGGGCCGTACACATTCCATAACTGCATGCATCGCACAAGAAGTTCTCTTGCCAGATCACGGGGCAGCGATTCGCCTCCGCAGACAACCTTGAGCGTTGACGAACCTGTCCAGCCAGTATCGACCAAAGCCCGCCATGTGCTTGGTGTAGCTTGCATCACGGTGCAATGCGAGTCGCGTATTGCTTCCATTAAACGCAGGGGATCATAGGACTGATCATGGCTCGCGATCACCACCCTTCCACCGCTTATCAAGGGCAGGTAAAGCTCCAAGCCCGCGATGTCGAAAGATAGCGTGGTTACCGCCAGCATCGTATCTTTAGCGGTGAAGCCCGGCTCGCGCTGCATCGAAAGGAGTAAATTAATGAGCGCGGAGTGCTGGATCTCTACACCCTTCGGCTTGCCTGTCGAACCGGAGGTGTAGAGCACGTAGGCGAGGCTCTCGGGATTCGCGGTGGGCAGGGTTTGAGGGTCGATGCTCTCCTTGGCAATACTTTCCCAATCGGAATCCAGGCGGATGATCAATTCCGGACGGGTGTGTAGCCGTTCGTCCAGTCCGCGATGTGTGACTAGGACGCGCATCCCGCTGTCTTCCACCATGTAGGCAAGACGGTCTTGCGGAAAAGAGGGATCCAGCGGCACATATGCTCCTCCCGCCTTCAGAATCCCTAGAAGACCCACGAGCATATCCAAGGAGCGTTCGATGGCAAGCCCCACCAGTACATTCGGCCCAATACCAAATTTTTTCAGGCGATGTGCAATCTGCGTGCTGCGGCGGCTGAGCTCGCCGTAGGTCATGTGCTCGCCCGCGAACGCCACGGCCTGAGCTTCCGGCATCTCTGCTACACGAGATTCAAACCACTCGCTGAGGGTCTGCTGGGGGAACTCAATGTGCGTGCTATTCCGCCCGACAATCAGGTCTCTGCGTTCAGCCTCGGGCAGCACAGGTAGTTTGCCCAACACCTCGGTCGGGTTCGCTACAATGCCTTGCAGCAGGGTTTCGTAGTACTTAAGCCACCGTTCAATCGTGGTCGCGTCAAACAAGTCTGTGTTGTAGGTGCACAGAATGGAAAGCCCGTGAGGCTTTTCGATGAGATTGAAGAATAGATCAAAATGGAGCGCCCGCTTCGGGTTCGCCTCGCATGCAAACTCGACGCCATCAAATCTTACGTCACTCGTATCCCGATCGACATTGAAATAGATATCGACCAGAGGCGGCCGGCTCAGGTTGCGAGGCATGTTGAGATGCTGGAGGATGCTCCCCAGTGACGACTGGTGGTGATCGTAGGCGTCCAACACGCTTTTTTTCACCAAAGCCACGTTTTCCAAAAAGCTTGCCTCCACCTGGAGCCGCGTGCGAACAGGGAGGGTGTTCACGCACTGTCCCACCACACGAGTCTTTCCACTTACAGCTTGACCCGCAAACGCGAGAGCAACAATGAGATCGGTCTCGCCCGTCAGCCGGTAGAGCAAGCCTTCCAGCGCCGTCATCAAAACCACGACCAGGGTGGTGTGTTGCTCTCCGGCGATGCGCTTGAGTGATTCTTGAACAGCGGCGTCTACCATCCACCGCCGTGCAGCCGCCTTAGCGGATCGGATCCGCGGGCGAGGGCGATCAGTCGGAAGCTCCAGCGGCGGCGGCAGTTCTCGAAATTGTTCGCGCCAGAATGCCGTGGCCCGTTGCGCTTCAGCGCCATCAGGTTGTTCAGCGAGGGCATATTCTTGGAAAGAATCAGGCGCCTGCAACACTGGTTGAATCCCTCGCTCCAACGCAGAGTAGATGATAGCCAATTCGCGGATCAGGACTCCGACCGACCAGCCATCGCAAACGATGTGATGTGCGGTCCAAGTCACCACGTGTTGATCGTCCGATAGGCAGGCGATCCTTACACGCAACAACGGGCCGGTGATAAGGTCAAACGGTTCGGTCACTTCTCGTTCAACTATTGCAGCCAATTCGCGCTCTTGCTCAGTCTTGTCCATTCCTCTCAAATCGAGGAGAGGCACGTCGAGCTTGCCGGCGACTTTCATCCGTTGCCACTGGCCGTCTGGGCTGACGCTCGCTAGGAGAATGGGATGCCGTCGTACCACTTGGGCGACCGCCGCACGGAACGCCTTCACATCGAAGGCCCCACGGAATTCGAAGCGCAGTGACTCGTTATAGGCCACTGCGGCCTCGCCGCCCATCTGAGCGGCAAGCCAGATCTCCTTCTGTGATTCAGTCAGGGGAAACGCGCCACCGATGTCGGACTGCTGCGCAGGCGTTGTCAAGGAGTCCTCCCTGCAGACGGGCGCTTCGGCGCCGAGAGCTGAGGGCACCCCACTGGTCTCGCCTCGGGAACTCGCAGGAGGAGGTAGAAATTCTCCAGACCACATCTCCGACAAGCTTTCGCGGAGCGCGTGAGTCAAGCGGGCGAAGTCATCGTCCGTATGCGCCATCGTAATGACGAAGGGTCGGTTCTCCCAGATGTGAATGCCACGTAGGCGAAGCATATAGAAAAGTAATCCCGCCAACCGATGCTCCTGGGGAAACGTGAGATGCATGAAAGAGCCAAATTGGGTCAAACGGTAAGGTGCATGAAAATCATCGATGACGGTCCGCATCTCATTTGCAAGCCTGCAAGTTCGATCGTTCAGTCGCTGCTGAAGTTCCGGGCCTTTCTGCTTGAGGTGTGTCAAGACCGCCTTGGCAGCGGCGAGCGCCAGCGGATGTCGCACAAACGTTCCTGCGAAGAACGTGACGCCGACTTCGGGAAATGACGTATCGCCGTATTGCCACTGTCCGCCATCCAGGGCATCCATGAATTTCGCGTGGCCTGCAACGACCCCGATGGGAAGTCCTCCGCCAATAACCTTTCCGTACGTAGCCAGGTCCGCCTGTATGTCGAAATAGGCTTGCGCCCCGCCAGGGTGTATGCGGAAACCGGTCACCACTTCGTCGAAGACAAGCGCCGAGCCCGTTTGTGCAGTGACTCGCCGCAGCTCCTGCAAAAACTCCCTCGGCACCAAATCAAGCCTTCGGCTCTGCACCGGTTCCACGAGCACGGCCGCGATTTCCGATCCACGCGCCCGAAGAATCTCGAGGGACTCCGGATTGCCGTAATCGAGTACGATGACCTGAGCCAGGGCGCTGCGGGGAATCCCCGGAGCGGCCGGCACGGTTTGACCGCCCTGGTTGGCTGGTATTGGGCGGAACAGCACCTCGTCGAACACCCCGTGATAGGAGCCAGCAAAGGCGACAATCTTCTCGCGTCCCGTAACTGCGCGCGCAGAGCGTATGGCCGCTAATACCGCTTCCGAACCGGTATTGGCAAAAACGACGCGCTGCATTCCCGTGAACTCCTTCACCAGGGCGGCAACTTCGCCGGCGAGCGGCTGGATTGGCCCAATCTCAAAACCCTGTTCGAGTTGTTGGCGGACGGCCTCGACAACAAATGGGGGCCGATGTCCGAACAGGCTGGCACCGAAACCCATCACAAAGTCGACGTATTCATTTCCGTCGGTGTCCCAGATCTTGGATCCGTCTGATCGCGTCGTGACGATCGGATACACCATCTCTTTCCAAGTCTGCTTGAATCCCGCCACCGAGCGTGGATCAGCCAAAACCGGCCGGTTTTGCGCGGCAAGCTTCTTTGAACCGGCAGTACGCGCGGTGTACCGGGCAATCAGCGCGTCGAGGGCACGCTGTTGGCGCTGTGACAGCACCATATTGCTATCCCGGGAAATCGGTTTGAAGGGTCCATGCTGCGACTGGACTTCCGGGACCGGCGGGCGCACCAATACGGCCGTGGATGCAGAGGACACCGGGGTGGGAGGAATCGCAGCGGGCTGGCGGCCCAACAGCTGGAGCACTTGATTGGTAAGTTGCTGCTGCTGCGCCAAAATTTCTTCTAGCACGCCACTTAGAGAGTCTGCGACCGCTTGTGTTGGGGATGGCGCCGATGGCGGTGTGGCTGGCATCTCAGCGAACGCATCCCGAGGCAGCGTAGCGTCCAGGTGGGATGCGACGGCATCCAGCGAGCTCAATTCCTCCATCAACTGGCGTAAGCTGATCGAGACCCCGAATTTTCGTGCGAACAACTGCGCCGTCTGTGCGAGCAAAAGCGAATCCAAACCCAATTCCAGGAAGTTCGCGTCAGCGTCTACTTCAGAGAAGTTATGGCCAGAAAGCTCCCGCAACATCGAACGAGCGGCAGCAAGCAGACGGCGCTTTCGAGGAATCTCCGGCGTCGTCTCCGCCGGCGACGCGGCTGCGGCCTGAGAGCTGCACAGGGCCTGCATCTCATCCGCGGACGGTGTCTGCGACATCTTCCCTCGCCCATTGGTTCCCACGCGTGTCGGGGCTGGCGCGGCAGGAGGTTCCGTGACGGCCGGCTCCGGCCAGCAACGCGTACGCTCGAAGGGATAGGTAGGCAGCACGGCCCGGCGGCGTCGCTCGTTTGCATAAAATCCTTCCCAGTCCAGGTCAACACCGCTCATCCAAAGCCGTCCCAACGCCTCAAGAATGCCGCGCGGTTCCTGAACACCTCTCAGCGGCAACGACGGGAGCACGACTTGTTCAGGCGACCTGGCCGGATGTTGCGACGCCAGGGCGCTTAAAGTCCGGCCAGGGCCGACCTCCAGCAGAACATTTGCCCCCTCTTTCATCAGTTCCGCAATTCCATCGGCGAAACGCACCGTCTGTCGCACATGGCCCGCCCAGTACTCGGCCCGCTGGGACTCCGTAGGGGTGATCCAACGAGCCGTCACATTGGACACATACGGAATCTGCGGTTTGTTGAGCTTCACCTGGCCAAGCAACTCCATGAACGGTGCAATCACAGGCTCCATCATCTGAGAATGGAACGCATGTGAAGTGTGCAAGTGCCGGGTCATTACTTCCCGCGAAGCAAGCTTCTTTTCGAATGCCGCAATGGCATCGTAGGGTCCGGCCACCACACACTGGGTCGGCGAATTGATCGCGGCGATGTCCAATTGCCCGTTCTCATTTAGCAACGACAAGAGTT
>QHZN01000195.1 GCA_003225365.1 Acidobacteriota bacterium
CGGCAGGGCTCACGCCCATCGTCTGCGCAGGCGAGACGCTCGAAGAGCGCGAAGCGGGCCGCACCGCCGCCGTGCTCGAGCGCCAGTTTGCGGGCGGGCTCCGCGGATTGACCCCGCCGGATTGTTCCCGTATCATCATTGCTTACGAGCCGGTTTGGGCGATTGGCACAGGGCGCACGGCAACCCCGGAGATGGCCGCGGAAAGCCACGCCAAGTTGCGCACCCTGGCGCGCGAAGAGTTCGGCGTGGAATGCGCCCAATCGTTACGAATTCTTTACGGCGGAAGCGTCAGGCCGGAAAATGTTCGCGGCTTAATGGCCCAGGAAGAAATCGACGGCGCGCTGGTCGGCGGCGCAAGCCTTCACGCCGAGTCCTTCGCCGCGATCGTTCATTATCGTTAGGCTCGAAAGGAAGGATATGTTCACGGCGGTTTTGGCGCTCCACATCTTGGTGAGCATCCTGCTGATTCTCGTGGTGATGATTCAGGGCGGCGAGAACGTGGACATCACGGCGGCCTTCGGCGGCGTCAGCCAGGCGGCCTTTGGTCCGCGCGGCGCCGTCACCACGCTCCAGAAGGCGACTTGGGTGCTGGGCGTGATTTTTATGGTTACGGCGGTGACGCTCGCTGTCTGGGCGACGAAAACACCGGGGGGGTCGCCCTTGCGCACGCACACTCCGCCCGCGTCCCAGACGGCTCCTGCGACCTCCCCCGCGAAGCCTGCGCCGCCAACCACTCCCGCGACTGCGCCCGCGAATCCCGCGCCGGCTCCGCCACCGAAGTAGGAGGCCGAATCCAGGAGTCAGAAGTCAGGAGACAGAAGAAGAAGGAACTTGCTGGAGGATTTTACTTCAGCATTCATATTCAGAATCCTCAATTCGTAGTGCGGAAGTGGCGGAACTGGCAGACGCACCAGCTTGAGGGGCTGACGCTCGCAAGAGCGTGGGGGTTCGAATCCCCCCTTCCGCACCAGGATTTCTTCACGAGGCGAGTTGGGCTGGTCCCGCGTCGTGGGATTGGGGTTCGAATCCCCCCTTGCGCACCAGTTCGCCAGGTCACGCCGAGGAGCTTACCACGCGAGGTCTGTCTCGCAGGGCCGGCTGTAGTCCACCCCTTCGACGTTGAATCCGAACAAATTATCAAAGGCGCGCTTGAAGCCGGCAAAGTCGGTGAGCTGGTAGAGATTCTCCGTCGTGACGTTCGGCCAAATGCGCGCGATGCCGGCCTGGACTTCGGGCTGAAGCTCGGCCGAGTCCAACCGCACCCGCCACGTTTCATCGAGCAGGTTCCGATCGCCTTGGGCCAGAAAATCGCAAAACAATCGCCGCATCTGGTCAATCGGCTCCTCGTTGTTTTTCAAAACCCGCGGCAGCACGCTCAAGTAAAGTGGCACGACGGGTATGGCGGCCGACGCTTGGGTGACGACGGCTTTGTTGACGGAGACGTAGGCTTTGAGGCCGAGCTTCGGGCCGAGTGTCGCGGCAAGGTCCCGGGCGGTTTTTTCGAGATCGAGTTTTGCCTGCCCGATGGTGCCGTCGCGATATACGGGCCAGGTGACCTCAGGTCCGATATAGGAATAGGCGACGGTCCCGGCCCCTTTCGCGAGCAGGTTTTCCTGCGCGAGCATTTCCATCCACATCCGCCAATCGGCGCCCCCCATCACGGCCACGGTGTCGGCGATTTCGGCTTCGGAGGCGGGCTCGAGCGTTATGGTGACGACTTTTTCGGTGTTCAAATCAATGGTCTTGCTAGAAAACGGCTGCCCGATGGGCTTGAGCGCCGCGTTGTGAGTCCGGCCCGTGCGCGGGTGCACGCGTCGCGGCGAGGCGAGGCTGTAGATGACCAAGTCTACAGACCCAATGCTTTGGCGGATGAGGTCGGCCGCCTGGCGCTTGATCTCGTCGGAAAAGGCGTCACCGTTGAGGCTGGCCGCGAAAAGCTCGTCCTTCTTGGCCTGTTCGTGAAAGGCCACGGTGTTGTAGTAGCCCGCCGTGCCCGTCGAGCCTCCTTTGGGCGCGCGCTCGAAGAAGACGCCCAAGGTTTTCGCGCCGAAGGCCCACGCGGCGGCGATGCGGGAGGCGAGCCCGTAGCCGGTCGAAGCGCCGATCACCAGGACGTTCTTCATGGTTGTAGGCGCGGGTTTGAAACCTGCCCCTACTGCTTGTCGGATTCGCTCGACTTGGCGCTCGATATTCCGCCGACAGCCCTCCGGGTGCGCATTGACGCAGATGAATCCGCGCTTGCGTTGCGTGATGGCTTGAAGCGACATAAGGGCAGCGATGATAGGAGAGGCGCGGCGCAATGTCCAGAGGCCAGCGTCCTGAGCAGAAGTGCGGTGGAATATTAAGGTGCAGCGGGCCGCGCGCCAGCCTCCCAGTGCGCACCTTTCCCATATTGAGCCTATGCGTTTGTGGTAGACTCTCGCCGCCTCGAGCGGCGCGACCCCTTGACTTATGGCCGAGACGCCGGACGCCCACGAAAAACTTCGCGAGATTTGCCGCATCGCCGCCCGTATCTTCTACGAGAAGGGATTCGACGGCGCCTCGATGCAGGATATTGCCAAGGCGGTCGGGCTGACCAAGGCTGGCCTCTACCACCACATCGGGAGCAAGGACCGTCTGCTGTCTGAAATCATGAACTACGGGATGGACATCCTTGAGGAAACAGTGCTTCAGAGAGTCCGAGCCATCGCCGACCCTCGGGAAAGGTTGCGGCAGACCATTACCGGGCACATTGACCTCATCGTCCGCGCGCGCGATTGGGAGCTGACTGTGATCCTCCACGAAAACCGGTCGCTCAAGGGCGCGCTGAGAAAGAGAATCAATGCCCGCAAGCGGGCGTATATCCATTTCCTCGAAGAGACTGTCCGTCAGGTTATGCAGCAATCGGGCCGGGAGACGATCATCTCCCCGCGCCTGGCCGCCTTCGCCGCGCTCGGCATGGTCAATTGGCTTTACCAGTGGTACCACGTCGACGGCCCGATCAAACAGCCCGAGCTCGCGCAGGCTTACACCGAATTCTTCTTCCGCGGCCTCCTCGGCGCACCTTGAACACGCCCCCTTCCTATGCCGCCGAATAATCCCCCCAGGCGGCCTGTCGTCAAAGGAGTTTGAGGTACTTCAAAACGCAAATCAAGTAACCCGCCGGGGACGCCTTTTTGTTTCAAGTGCCACGCCCCCCTTGGCGGGCAAGACGCGCAGACGCTCGACGGGGTAACCGAGAGCCGACCCTCGCCCTCACCCGTGAGACTCGCCGAACCGTCCACAGGCGCATTGACGGTCTTGAAAATTGGGAGCGTGCTTGGAGGACGCTACGAAATACTGGGGTTGCTCGGGGTGGGTGGCATGGGCGCGGTCTATAAGGCCAGAGACTGCGAAGTGGATCGCCTAGTGGTGCTGAAAGTTATTCGTCCGGAGCTCGCGGGCAACCCGGAAATCCTCGCGCGGTTCAAGCAGGAATTGGTTCTGGCGCGTCAGATTACTCACAAAAATGTGATCCGCATTTATGACCTGGGGGAAGCCGAGGGGATCAAGTTCATCTCCATGGAGTACATCGAGGGACAGGACCTCCGGACCACGCTGACCGAGCGCGGGAAGTATTCTCCGGAGGCGGCGGCGGCGATCATCGGGCAGGTCTCCGAAGCCCTGGAGGCCGCGCACTCGGAAGGCGTGGTGCACCGGGACTTGAAGCCCCAGAACATCATGGTGGATAAGCTTGGCAAAGTCACGGTGATGGACTTCGGCATCGCGCGCTCGCTGGAAATGCCGGGATTGACCCAGACCGGCGTCCTGATCGGCACTCCGGAATACATGTCGCCGGAGCAGGCCAAGGGGGAGGATGCCGATGCGCGCTCCGATCTTTTCACTCTGGGAATTATTCTCTACGAGTTGTTGACCGGCAAGACGCCTCATCAAGCCACGAGCGCAGTCGCCTTGCTGGTCAAGCGCACGCAAGAACGGGCCACGCCGCCCGCGAAGCTCGATCCGACCATCCCGAAATACCTCAACAACGTGGTGGTGAAATGCCTGGAGATTGACCGAAAGCTTCGCTACCAGAAGGCCTCCGAGGTCTTGGCGGACCTCCAAGCGCATCGCGCCCCGCGCGCCGGGCCCCTGACACTGCGCATGCCGCGGTTTCGGATGGTCGAAGAGCTCCCCACGAAATGGCTCGGCCCCGGGCTCGCCGCTCTCTTGCTGGTGATTGCAGTCGTGGTCTTTCGCGGAAGAATTTTCAGGATTTTGACCAACTCCAAGCCGGCGGGGCCCGCCACCTCACTGGCCATCCTTCCTTTCCGCAATGCCTCGGGCGACGCCAGCCTCGACTGGCTGGGCCCCGAACTCGCAGAGTTGTTAAACACCGATGTAGGACAATCCCCCTCTCTTCACACAGTCGCTTCCGATCGCCTCCGCCAGATCTTACATGATATGCAGTTGACGCCAAATGCGAACCTCGACGCGTCCACACTTCGCAAGGTGGGCGAGATCAGCATCGCGCAGACGGTGGTCTGGGGACAGTATGACAGGCTTGGAGAACAGATTCGTATTAACGCGACGCTACAGGACTTTAAGCGGGACCGCGCAACCCCGATCACAGCCGAAGCCCCAAACGCGAACGCGATCCCAGGGGCCGTAGACCGGTTGGCTCGGGAGATCCGAGAGAACTTGGCATTGTCGCCTTCCATCGTCAAAGAATTGGAGGCACAGGCGTTCAAGCCCTCGTCAAAGTCGCTTTCCGCGCTTCGGGACTATAACGAGGGGCTTGAGCTGCTGCGTCAAGGGAATAATCTCGAGGGCCAAAAACGCTTTCTGGCCTCCACCCAGGAAGATCCGGAGTTCGCTTTGGCATATTCGAAGCTCGCCCGGACTTACTCCAATCTGGGATACGACAATGAAGCTGAGCAGGCCTCGCGGAAGGCGGTGGAATTGAGCGAACGCCTTTCGGGCCAGGAGAAGTACCGCATCTCAGCCGAGCACCGAGCGATCACGAAGGACTACGCCAAGGCTATCGAGTCATACGAGAATCTGGCCAAGGCCGCCCCCGACGACGCCGACGTTCAGTTCACCTTAGGGAGGTTACACGAGGATGCTGGCGCCTTCGATAAGGCGCGAGACCTCTACACGAAGGTGGTCAAGGCCCAGCCCAAGAATCCCAACGCTTTGCTGGCCATGGGACGTGTCGAGACCATTAGCGGGAACGCCCAGGGCGGGCTCGACTCCCTCAACAGCGCGCTTAGTCTCGCCATCCAATTCGAAAACCAAGAGGAGCGCGCCTTGATTCTGCACGTGCTGGGTATGGCTTACCAGGTCTTGGCGAAGCCCGACGATGCGCTGAATTATTTTCAGCAGTCCCTCGAAATCATGCGCCGTCTCGGCGACAAGGACGGAATTGCCGATAGCTATGACTCCATGGCCCAGGTCGAGGCCTCCCAAGGGAAGCCGCAGCTTGCTTTAACAAATTACCAGCAGGCCATCCAGTTGCGAAGGGAGATCCACGACAAGAAAGGGCTCGGCGACAACTTGATGAATTTGGGCGATCTTTACAATAATCTCGGAAAGTACGACGAGGACTTGAAGGCGACGAAGGAAGCCCTCCAGATTGAGCGCGAAGCAGGGGATAAAGGTTCCGAAGGTCTGGCCCTCAATAACATTGGGAACGCCTACTTCGCCAAGGGCCAATATGAGGACGCGCGAACCTATTTTGAGCAGGCTCTCCGGATCCGGCAAGAAGTCAAGGTCCCGGGTGATATTGCTTCTACCCTCCACAACCTCGGGGAGACCGACCTGAATTTGGGCGAGTATGACCACGCGGTGACCTACTACCTTCGCGCCTTGGAGCTCCACCGAAATGCAGGTGAGCAGGTCGGGTACGCTGCCGATTCGGACAGCCTGGCGACCCTTTTCAGCTATCAGGGGCAATACGGCCGGGCGCTCAAGGCAGAAGAAGACGCCCTCAAGGCCCTCCGGGAAGCGCATGAGGGTGGCCTTTTTCTTGCCACGATCACCTGCGATTACGGGGGAATTCTAGGTCAAGTTGGGCGATTTGAGGATTCGCAAAAGACCCTCGATGAGGCGCTCCGACTCGCTCGCGGGATTAACAATCAAGCCGTAGTCGCTCTAGCCTTGAACTTTCAAGGCGACCGATTTTTTTATGCCGGCGATTTGAATTCCGCCCGCAATCGCTATGAAGAGGCCTTGCGGACGGCTTCCCGCGCCTCAGACCGGCCATATATCTTCATGTCCCAATTCAACCTCGCCAAACTGGCCGTCAAACAGGGGCAGTCCTCTTCGGCCATTAACGCGCTGAAGAGTCTGTTTCGAGAGGCGGACACTCTGGGGAATGCGTTTTTGTCGGTGGATTCGTCGCTTTACTTGGCCGAAGCACTCCTCGCGAAGCGCGATTATCCCCAGGCACGGCAGGAGCTCGAGCGCGCCTTGGCCCGAAGTGAGAAATTGGGCCTGCGTGGGCTCCAGGCGAGGGGCCACTACCTAATGTCCAAATTGCTTAACCTCACTGGCGAGAAGGAGGAGTCTCGGCGCCAGATCGATCATGCCCGCCAACTCCTTAGCGAAATTCGGAAAGACGCCGGGGACGGTGTGGCCAAGCGAAGCGACGTCGCTCCCATTTTGCAGGGGCCATCCTGAGGATTCTCCCCCCACAAAAAAAGAGCCGGGCTACGCGGCCCGGCTCCCATCGAGTGTTTCAGCTTACGAGCTCCTACTTAAGGATAATGATGGTACAGGAGGGTGGAAATTCGCCTGGACCGGTCGCGGTACCGATACCGTCTGTGAAGTTGGTGTTGATCGAGGTTACACACAAAGTCGTCTGACCGGGTTCCAAGCCCGTAGTATCCAGGTTGGCTTTATATTTGTTGTTAGAGGTAATCTTAAAGAAATTAGGGGAGTTTCCCGGAACCCCAAACACTCGCTCCGGAACACCGTTTTGGTCTGTAATGGAGAGGGTTATATTATTCGGAGCTGTGACCGCATCGGTGATGGGGTTGCCAGAAGCATCTACCACGCTAAGGCCGAGTGAAACCGCCGACCCGAGATTGATCTTCGCCTTCGGCAGCGGGCTTAAGAATGTCGCCGAACTGCCAACGTGGGATGGGCAGCGGTCTGCCGCGTTGTAGTCGTTCAGCTTGGTCCCTCCAATCGTGATATCGCCATTGAAGGAAAAAGTCGTGGCGTCGAAAGCGAAGGAGTGGTTGTCCGCTGCGTCCTCTGGCGGTTTGCTGGCCGGGTCGCGGAAGATTCGCGGGTTGCCCGTATAAACGCCCGTGGCGCTCACAAGGCAGGTGGGTGGGGTATAAAACCCTCCCGCATTCGAAAGCGCAGGGAGATGGTACCTGGTCGAGATAAAGATGCCGCCGCTGTACTGGGTGTTGAGGACAGGTTCATTTGCGGCCCGGTAGACGACTGCTTTACCTTGAGTATTAGTTGTTCCGGCCAGGTCCACCTGATCAGCGTAGGGGATGGGTGTCAGAGTCGCAGGGGAAGCCGGAGTCCCTATGCAGCCGGACCCGCCGCCACACCCGGCTTGGTTGGGGAAGTATTCGGTGAAGCGGCCGAGATCGATACCTTCCGTGGCCGTCACGACCAGGACAAATTTCTGCAAGATCTGATCAAACGTCGCGCTCCAAGCGTGAGAATTCAGAGTATTCGGCGCGCCGAAACTCGCCGTAGCCGAGACGTTTGTGCCGACCTGGTAGACGAGGGGAACGACGTTGAGCTCCGGCCCACCCCTCACGCACAGCCCGTTCGGACTCGATCCCCCAGGTGTAGCGATCGTGAACTCCGCAGTGCCCGTGCTGATGTTGAACCGGAATAAATTTCCGTTCTTAATGTCGGCGACCCAGGCTGACGTGCCGTTGGGGTCGAGCGTTAGGGCCTGTAAGTGGGTGGAATTCGGGAAGGCATACACCTTTACAGTTGATCCTGTGCTATCCAATCGTACGACGTTTGTGGTATCTGCCAGCAAGACCCCGCCCGTGCCGTCGAACGGAGGAAGAAGCCGCACAGCAAAGGACTGGTTGAGTACCGAAGTGCTGAAAGTAGTGGAGGGCGCCAATGTGCTCAAGTCTTCTTTTTGAACCACAAAGCCTTCGCCGGTAAAATAAAGCGTCTTCTGATCGTTGGCGAGGTCAATCCAATCAGTGTTGATGCCGGTGTTGAAGGTTGTGGTGGGGTTCGTTGGGTATGTGAAGCTGCCCGCCGGAGTATCCGGCGGCAACGTCGGAGTGTATTTAAGAAGCCCGGGGGCGGTAAGGCTGCCTGCGACGCCGCCAAGTCCCACGTACAGGTTGCCGCTCGCGTCGAACATGACGGAAGTGGTGCCCACCCCCGTCGAAAGTGTTTGAGAGACCCCGTGGCTGCTGCTCCCGGTCTGTCCCGGGTTGATGCCGTTCAATTCTGCGACTAGCCCGCTCTTTGTGTCAGTCACGTATAAATTTAGCTGGGAATCCCAGGCGCACCCGGCGGTGGGGTCACTCCCAAAGCCCGAAATTGAGATCGTCTCGACCAGCACGTAGTTGGGGCTGGAGTCGGTCCCGCAATTGGTATAGTGGAGATAGCTGCCGTGCCCGACGCCCACGAAGGGATCGCCGACGTTCCATTGGCCTGTTACGGGGCATGTTTGGGCTTGTGAGGGCAGACTGAAACCGACGCAGAGCATTGCCAGCGCAGCCGCCTGGGTCATTTTTCGACATGAGACACGCATTGTGAATTCTCCCTTCAAGAGTATTCTCCGGGTGAGCACTTTATGACCGGCACGCAGGCGCAGTACACCACGCTCCGCCGCTCGGCTAAAGAGTATCTCGCAAATCTAGTGCCAGAATGCGTTGGTTCAGCCCGCTCCAGGAATGGCACCTATCTTGCGCTATTTCTGTGGGTTAGAGGCTCGGCTCGTAATATAACTTCTTCCTAAATCCCCCTGGTTCACGAGATTGTGGAACGAAAATTTGTGCAGATTTGCATCTGGTTTCGCTCTGCTGGATCTCGCTCGTACATCCCATAGCAGTATCCCTCGCGATCCCGCTTCGAGGCGTTCGGGTCGCCCATTGAAATTCGAGACGAGGGAAGGGAAATTAATCGCGACGACCTGGCCCA
>QHZN01000228.1 GCA_003225365.1 Acidobacteriota bacterium
GACGGTCCATTCCCTGGCGCACCCGCTTTCGACCGTCGCGGGTATGCACCACGGCCTCACGAACGCCATCCTGCTCCCGCACGTCATGCGGTTCAATTTGCCCGCAGTGCCGGAGCGGTTTCCCGATTTGGCCCTCGCGCTAGGGATAATCGCCCCTGGTCATTCGTGTGAAGAGTTAGCCCTCCGCGCCATTTCCGCCATCGAACAGCTCAACCATGAGATCGGCATTCCGCCGCGGCTTCGCGACGCGGGAGTGCGCGAGGAAATGATTCCCGTCATGGTTCCTCTGGCCATGCAGGACGGATGCCGCTTGCTCAATCCGCGGCCAACGACCGTCGAGGATATGCGGCGGCTTTATGAAGAGGCGTTTTGAGTTGTTCGGTTCGGAGTTCGCAGTTCGGAGTTTTTCAGTGCGGAGTTCCCAGTTCGGGGTTCGGAGTTTGTCAGTTCGGAGCTGATTGACGGGTTCAGGACTTACCTCCGGCGGCCGCGAGCGGACTAAGCAACCCCGAACTTCGAACTGAGCGACTCCGAACGCCATAACTCGTAACCGACATGGCTACAATCAAGCGTTTCGAGGACATACAAGCTTGGCAAAAGGCGAAAGTGCTGGTTCGGGAGATTTACAAACTTTCGAGGGCAGGACTGCTGCGGAACGACTTTGAATTGCGGCGCCAAATGTGCGGGGCTGCCGTCTCTTCCATGAGCAACATTGCGGAGGGGTTTGGCCGAAAGACCAGCCGCGATTTCGCCCACTTCCTCGACGTCGCGAGGGGTCGGTCGCCGAGGTCCAGTCTTTGCTTTACGTTGCTCTCGACGCTGGATATATTTCGGCCGAGCATTTTAAAAAGTTGTTCGGTCTGGCTGAAGAGACTGCCTCGCTAATCGGGGGATTTACCAGCTATCTGCGGAGCGGGCGTGGACCGCAGTGATAAACTCCGAACTCCGCACTCCGAACTTTTTAAACCTTCCTAGTCTATGAATCCAGCTGCACGCGTAGAGACGGACCGCGACTCAAAGGACCTGGCCCGTTTCGGCTACGTGCAGGAACTTTTTCGGAGCATGGGCGGGTTCTCGAACTTCGCGATTTCCTTTTCCATCATTTCCATCCTGACCGGCGCGGTGACGCTCTACGACTACGGCCTCGAGCAGGGCGGGCCGGCGGAAATGGCCTTCGGCTGGCCCATCGTCTCCGTGTTGACGCTGGCCGTCGCGGCCAGCATGGCCGAGCTTTCTTCGGCGTTTCCCATCTCGGGCGGAATGTTCCACTGGGCCATCATGCTCGGCGGACGCGGGTGGGGCTGGTTCACGGCCTGGTTCAACATCTTCGGCCTCATTGCCACTGTTGCGGGCGTGGACTACGGCTGCGCGCAATTCCTCACGCCGCTCCTCGGCCTGCGCTCGGACCCGCGCACTGTGCTCGCGGTCTACGGCGCGATTCTCGTGTCGCACGGGCTCTTCAACCACTACGGCATCCGCCTGGTCGCCTGGCTCAACGATTTCAGCGTGACCGTGCACATCCTCGGCGTGGTCGTGATCATCGGGCTGCTGATGGTCTTCGCTCCAAAGCACCCCGTGGCGTTTTTCTTTGAAGCGCGGACCAGCACGTCGCACACATATCTCTGGGCTTTTCTCCTCGGATTGCTTCAAGCGCAGTGGACCTTCACCGGTTACGATGCCTCGGCGCACGTTTCGGAAGAAACCGTGGACCCGAGGCGCCGAGTCCCCTGGGGTATTGTGAGCTCGGTCGTGGTATCGGCCGCCGTCGGCTATCTCCTGCTGTTCGCGCTGACGCTTTCGATCCACGACATCCCTTCGGCGCTCGGCGCAACCGACGCGCGCGGCAACAAAATTCCGGCGGTCATCGCCATTCTTCGACAGGGCCTCGGGCCGGCCGCGGGAGGCGCCGCTTCGGGACTTGCGGTGATGGCGATGTGGTTCTGCGGCCTTTCGACGATCACTTCCATCTCGCGAACGCTTTACGCTTTCGCGCGCGACGGCGGCACGCCCATGGCGAGCTTGCTCGCCCGCGTCGGAAACCATCGAACGCCGTGGTTTGCGATCTGGGTTTCAACGGTCGCGGCATTCCTCGCCGCCCTCTACAGCGGGGCCTACTCCGTCATCACGTCCATCAGCACGATCGGGCTTTACGTCTCCTACATCATTCCGGTATATCTCGGCTGGCGAGCCCTGCGGTCCGGCCACTGGGCCCAGCGCGGCCCCTGGCACCTCGGCCGCTACAGCCAGCTCGTCCAGATGGCCGCCATCGCCTGGACCGTTTTCATTTGCGTCATTCTCGTGATGCCGCCGAACCAGAAGGCGGGAGCGACGATGCTCGGCCTGGCCGCTTTCCTAGTTGCCTGGTATGCGCTGTCCGAGCGCCGGCGCCTGTATCCCGCGACCACCGTCGCGCCGGCGAAAAGCTCCGGCCGCTCATAAAACGGAATTCTCGAATCTGATCCTGACCTGTACGAAGGAGGTAAGTCATGTATCGTTCGACTCGACGCGAATTCAGCCGGGCACTCTTCGTCTCGGCGGCTGGGGCGTGGACAACTCGCGCCGCGGCCACATCCGGCGCAAGAGACCCTGAAGCCCCTGGTTCGATCACCGATGTTCCCGGCCTCCGCGCTGGGCACTTCACCGACTCCCGCCGCCCCACAGGATGCACGGCGATTCTGTTTGATACGGACGCGGCCGCGTCAGTGGACTACGATGGTTCAGCGCCGGGGTCTCAACTGGGCGTGCTGCTTCAGCCGGTCAGTCCCGTCGAGTCCATCCACGGAATTCTGCTGACCGGCGGCGGGATAATGGGCCTGGCGGCGGTCGCGGGCGCGGTCCGATACCTCGAAGACCACAAAGTCGGATTCAACTGGGGCAACCCGAACATGCTTGTCCCCCTCGTCGTCGGCGCCGTCATCGCCGATCTCGAAGTCGGCGACGGCCGAATCCGCCCCGACGCGGATGCCGCCTACAAAGCTTGCCAGAATGCGTCCTCGGCGCCGCTTGAAGAAGGGTGCGTAGGGGTGGGCGCCGGCGCGACTATCGGCAAGATGTTGAACAACCGTAATTATGGTGGAATGAAATCAGGAATCGGTTCTCGGAGCCTGCATGCCGGTGAAGTGGTTATCGGCGCGCTCGTGGTCGCGAACTCCGTCGGGGACATCGTGGACTGGCGCACGGGGAAAATTATCGCCGGGGCGCTTCGGCCCGACGGGAAGGCCTTCGCCAACATCATGGAGACCATCCGAAGCGAAGCCGAATCGGGGCATCCCTCCCACGCCGGTTACAACGACCCCGTGCTCCACAGCACCACGCTGGCCGTGGTTGCGACGAACGCCGAGTTCACGAAGACCGAGCTCGCGAAAATCGCCATGATGGCTTCAAACGGAGCGGCTCGCGCCATCAATCCCTACCACACCAATGGCGACGGCGATTCGACCTTCGCCCTTTCGACCCGCAAAGTGAAATCGGACCTCGGCGTTTCCGTCGTGGGGGCGTTGGCCGCCGAGCTCGTTTCCGATGCCGTTCTGCGCGCGGTCAGGGCCGCCCGCTCTATCGAAGGGTGGCCGGCACTCCGGGACCTGAAAATGGCGGGTTGACGGATGCGCGATCGGCTCATGCAGAAGAGCCGAGGCCGGGGCCCGCGAGCTCGCTCGTCCGCATGGTCCCGTCCTTGATCGCGAACAGGCCCGGAAATTTCTTTTCCCACGGCCGGTTAGCCGCAGGCACGTATTCCCGGGCATTCGCCTCGATGGTATCGGCCCCGGGGATGTGGGCGGCAAGCCCGGCCGACTCGATCAGCGACAAGCCTGGGCACGTCAGGTCCTGAACGCAGAGGAACATCTTGTATTTCTCGCCCGCCGCAGCCATCAACAGCGACTGGCTGATGCCCTTGCAGGCTTTGAGCGCCACGCCCGTGTAGCCCATCTCGCGGGCCACGAGCAGGCTTTCCAGGTCCGTCAGCGATTCGTCAATGACCACCGGCACGAGCTTCGAGGCGCGCGCCATGACATTTTCGCGGTGCGCCTTGAGGTCGCGCGCCGTGGGCTGCTCGATGTATTGAATGCGCTCGAATCCGCCCGGGGTTTTCTCCTTCACACGCTGAATAAATTCCAGCACGTACTCGACGTTCGGACATCGCTCGTTAAAATCCAAAGAGTAGAACCACTTTTCAACGGCGCGCTCCCGCTCGGCATCGTTGACCACGCGGTCAATCTTAAGAACCCGCTCCACGTCCCAATCGAGTTTGTTGCCGTCGAGCTTGATCTTGAAGTGCGTGAGGCCGTTCAAGCGGATCCATTCGGGCAGAGTTTCGGGAAGGCCGTCGCCAATGCGGCGCCTGACGTCGCCTTCGACGATCGGATCTGAGGCGCCGATGGAATGAAAAACCGCCAGGCGCGGCTTCGGAACCTTGAGGACGTATCGGTCGAGGTGCTCGCCCTTGAATTCGCCGCCGAGGAATGTGGAAAGGTCGCTCGGCAGGAACTCCGGCCCCAAGGCCGCGTAGGAGCTGACGCCGTGCGCTTTTCCGAACGCGTCATGGAGCGCGGCGTCGAATGGGCTTGCGGTGACGAGCGTCGCAAGCTTCGGGATGGGCACGTCGAGCCGAAGCGCTCGCGATACTTCAGCCGCCGCATCGAGATACGCGGGCTCGAGCACGACAGCCACCTCCACCGGATGGGCGTACTCCGCGTAGCTCGCCGTGAGGGTGCGGATTCGGGCCGCGAGCGCTTTCATGGCGCCAAGTGTAGAGTCGTAAGACATCGTGCTCGAGGGGAACGCCCACACATTCCCCATCGTCATTGAGCCCACTCCGCGGGCAGCGCGGCCGCTCCGCGTGCGCACAACGCAATTAACATTCAGAAGCGTGACGCGGTCCACGTCCCGCCCGCCAAACCGATAAGGCGCGCGGTAAAGGAAATCTTCGAAGCGAAAGGAGACCTCTTCAATTCGCACGCCCTTGGGATGGACGCTAATAGCCTGATTCCGGCCCTGGGGCGGGCGCGGCCACACCGCTCGCCCAAGCGCCGCGGAGGCGCCCAAGAAGGCGCGGCGCGAGATGCCAACCGGTCGGGTGGACTTTGGAGATTCTCGGTTTCGCATTTTCAACTTTGCTTCACCATTGGGCTGGAATTCCGCCTGCAATCAACTGCCGTAAGCCTCCTCGATTCTCGCCCGCAAGAAGGTCAAATCCCGGCCCGCCGCCCCCAGCGTATTCTTTTCCTTTTCGGCCGGTGTCGAGCCCGGAATGTCGTACTCGAGATGAAGAGAAATCGGGCCGTGGAAACCGGCGTGCGCCATCTCCCGGAAGAAGTATTTCCAGTTGACCATGCCTTCGCCCAGCGGGCAGTTGCCGTCGCGCCAGCCCTTCGGGGTTTTCTCCCAGAAAAAATCCTTGACGGCGAGCATCTTGAGCCGGCGCGAGACGAGATTGGTGGAAATTTTCCAGCAGCCCACGCCGCCCTCGGCTGTCGCGTGGCGAACGTCGAAGTAGTAGCCAATCCAGGCGGGATCGAGCGGCTCGATCACACTCGCGATGTCCCACATGGGCGCGCCGATGTACTCCTCGTGGTTGTGGAAACCGATCTGGACGCGGTATTCCTTGGCCAGCTCGACGAGGCCGCGGAGCCGGTCGCCCGCGCGGGCCAGCTCGCCTCGAACGTCCTTCAGTTCGTACCGGTAGTAATCAGGTTTCAGGTAAGGGATCGAGAGGGCCGCGGCGGTCGAAAACGTCGGGCGCGCCGCCGGGTCCGACGCGGAACTGAGCCCGGTCGTGATCATGGGAACCGACAAGCCTTCGCGGCGAATTGCGGCGACGGCCTTCGGAAGATCTTCTTCCACTCGCTCCGGCAGCACGTGCCCTTCGGGGCGCACCGTCAAATCAATCCCATCGAAGCCCAGGCGCTTCACATTTGCGGCCAGCCGCTGCCAGTCCATTTGCGGCAGGGGCTTTGAAAAAAGGACGAGCTCGCCGCGAAATCGGCCCGCCGGCCCAGGCGACGACGGATGCGCGAGCGCGGCGCTCAAGCCCGCCGCGGAGGGCAAGCCCGAGGCGGCGGCCAAAAATGCTCGTCGGGAGAAATTGTAGGGCATGGGATCCTCCTGTTTCGTTCCTCAAATTTTCTACTGCTGTGGCGCGGGCATCCCGTCACCCGCGACTGCGGGATCAGGGCAGGCTCTGCCCGCGCGCTTGCTGGGGCGGGACGTCCCAGCAACTGCGGCCGGGTCCGATTTCTGGACTCCGATGGAGTCCATCGGACTCCAGCTATCGGAGACGGCCGCGCTACCTCATAGAGTCGCCGTATTTTACAAGGCTCAGTAATGTTGCAATCCTCATGCGGCCGGAAACTCGAAAGGAGGCCGGTAATCGTAACGCAGGTGTTTGTCGGCCCCCGGATTGCCGATGAACCGCTCCGCCTCGCGATTCCACTCCAGATATGACCGCGTCTTGTGCGCGATGTTCGCGATGAGAGTCGCCGACGTGCTGCGATGTCCAGTCTCGATGTCGCAATTGCACTTTTCACGGCTCCGGACGCAGTCGAGAAAATTCCGCGCGTGCAGCGCCGTGCTGTCCGGCCCTTTTCCCGACCGCGGCTGAATCAGCGCCTTTCGATCCTTGCCATAAGATTTTTCGGCGGCTCGAGCGAGCGGTGATTGCGCCGGGATTTCGTCCTCTGTGACCTCCTCGGGTATCACCTCGTAGCCGTTCCAATCCACGTTGAGGGTTCCTTTCGTGCCGCGGAATTCGATTTGGCCTTGGCGCGCGGCGGCCCGCGCCCCATTGGCGTCGAACTGCGAAAACGTCACGAGTGTCCCGTTCGGATAAGTCCACAGGACTTCGAGAGTGTCGGGAATTTCGCGGTTGTCCCGAACCGCGAGTTTCGAACCCATCGCCGCAACGGCGAGCGGCGCGTCCCAGCCGAGCGCCCACTGGATCATATCAATGTAGTGGACGCCGAAGTTCGTCACCTGCCCGCCCGAGTAATCGTAGAACCAGCGGAAACGATAAAATGTTCGGTTCTTGTTATAGGGAACCCAAGGCGCCGGGCCAAGCCAGGCGTTCCAATCAAAGCCCTCCGGCGGCTGTTCGTCGCGGGGACGGCCGATTCCGTTCGGCCATTCGTTGCCGATGTGGAATGCGCGCACGGCAGCGACTTCGCCGAGCCCGCCGCTCCGGATGAATTCCGCGGCTTCCTTTGCCCATGGCGACGAGCGCCGCATGACGCCCACCTGAACCACTCGCCGGTGCTTCCCGGCCGCCTCGACCATCCGGCGGCCCTCGGTGACACACAGCGATAGGGGCTTTTCGACATAAACGTCTTTCCCTGCTCGGCAGGCTTCGATCATTTGCAGCGCGTGCCAGTGATCGGGCGTGGCGACGACCACGGCGTCCACCTCTTTCATCTCCAGGACACGGCGATAGTCTTTGAACTGCTTTGGACTTGTTCCGATCTTCCGGCTCGCAAAATCGAGATATGGCTGATGCAGATCCGAAATTGCTACGACTTCCGCGTCCGGGCGGGTCAGGAACGCGTCGAGGACTTGATCGCCACGGTTACCGAGTCCGATGAAGCTCAGGCGCACGCGGTCGTTCGAGCCGAGAACTCGCGCGCGTGAAGCCGCCGCCGCAAGGCCCGCTCGCGCAAGGCCCTTCGAGAAATCACGCCTTGTCAGTTTTCGCATTCCAGCGCCTCCCTGTCCCCGGCGGCCGATGGGGAGGTAATTCTAACCGGTAGCCGCGCGCCTCAAGAAAGCTTTTTGCCTAGCTACGGAGCCAGCAAAGGACTGGAACGAGGGACAACCACAAGGAGGCGGCCGGGCGCGATGGTCACCTCGAGCGGCAGCGCGCCCAGAGGCTCGCCGTCAATTTCAATCAGCGTTGGCTCCTCGGCCCGCGCAACGATCCGGCGGCCGCGAAGATGGTGGACCTTGGGATGTCGGTAGACGTTCGCGGAGTAGAGGATCCGAATGTCCCGAGCCAGCTCGAACAAGTGCAAGTACTCGATAACGGTGACCTCAAGAATGCCGTCGTTCAGGACAGCGGTCGGGCAGGGATGCATTCCGCTGCCGTGGAAGCGGCCATTGCCGATGGCGATGTTGGTGATGCGATAAGAGTTCGGCGACGGCGCGCCGTCAATCTCGAGCGTGACCCGATTGCCGCGATAGCTCGCGACGACCGCAAATGTGGCCCACAGGAAAGCCAGCCTGCCGCTCCAGCGGCTCCAAGGGTTTTTCGCGCGGGAGGCGACGGCGCCGCCCATGCCAAAGCTCGCGACGTTGACGAGGTATCGGGTCGCAGGCGCGCCGTTAAGGCCGACGAATTCGGCTTTGCCCAAGTCAATCGGCGCGGAAATTCCGCTCGCCAGAATCTCGACGGCGTCTTCGAGCTTCGAGGGAATGCCCAGAGTGCGCTGGAAATCTCCGCCCGTTCCCAGAGGTAAAATGCCCATGGCGGCGCCAGCAAAAATGGTCCCGTCTGCGTTGACGAAGCCATTCGCGACTTCATTGATGGTCCCGTCTCCGCCCGCGGCGACAATCAGGTCGTGGCCCTGCCGCAGCAGGTCTCGCGTCAATTCAGTGCCGTGGCCGCCCTTTTCGGTGAATAAAAGAGTCACGGTGTGGAGGCGCGACTGGAGGGCGGAACCGATCTCGCGCCAACGCTCGCGCACTCGGCCGCTCGAGGCATGGGGGTTGGCAACAACTGCAATTTTTCGGGATTGAGTCATGCCAGCAGCGCCTTGGCCGCTCCCGGCGTTCTCCTGCGCTCGTCCCCGCACCAGCGGGGTCCCACGGCTCCCCCTACCGGATTCCCGCCCTTCGACAAGCTCAGGGCCCTGGGCGAAGTCGAACGGCTTACGCGGGAATGAGGTGCGAAGGAGCAGGCACGTAGGGGCGGACCTGAGTGTCCGCCCACTCAGAGGCGCGCGCGCCGGTGCGCCCCCAGCGAGCGGAGGTCGTTCACCGTGTCTTTCAAAGTGTCGAGGGGGTCCCGCGTCACAAACCCCAGTTTCGCGCGCGCTTTCCCCGAGTCACAATACCAAAAAAGCGCCGACATTTTGACAGAAGCGTCGTCGAGTGGAAACGACTTCCCGGCCAGGCGGTACGCCCGCCCGAGCCAGCGCGCGCTTCGGAGCGCCATCTCCGGCGAGGGCTGAAGCTTCGGCGCGCCGACGCCTGAGACCTCGGAAAGCTTTCGGACCAGCTCGCGAAACGTCCAGTTCGCCGCCCCGAGGAGATACCGCTCGCCCGGCCCGCCCTCGCGCAGGGCGGCGATCAAGGCGGTGGCCACGTCGCGCGCGTCCACAAAGCTTAAGCCCCCGCTCGGGATGGCGAGGATCTTTCCTTCGAGAAACAGCGCCACATCGCGAGTGGAAGAATTCCGGTCATCCCCCGGCCCGAGGGTGAGGCTCGGGCTTGCGACCACCACGGGCAGCCGGTAGCGCGTGAAATAATCGAGCGCCAGCTTCTCCGCGAAAATCTTGCTGAGGTAATACGGCCACTCACCGAGCATCTCGTGTTTGTAGCCGGAACACTCATCGTGGACCACGGGCTCGCGGCTGACCGCAATCGTTCCCGACGACGACACGTGGACGATCTTGCGCACGCCCTTCTCGCGGGCAGCCTCGCATACGTTGCGCGTGCCCTCGACGTGCGTTTGATAGACGAGCGACGCGTCCTTCGGGTCGCGCGAGACCACACCCGCCAGGTGATAGACCTCCTCGGCGCCCGCGACCGCCCTCAGGACATCCTGTCGGGAAACAATATCGCCTCGGACGGCTTCAACAGCGGGGTCTTGGTCCCACGGTGAAGGCCCGCGGCAAAGCACGCGCAAACGCAGGTCGCCGGCCTGGCGCTTGAGCTGCTCGACCAAGTGTTTGCCGAGAAAGCCCGTGGCGCCAGTGACGAGGATCGTTTTCATTCTCGCATGCGATTGCGAAAGGCTCGCTCGCCTCGGCCGGGCTGGTCAAGGGCGAAAAGGGTTCGTGACCCTCAATTTCCGGAATCTCCGGAAGTCCTCATCTGCAGTCAGAATCTCATCTACACCATGCTCGATCAATAGCGCGGCGATGTGGGCGTCGTGCAACAGGTTTCCCGCCACCGGCGTGTCTCGGAGCAATTCCGCGACCACGGCTCGATGACGTTCACTTTCGGATAGGACCACGACCGAGGGTGAGTCCAGGAGAGCCCCCACCGCCTCCCAAGCCATCTCGAGAGGCGTCGGAGGATGGAATAACCTTGGGTGCGTCACGACGCGGAGGAACTCGTAGATGCACGGCCAAGGAATCGCCCAAGGTTCCGCGCCTGAGCCAAGCTGAGAGAGGAGTTTCTCGGCAACCGCGTGCTCGTGCGGCTCCTGGCGGTGGGCATGTACGAGGATATTCGTATCCACGGCCCGCATCAGAGGCCGTCCATCAAATCGAACAGCGATTCGCGGTCGTTCAACTTTACTCCCGGCAGAATCCTGCCGCGTGGAGCCACCTTCCATTTGAACCGATATTTCTTCCCCCGCGCGGGCTGCTGCAATGACTGGCGCAATAAGTCGTTCACGAGCGCCCGCAGGGTGACTCCTCGCTCAGCCGCTTGGCGCTTCAAAACTCTAAAAAGGTTGTCATCCAAGTCCAGAGTGGTTCTCATGCATAAAATCATATCGCCGACACACATTTATGTCAAACGAAGCCGGATTCCTTCGCGGGGCCCCGCGGCAAAGCACACGCAAGCGCAGTCCGGCGGCTTCAGCCTTGAGCTGCTCGACCAAAGTGGTTGCCGAGAAAGCCCGTGGCGCCGCTCACCAAGATCGTTTTCATAAGGAAGCCGGGCAAAGCTCTCCCGGCAAAGCTCAGGCGCTTCGGGGCGTTCCCGAAACGCTCACCATGTTGATCGGAGGGATCTTCAGATGTGTAATGCTGGGCTCGTGCCCGACTTGGGACTTCGCCATCTCCAGAGCTTCGTCCATGGTCGCAGCCGTCTCCCACCCAAGGATTTGGGCCACGCGCTTGTCCTCCGCGCCCACGACGATCACCTTGCCGACGTGCGCGCGGCCGTTCTCACCCCAATACCACATATAAAATGGATGGACGCCGTGGTAGGCGCTCCCGGTGCGGTACATGCGGATGTAGTCGGGATCGTGCGCAAACTCGGCCTCGTACTTTTTCTCGAGCACCATCGAGTCCCGCGTTTCGGCCAGGATGCGATTGAAAAACTCGATATACGAAGGATGGTGCAGCGGATCGAATTCGTCGTAGAGCGGATGCGTCAAAATGATGACGCCGTTTTTTTTCACCAGCGGCATGCCGCGGTACATATTGTGGAAATAGCCGAGCGCCAGGACCTGGACGAGCAGAGGGTTTAGGATGGAATTGACATTGTAGGGCGAAATAAACGGGATGCCGTAAACGACCACGTCCGACTGGCCTTCGACCGGCACACAATACTGCGCGTAGCAATAAGCCAGAGATTTCTCGTGGACGGCGAGCGTCGAGCCCGCGTGGACGGCGATCGGCTCGTAAAACGCCGGGAATGCAAACAAGACTTTTCGCTTGGCCGGGCGGGACAGGATTCCGAGCCCTTTTTGCGTGAGGCCGAAAAGCGCCCTGTCCAGAGTGTTATAGCGATCCTCGTTTTTAACAAAGAAAGCCATCTTGGGGTCGAACATGGCGTTGTTCAAGACCGTCTCGATGTGAAACACCTTCAAGTTCTGGTTGATGATTTTTCCGATGCGGTCCGAGGAGCGGTTCATTTCCGAGCGCGTGTGGTCGAAATAAGAATCGCACTTGAGGATGGTCTCGGGCGTGTGATGGGCCTGGAGCGTCGGGTAGTCGCAGAGTCCGACGCCCACCGACTTCGACCCGCCGTCCATGGGGACTAGATTGATGTTGATGTAGATCAGGAGGTCGGACTCGGCGGCGCGGCGATTGAGGCGCACGCGCTCGCCGTGGTCGGTCTTGCCGAGCTCCACCATCCCGTTCGGAGCCTCGCCGTCGTGGTTGTAGAGCCGGGCGGGATAATACTCGCGGAAAATTCTCTCGCCCACGGCGTGTTTGATTTCGAACGGCGCCATGCGGCGGTGAAACGAGGTGGCGATAATGATGTGGACGTCTTCGACGCCCTTTTCGGCGAGCAACTCGAGGACGATGGTCAGCACGGACTCGCGGACGTCCGGCCGGCGCATCTTGGGAAGCGGGAGCGAGACGTCGTCAATGGCAATGGTCACTTTCATCCCCGGCCCGAGCAGTGCCGCGAGCGGTTCCATCTCCTCCGGGTGGGCGAGGGCGTGACGGATGGCGCGCGGGCGATCCCGGAGGCCCGGGATAGTGGGATTCGGATAGACGATTCGAGTGCCGGCGGGAAATTTCACGGCGAGCAAATCTTCGCCATACCACAGCAGCCGCGGTGCCGAGCGCGCGTCGAGGTGGACAACGCAACCCTCGTGGGATACCAGGGCGTTCCGTCCGACGGCGTTCGGCGTGGGGTCGCCGAAGATGTCTTCCCGGCTCACCGCCGCTCGGAGATTTTTCGTCTCCGTCGCCATGAGGTCCTCGATTCGTCGGCCCGATGCTTGCTTATCGCTTCTCTAATTTCAAGACCGGCCAGCCGCAGGCCTCGGCCACGCGCTTCAGCCAGCGGTCGGGGTTTACCGCCGCCGGATGACCCACGGCCTCCAGCATGGGCAGGTCGGAAGAGCTGTCCGAATAGGCTTTCGATTCGCCGGCCTCGGCGCCCAGTTCCTTGCAAATCCGTTCGACGAAGGAGGCTTTTCCCTGCTCGGCGACCACCGGAGGCACCAGCCTGCCCGTCGCGACGCCGGCCCTGAGTTCGAGCGAATTGGCCACCAATCGCTCAAACCCGAGGTAGCGTACCACGGGACGGAGGGTAAAATCGAGTTCCCCGCTGATCAAGACCAACCGATAGCCCTGCCGCCGGTCTTCTTCAATCAGCTTGCGTGCGCCAGGGAATATAGAAGGGCGAATGACCTGTTCGAACATCGCCTCGGCCAGGCCGTTAAGCCACTCTGCTCTCATCCCGGCGTATTGGCGATAGAAAACACGGTTAAAAAGCCGGCGCGAATAAAGGTCTAGCCCAACGAGAAAGGGGACGCTCAGCAGGAGCTTCGCCGAGCGGTAAAGGGAACGGAGCCTTGAGGGATCGTGCCGAGCATAAAAAGCGTATCGGACGACGATGTTGCTCCCGGCCAACGTTCCGTCGAAATCGTAAAAGGCGATGCGGACCGGATTCACTCCTATGATTGTCAATCGCGCTCGGAGCGCACAACCGTGCCATCCGGGTAGACCAGGAAGCTTCTGATGGGCAACTGGGCGCCGAACCCGGTAGCGTGCAACAGAGAAACTAGAACCCGGATCGGACCGCCGGCTCCCGGTTCCGAGGAGGGATCCCAAATCGGGCTTATCTCGACTTGCTTCTTGGCGTCGTTCGGGTGCGGGAAAATAATCGGGCCCTGCCCCATCAACCCCTTCCAATACTCAAAACCTTTGTTGCCGTATTCCGCCAGGGCACACGCATACGCTTCATCGAGCCGCGTCGTTGCCACCGCTGCGGGCCCGCTGCGAGTCCTGCCAACTAACATTGATTCTTGTTCGAACCCCTGCTTTACCTCTTCCAAACACAGATACCAGAAAACCATCGCGTCTATGCCGATCACGATCGTCGCTGCCAGTGGCTGGAGTGAATTCAAGTGCCACGGCCATCCCAGCGACCATACCCCAATAAAAAGAAACACCAGGAACCGACCCAACATCCATCCGGACTGTAGAAGGAGGGCGTAGCGCGCCCAATTCTTCATTTGCCACAGACCCCCGCCGATGGCATATATGGACAGCGCGATCCCCAGAAGCCCAATTAGCCCAGCCTCTTTGCCGGGTGCCGCAATGAAGACAAGGTATGCGAGCAGCAGGCTGGGAGGCCGTTGTCCCCCAGGGTGCCACAGCGCTATCGCCATAGCGAGCCCCAGGAATCCGGCCTTGCAGAATTGCCACAGCGCAATCAGAGTGACTCCGAGCGGCCGCTTCACTCTTCCTCCAACTTCCCCCCAACTTACTGCTGTGCGCTTCAGGATCGATAGGTGGCAGACTCATTTTGAAACCGACTCGTCGCAGCGTGGGGCTTAACCGGGAGCTTCGCTGCGCTCGAACGTGCTTATCAGGTTCTGGAAATTCTTTCGATGCCTCCAAGCCAGGAACAGAGTCATGGCGGCGGCCAAACCTCCGTCGGCCGGGCCTCGAAGGAGAAACATCAGGACCGTGAACAGGGCCCAGCTCGCGAGCGACGCGATCATGCCCCGCTCGCTCCATTTCAAAAAGGACCCTGTCAACCGCAAAGCCACGAAGAACGCAATGGCGACGGCAGCGAGCAAAGGATAGAGCATCACCATGACTCCGCCCGAGGTCGCAATCCCTTTCCCTCCGTTGAATTTCAAGAGGGGCGAGTAGCAGTGCCCTAGGACCGCGGCAAATCCAAAGAGCCAGCCAAGGACCACGCCGCTTTCAGGGCTCACCGGCCATAGGCGCGTGACCAGCCAAATGGCGAGAACGCCTTTGCCCACATCGCCGACTAGCGCCGCCCACGCGCGCGGTTTGGAGACGCGCAGGACGTTATTGAAACCGGGATTCCCCGACCCCACGCGGCGGATATCAATCCCCGTCCCCGCCATCGCCACGACGGCGAACGGAATCGAGCCCAGCGCGAAGCAAGCCAGCATCCGAAGAGCCACGGCGCCCCACAGACTCGGATTGGCGAGAATCTCCATCGGGCTTATTGGACACCGAAAGCCTCAGCGTTCGAGCACGGCCATCTACGCCGTGCGCCCCGACGAGTTGGGGCCATGAGCGGCACCGGCAACAGACCGGCGCAACGGCGTCAGCTTTTCAGTTTTCCTTTTCACAAAGCCGCACAATGGCTTCGCGGATGCGCTGGCGCGATTCCGTGAGCGCGCGGTGCCCGTTCACTTCCGGACGAATAACGCCGCCCACCAGGACTTCGGCATGCGGCGCTCCGCCGGGATGGCGATGGGCGCCGAAAACACTTTCGGTCCCGCGCAAACCAACCGGCACGATGGGGGCAGAGGCTCGCGCGGCTGCGTCAATTGCGTCAAGCCGGAAACCGCTGGCCTGGGGCGGTGTGCCCGGCGGCGCATCGGCAAAGGCCACAATGGCGAAACCTGAGCCTAGCGCCTCGCGAACCCTTTCGCGCAGTGTGCCGCCGGGCGGCACCCCATTTCTCTGGAGTGGTTGAACGACCAACGGCCTGAACATGAACCGAAGTTCCCTCGGCAGCTTGGACAACACAGAGGAGTCCGCGATCAGGAAGGGCGCGGGAAGGCTCGCGGCCAGCACCAGCGGATCGAGCGCGCCCGCGCGGTTGGCCATCAGCACCGCGGGCTTGCCGAGGGGAATGGCCTCTGTCCCCATCACTTTGACCCGCTGCCCGGTGAGGGCCAGCGCCAGGCGCGAGGCGATTTGCGCGAGCCTTGCCGCGGCTTTTTTCCCCGGCATCAGGCGGACGAAGAGGCCCGAAACCGCAGCCGTCATACTGAGCGCCGCGTTCTGATACTCGCGCCGAATCCACGACGCCGCGTGACGAACCTTCAGACGGGTCCAGTTGCCGAGATTCCCGAGCCACAGGCGCAAAAGCTGGACCCAGGGGGGCCGCTTCCCGGCGCGGAGTTGTCCGCTTTCGTAAAGGATTCGCGTTTCATTGCGGCGGATTTTTCCGCTCGAGGTCTTGGGGATGCTGTGCGGGGGAACCAACACTACTTTGTCGGGAGGGATTCCAAGCCGGTCGTCCACGCCCTTGACGACCGCGGCCTCGATCCGCAAAATATCATTGCGGGCGGTGGCCCGAGTTTCCGCGACCACCACCATACGTTCCGTTCCGGTTGCCGCATCCACGCTGCCGAAAGCCGCGATGCAACCTCGCCGCACGCCGGCGACGTCCGCCGTCGCCGACTCCACTTCCTGCGGAACGATGTTGCGGCCCGACTTGATGATGCAGTCCTTTCGCCGCCCGGTGACGAAAATCTCTCCCTTCGCCCAATACGCCAGGTCGCCGGAGTCCATCCAGCCTTCTTCAGTCATGATTTCCGCCGTAGCCTTCAGGTTCCCGTAATACCCCGAAGTCATCGAAGGGCCGCGGAAAAACAGCCGCCCCTGGACGCGCTCATCCACAAGCTCGCCTTCCTCGTCCACGATCCGAATCTCGTGCCCGGGAAGGGGCTTTCCGTTCGCCACAAAACGAATCGCTTTGGGATCGTGCCGCGTTCGCGGGACCGGAATCGCCCGCCCTTCCGACTGGAATTCCTGCCGCCGGATAGAATCAATGACCGGACGGCGGTTGGTGGGAGGAAAGGCCAGCGCCACAGACGACTCGGCCAAGCCGTAGCACGGCACGAAGCTTTCCGCGTGGAAGCCGTATTTCGCGAACCGCTGCGCGAAATGCGCGAGCGTGTCGGGAAGGACCGGCTCGCCAGCGTTGATGGCGACGCGCCAGGGCGAGAGGTCGAGCTGACCCCCGCCCGCGGACCCTTCGAGCGCCGAGTCAGGAATCTTGCGCGCGCAAAGCTCGTAGGCAAAATTGGGCGCGGGACACAGCGTGCTCTTCGAATTCGACAACGCCCAAAGCCAGCGTTCCGGCCGGCTCAGGAACGCGAGCGGGGAAAGGATGGTGATAGGGACGGCGTAATAGAGACAGAACAGCCACGAGCCGATCAGCCCCATGTCGTGGTAGAGCGGAAGCCAGCTCACGCCGATATCCGTGGGGCGCACCTTCACGGCCCAGCCGATGCCTCGGATGTTGGCGAGAAGGTTGGCGTGCGTGAGGACGACTCCTTTGGGGTCGCCGGTGCTTCCCGAAGTGTATTGGAGCGTGGCAATTTCCGCCGGCTCGACCGCCGGAGCTCCCCGCGAGGCGCCTTCGCGAAGGGCGGCGACCGTCGTTGCCGCGACCAGGCTCGGAATGCTCACGCGCATGATTTCGGAGATCGCCTTCACGCGGTCGAAGCTGATCAGGAACCGAACCTCGGCGTTGCGCAAGATTCCGACTTGACGGCGGACGTATTCCTCGAATTGGTTCGGGCGCGCGGGCGGGTAAATGGGCACTGGAATACCGCCCGCCAGAAGGATTCCGAAGTAAGCGTCGAAGAAATCCGCGCAGGTGGGGAGCATGAGGGCCACCGTCTCGTTTGGGCGGAGGCCTCGCGCCAGGAGCCCCCAAGCGACGCTCGAAGCGGTTTCGAAGAGCTGCCGATATGAAATATCCTGCCCCGAATCCTCTTCGAGCAGGTGGATGTGGACGCGCTCGGGCTCGATTTCCGCCTGGCGGCGCAGGACCTCAATCAAGGTTCGCGCCGAATCGGGCGGCGGCGGCGCCTCGCGCGTCGGCTGGACGATGCGGTAGCCCCGCTTCGGCGCATCGGAGCCCGACTTGTATCCATCCAGAATCGCCCGCGCCCAATCGGAGGGTGTCTCGGCCTGTTGCGCGATTTCCTCGCGGAAACGCGTATGGAACCGGAATTCCAGGCGCACCAGCAATTCGACGCGCTCGAGGCTGCCAAGGCCCAGGTCGCGGTCGAGCGAAGAATTCATCGAAATGCCTTCGGCGGCTCGTGGCGAGCCGAGCTCGGCGAGCAGTTCGCGGAACACTTCGAGCGTCTGCTTCTCGACCGTGCCTTCCCCGACTTCGTTTGGAGCCATTCCCATGGGCCTATCGTGGGCTGCCAAATGTCGTGGCTTCATTGGCTGTAGCGCCGCTCAACGAGCGGCGACGTCGCCGGCCGCAGACCGGCGCTACAGGAACGGTTGTCACTATATTTTGCAAAGTTCAGCAGGTCAAACCAGAGAGCCGCGTTCTAAACCCGGACCGTCCAATTCCGCGCGGTCTCGGGCTGAATCCATTTCTGAATCCCCCGAACTTGATGGTTGACCCAATAATCCTTCCACTCGATGCGCTCAGGGTCCCAGGGCACGAGCTTCCGGTCGTTCTCGGAAATCAAGGCAAACGCCGCGCGGATGTTCTCCGATTCAAAGATATACCGGTAGTGAAGGACGAAGGGCAAGTACTGATCAAGCGTTTGATCGCGGAAGGAAGCCTGCAGTCCGAGCGTTCGCAGGGTGGTTGACCAGCCGGCGAGCGAACTCGTCCCGGGCAGCCGCGCGACCGCAAGCATCCGGCGCGTGGCCGCGAGAATATCCTCGGCGCGGCCGATGCGCTTCTGAAGCCGTTCCCGCCGCGGACGCAACTCTTCCGCGGTGACAAACCGCACCCGAGAGTCCGAGGGCGCCCCCGTCAGCTTCCTGACGACGTAAGGAACAGCAGTTCGTGCGTGGTTGTTGTACTCGCGCTTGCGGGATTGCTCGCTCAGCAGACTGACCAGTGGTCCGAGGTGTATCGGGTTCACGTCGGCCGAGCCCAATTGATAGAGGCGCTCGCTCCGGCTATCCAGAAGCAAAGCGGTAACCATCAGAATCGCGGAGGCGACCAAGTCCACCGGCACGACTTCGAGCGGCGTATCTTCGCGCACCGGCCATTCCTTCATTCCGTCGAGCGCCATCAACACCAGCGGCGTGGCCGTCCGCCCGCCTTCGATCCAACCGGGAAAGGGGAACCGCAGCGCGCTCTCGACGATGGCCGGCCGAACGATGGCGTAATCGAGGCTCTCTGCGGCCGCGATAATCTGCTCGCCCAAGCTTTTCGTGTACGTGTAAGTGTTGACCCAGCCCCAGGAAGCCGCCCGGTGCTTTCCGAGCGTCACGAGGCGCTCCGCGAGCTCGCGGCTTGTTCCGTTCTCCGCCCCCGAAGCCGCGACGCCGGTCCGGGCCTCGGCCCCGGTGAGCGTCGGAGACCCTGAGCGAAGTCGAAGGGAAGAGTCGTGAATCTGACGAATAAGCGCGCGGACATACCGGATTTCCTCCGCGTGATTGAAGCTCGTATCCTCAAGCCCTTTGCGGCGAGGGTAAAACCCGAGAATCGGCTCGGTCTCTTCCACCAAGCCGTCGCGCGTGCCGCAAACGTAGCACGTGGAAACGTGGACGAGTTTCGCTCCGGCGCCTTTCGCGAAGGCGACGACGTGCTCCACCCCGTCCACGTTCGAACGGAAGCTCGCGTCCACGGGAGGGAAAAACTCGACCAGCCCCGCAGAGTTGATCACCGCGCCCACGCGACCCCTCAAACGCTCGGCGGCCGAGGCGTCTAGGCCCAGATTCGGCTCGCCAACATCCCCGGACCAAACTGTAATCTTTTCGCGCAGGAAATCCTTTCCTCGTTGCGCCGTGATCTTCTCGACGATAGGAACCAATGGCGGTGACCCGAGGACTTCGGAAAAAAATCGGTCGCAGGCCAAAAGGCCGCGCCGCGGGCGCACCAGAATGTGCAGGTGGGCAAAGCCGGGGTAGCGGTCGAGGAGCGTCCCCAGGAGCACTTTCCCCAGGAAGCCGTTCGCGCCAGTCAGAAACAGCTCATTTTGATGGAAAACTTCGGCGATGTCTGTCAAATGGAACTCTCGCGCCTCGCCCCCCAGGTTTCGGGACCGAGGCCCTCAGCGCGTCTTTCCAAGCGAACTTAATTGGCGAGCCTTCCCTTAGCCTGGGCCTCGAGCCACCGAGCCGCCATGATAAGCCTGTTGAAAGGCGGAAACCGCCGGCGACAATGAGCGACCACCCTCTCTCCCCAGCCTGGAATGGCCCTGAGCGATTGTCGCACACTTCCGTGCCAAAAGCCTAGTGCCCTCATACTTTAGTCAAAACCTGTATGCTAATGAGGCGTGTCAGCTAAAGTCAAGATTGCCGAAGCCCCTTTATAGTATCGCGATACTTAAATTGATGAAACATGAGCAGGCCCGCTGTAGCGCCGGTCTACGGTTCGACTACCGCTCACCGTCCTGAGCGTAAGTCGAAGGATGACCGGCGGTCTTATGTTTTCAATGATTCCGGCGCTCATCGAGCGCCGATTGCTCGTCGGCGCGATTGCCGATGCTTCAAAACTGGGCCTATAATCGGGATGGACCGCGTCTCGTAAAGCGGGCCCGCTTGTTTAGCCGCCCTGATATGTTCCTCGCTTACACGCTTCTGTTTTCCATCGGCCTAGTACTCACCGCGCCTTACTACCTTTGGCGGCTGCGCGGCAGAATCACGCGCTGGGCCGACTGGCGAGAGCGTCTGGGCTGGCTTCCCAAATCCTTCCAGCAGGCCGAACGCGGAGCAGTGTGGATCCACGCCGTGTCGGTGGGGGAGACGATTGCGGTTGTGCCTCTGGTCAAAGCGATTCGAGAAAGTTCGCGCGAGGTAAAAATCTTTCTCAGCCACACGACGCCCGCAGGCCGCCAGGCGGGCGAAAGTCGCATGCCCGACGTGGAGGGGCGATTCTTTCTGCCGCTCGACTGGCCCTGGGCCGTCCGGCGCGCGATGGAGCGAATTCGCCCGACGGCTCTGCTGGTTGTTGAAACCGAGCTTTGGCCGAACCTGCTTCGCGCCGCCCACGACTTCGGCACGCGCGTGGCGCTGGTCAACGCGCGTCTATCCGAGCGCTCGTACCGCCGCTACCGGTTGGCGCCGCGCTTCATGCGCCGCGTGCTCGGCTGCGTGGATTGGATCGGCGCACAGACGCCCGCCGAAGCCGAGCGACTACTCGAACTCGGCGCACGGCCGGAGCGCCTCACCATCGCGGGAAACCTAAAGTTCGACGGAAGGCCGCCCCGCGGCCCAGCGCCTGCCTGCGCTGAACCTAAGGCGGGCAGGCCTACGGTCGGCGGGCCGCCGGAACTTTCTGCCCTCTCGCCAAGCCTCGGGCGGGCGCTTCGAGCGGCCGGGCGGGGGCCGGTGATGATCGCCGCCAGCACCATGCCGGGAGAAGAGGAAAAGGTTCTGAAAGCTTGGAACGAAATTCGGCGGAGCTATCCCGAAGCGAATTTGATTCTTGCGCCGCGCCACCCCGCGCGATTCGATGCGGTCGCCGGAACTTTGAAGCGTCTGAAATTCGTTCGCCGCACGGATTTCGAATTGGACGGCGCCGCGCTTGCAAACCGGATTGCCGAAGCGGAAGTGCTGCTGCTCGACACCATCGGAGAGTTGGCGGGCTTATTCGAAATCGCCGACGTCGTTTTCGTCGGTGGCAGCCTGGTTCCGGCCGGGGGGCACAACCTCCTCGAGCCGGCATTTTGGGCGAAGCCGATTCTCTTCGGGCCGCACATGGAAAATTTCCGCGACGCGGCGGAGATTTTTGTCAAGGCGGGGGGCGCCTTCCAGGTTCACGACGAAATGGAGTTGGCGAAGAAAGCGCTCCAATTATTTGGCGATCCGAAAATGCGCGAAGAAGCCGGCCGGCGCGCGAAACAGGCGCTCGACAGTGGCTCGGGCGCCACCGAGCGCACGATGGGGCAGATTCAAGCGTGGCTCGAGGCACGGAGAGCCGCCCCAGCGGCGGTCCGCGGAGGCGAAGGGAAGTGAGACTTCTGGCGCCAGCCGCCTGGGTTTTTCGAGTGGGCGTCTCGTTCCGCAGTGCCGCTTACCGGCGCCGCTGGCTCAAGACGCATCACCTCCATCGGCCCGTCATCAGCGTCGGGAATCTGACGGTCGGCGGGACGGGCAAAACGCCCTTCGTCGCATATCTCGCCGAGCGCCTTCTTTCACGCGGGCGAAAACCCGCCATCCTGACGCGGGGCTACCGCCGCGAGAGGGGGACCGAGATCATCTTCATCGAGCCCGCGCGACGCCGGGCGCCCGATCCCCGCGCCGTCGGCGACGAGCCAGCGATGCTGGCCCGCCAATTGCCCGACGTGCCCATCGTCGTCTCCGCCGACCGCTACCGCGCCGGACTCGCCGCCGAAAAGCGCTTCGAGGTTGACACGCATATCCTCGACGACGGCTTCCAACACTTGCGCCTCGCTCGAACCCTCGATATCGTTCTCCTCGACGCCATGGAAAATTACGACGCCGGCCTTCTCCCCGCCGGCCGCCTCCGCGAGCCGCTGTCGGAGTTGGCAAGGGCTCATGTGATTGTTCTCGCGAGAACCCTGGCAAGCTCCGGCAGGCCAGGTGTCGATGGAGACACGCAAAGACTGGCCGCTGCGGAGCGAATTGAATCCATAGCCAGACGTTGGGCGCCACAAGCCCAGGTTTTTCGCGCAGAGACGGAGTTGGCCGGGCTTCGGACGGTCTTCGAAGGCGTTCGGAAGGACGCCGCGGACTTCGTCAACCTGCCCTCCTTCGCCTTCTCTGGGATTGGGAATTCGCAGGCTTTCTTCCAAGACCTTCGAAGATGGGGATTCCATCTGGTTGGGCAAAAAGTTTTCTCAGACCATCATCGTTACGCGCCAAAGGAATTGGGAGGATTGAAGGAAAGCGCCCGCGCCTTGGGCGCGGAGGCGATGCTGACGACAGATAAGGACGCGATGAACCTCTTCGGAATCGAGCCGTGCGGACTTCCGATTCTCGCCTGCTCCATATCGATGCGACTTAGCGAGCAGGAGAAGTTCGAGGAAGCGCTCTTCTGTGGGCTCGGCAGTGTCCCTGTGAAAACCTGATGGGCCGAAACCACGAAATTGAAGAACCGAAAAAAATCATGGTCCGCGCCGCCAACTGGTTGGGCGACGCGGTGATGTCCATTCCAGCGCTGGAGGCCCTGCGCAAGCGCTTTCCAGCGGCCGAAATCGTCGTGATTGCGAAGCCCTGGGTGAGTGAGCTCTACTGGCACCACCCGGCGGTCAATCGTCAAATCGTTTACGACGCCGACGGCAAACACCGCGGCCCGAGCGGGTTTCGCGAGCTTCTTAAAAGCCTTCGCGCCGAGCAATTCGACGCCGCAATTCTTTTCCAGAACGCTTTCCATGCCGCGTGGATGGCTTGGCGCGCCGGCATCGCGGTGCGAATCGGCTATGCGCGCGACGGCCGGAGCCCGCTGCTCACGGACGCCGTCAGCCTTCCGCCCCGCGCTGCTTATAGCCATCAGGCGTATTACTATCTCCAGCTTCTCTTTCGGGCAGGAATCATCGCCACACCCAACCCGGCGCGCTCCTGGGACGAGCCGATGCTGAAGCTGACCGACGCCGAGCGCAGTTGGGCGGAGCGGCAACTGAACGCGCTCGGTCTCGGCGGGCCGCGGTACCTGGTGGGTATTCATCCCGGCGCGTCGTTCGGGCCGGCCAAGCGCTGGCTGCCGGAACGTTTTGCGGCGCTCGCGGACCGCCTGGTTGGGGCGCTTGGCGCGGATGTGCTAATCTTCGGCACGGCCGGCGAAAAGCCTTTGGCGGAACAAATCGCGCAGGCCATGCAGCACTCGCCGCTCGTGGTGGCGGGCCAAACTTCGCTGCGGCAATTGATGGCGCTCCTCGGCCAGTGCCGCCTGCTGATCACCAACGATTCCGGGCCGATGCACGTGGCGGCGGGGCTGGCCTTGCCGCTGGTCTCAATTTTCGGCTCCACGGACGAGCGCGCCACCGGGCCCTTAAGCCCCCGTGCGCGCGTGGTGAAGGCTCAGGTCGAGTGCAGCCCCTGCGGCTTGCGCGTCTGCCCCATCGATTTCCGTTGCATGCGCGGCGTGACGGCGGAAGACGTGCACCGAGTAGCCCTCGAACTCGCGCGCGAATCATCGGCGGCTCCCTGACAAGCCGATGAAAAACTCTTGCGAGGCTGTCATCCCTGCCTGCCCGGCCGACAGGCAGGGCGAGCCCTTCGCTGGGCATCCTAAGCCAAGCCCTGCACCGCATGGTGCAGGGCTTAAATCAAATGTGTGATGAGTACCCGAAAGAAAAATTCCGTTCGGCGAAGCCCCGTAGCAAACGATGCGGGGCGGAGCATGACAAGAACCCGTCAGTTGGCGGGGCCCACTCCCGACTCCGCCCACTCCGTTGACGGGTCTAGGGCAGGACTTCCCTTCGACTCATCGCTCACCGCTCCGCCTCGCTCGCTGTCCCTGAGCGAAGTCGAACCGCGCTCGGTGGTTTTCCTTGACCGCGACGGCACGATTTCAGAAGAGGTGGGTTACGTCAACCACATTGACCGTCTGCGGCTGTTCCCTTGGGCCGCTCCCGCGGTACGAAAGTTGAACGAAGCCGGGATGGCGGTGGTCGTAGTGACCAACCAATCGGGCGTCGGGCAGGGCTACTTCCCCGAACAGCTCGTCCACCGCGTCCACGAACGAATTCGCGAGGAGCTCGCTTCCCAGGGCGCGCAGGTGGACGCATTTTATTATTGCCCACACCATCCGAACGCCCGCCTGCCGGCGTATCGGAAGGTTTGCGCGTGCCGGAAACCCGAGACCGGGATGCTCCAGCAAGCGGCGGCGGACCTCGGCCTGGATCTCGGCTCGGCCTACGTCGTCGGAGACAGCGCGCGCGACATCGAAATGGGCTCTAGGGCGAGGGCGCGGACCGTGCTGGTCCTCACGGGCTATGGCAAAGGAAATTACGAATACCGTCGAGCAGAGTGGGTGAACCCCTTCGACTTCGCTCAGGGCCATGAGCATGTCGAAGGGCAGCCGGATTGGGTGGCCGAGAATCTGCTCGAAGCAGCGGAGAGAATCGTCGCTGAAACGAGACAAGGAGTCTTGAAGTCAAAGAGCCTGCGAGTCAGAAGACTGAAAGACCCTGGACTGAAAGACCAATGAAAATTACGGCTTCCGACCGCGCTGAGCTCGCCCGCCTCCTCGCGCGCTTTTCCGGCCAGCGCATCCTGGTGCTGGCGGACTTGGTCGCCGACGAATACATCTACGGCGAGATTGTGCGCGTTTCCCGCGAAGCTCCGGTCTTGATTCTGAAGCAGCGCGAGCGGCAGATCGTCCCCGGCGGAGGCGGGAACGCCGCAAACAATCTGCTGGAGCTTGGAGCCGAGGTTGTGTTGGCGGGCGCGGTGGGCGCGGACGAGCCCGGCGCGGCGCTGGTCGGATACTTCAGGCATAAAGGACTTTCGACGCGCAACATCCTTCACCTGCCCGGCTACCAGACGCCGACGAAATCGCGGCTGTTGGGCGGCCTTTCGCATGGGCAGCGACAGCAAATCGTGCGGCTCGACCGCGATCCCGCCGAGGGCTTGAAGGGCGCCGCACGCGCGCGTCTGGTGCGGAGCCTTTTGCCGCTGGTGCCAGCGGCGCGAGGGTTGCTTGTCTCCGATTACGGCTATGGCGCCGCCGACCCAAGCGACCTCAGGCCGCTCCTTCGCCGCGCCGCGCGCCGGGGGCTCGTGACGACGCTCGATTCTCGCTTCCACTTGCTCGGCTACTCGGGCTTTACCGCCGCCACCCCGAACGAGCCGGAACTGGAAGAGGCGTTGGGGGCGAAAGTCGGGAACGATCCTTCGGCGCTCGAGCGTTTGGGCCGCCGGGCGCTCAGGCGGATGAAGCTCAGAGCGCTCCTCGCGACGCGCGGCCGCGACGGCATGGTGCTGTTCGAGCGCGGCCGGAAACCCGCCTGGCTCCGCATCTTGGGGTCGGAGGAGGCCGTGGACGTGACGGGCGCCGGGGACACGGTGATCGCGGCGTTCACGCTGGCGCTCGCAGCAGGTGCCGACTTTTTCCACGCCGCTCAGATCGCGAACTCGGCCGCGGGGCTCGCGGTCATGAAGCGCGGCACCGCCACCATCAAAGCTTCCGAAATCGCGGAGGCCATCCGCAACGCGTGAGCGAATCCGGCAAAATCATCCCGCGCGGCGAGCTCAAGGCTTTGGGCGCACGCCTCCGCCACGAGCGACGACGCATCGCTTTCGCCAACGGCTGCTTCGACCTTCTGCACGTCGGCCACGTGCGGTATCTCGAAGCCGCGAAGGCGGAGGCTGACGTTTTGGTGGTCGGCGTCAATGGCGACGCTTCCGTGCGCGAGCTCAAAGGGCGCGGGCGGCCGATCCTTGCGGCCGAGGCGCGCGCGGAACTCGTCGCCGCGCTCGCCGCCGTGGATTACGTGGTCCGGTTCGACGAGCCCACCGTCGAAAACCTCCTGCGCGAGCTCGGCCCCGACGTCCATTGCAAAGGCACGGACTATACCCAAGCCAACGTTCCCGAGCGCGAGGTGATGCGCGAGTTGGGCGGTGCCGTCCGAATCGTCGGCGACGCGAAAAACCACTCGACGCGCGACTTGCTCGCCGAAATCTTGCGCCGCTGGAAAGGGTCGATGTGATGCCCTCCCCAGCGCTTGTCGAACCGGGGCGAAACGGTCAAAATGGCTTAAGTGAGCCGGTTTCTCGTCATTCGGTTAAGCTCCATCGGCGACATCGTGCACGCGTTGCCCGCGGTGGCGGCGCTCGGAGAAACCGGCGCGGAAATTCATTGGGCGGTTGAGTCCCGCTTCGCGCCGCTCCTCGAGGGCAATGTTTACGTGCAGCACGTCGTGAAGCTCGACACCCTGGGCGTTTCGGATGGGGCGCGTTTCGCCGTGGCCGCCGAGAACCTGCTGCGGGGGCTTGGGGCGCTGCGAGCGTCCGAATACGATGCGGCGGTTGACTTTCAGGGCCTCCTGAAATCGGCTGTGGTCGCGCGGCTCAGCCGCTCGCGAGAGCGCGTGGGGTTTTCGGAATACTGGCTGCGCGAGCCGCTTGCCAGCCTGTTCTACACAGAGCGCGTAGCGCCGCGCGGCCGGCGGCACATCATCGAGATGAACCTGGCGCTGGCGGAGCGGCTCGGCGCACGCCCCGCTCCCGGGCCATGGAAGTTCCCTCTCCCCGCGAGCGAACGCGTGGAGCGGGAGGTTGCTTCCCGGCTCGCTCGGCTGGGCGTTAAAGATTTCATTATTTTAAACCCGGGCGGAGGCTGGACATCAAAGCGCTGGCCACCGGACGACTTCGCCGAACTGATCCGCCGGGCCGCGCTCGAAATTACCGAAGCAATTCTCGTAACCGGTGGTAAGGGCGAAGAGAGTGAAATCGAATATATCCTCAGGGCAGCCGGGTCCGAGCGCGCGCATTACTTTCCTTCGATGCTCCTCGAGTTTATCGCCCTGGCGCGGCGGGCGCGCCTGGTTGTGAGCGGTGACACAGGCCCCATGCACTTGGCCGCAGCAGTGGGGGCGCCGGTCGTCGCGATCTTCAGCGGCCGGGATCCGCTCAACACCCCGGAGCGGAATGGCCCGTTTTCGCCTGACGATATTGTGGTGGTTCCGGGAAAAACTCCAATCTCGGGTATCGGAATGGGCGGCAAGAATTACCTGAGAGGGGTGAAGGTCGAAAGCGTGCTCGCCGCAGTGCGCGAGCGGTTGGCGAGAGGGCGGGGGATGTAACGGCAATCCCCGACGGCGCTGGGCCGGGGCCGATCGCCGCTCCCTATTCGACGGAAGGTTATGAATCTGAGCTACGCGGCCTGGGCAGCGCGTTGGAGAGTGCCACTCGGCTTCGCGTTGGGAGCCGGATTTCTCGTCTGGTCGCGGCCGACGGCGAGGCTCCTGGCTGTCGGGGGTTTGGTGGCGCTGGCGGGGCTTCTAGTGCGAGGCGCTGCCGCCGGATACCTGGAAAAAAACCGCGAGCTCGCGACCGCCGGGCCCTACGGGTACACGCGCAACCCTCTTTACCTTGGAAGCTTCGTCATGGGCGCGGGGCTTGCCCTGGCGGGCGGCTCGTGGCCGCTGGCGGCGGCGTTTCTGATTCTCTACGCACTGATTTACGGGCCGGTCATCCAGCGCGAGGAAGCAATGCTTCACAGCCAATTCGCCCAAACTTTCGAGTGCTATGCCGCCTCGGTGCCGCTATTTTTTCCCACCTTGCTGAAACGCCGGGAAGGGCCGGCGACCGGCATGGGATTCCGCTGGGCGCGCTATCTGAAAAACCGCGAATACGAAGCGGCGCTCGGCTACGCGCTGGTGATGCTTTTTCTGGCGGTTAAAATGCGCTTGAGCTAAATTGATGGTAGGCACACTTCGGGGCGACTTAGGCGTCTAAAGAACAGGGATGCGTACTCGAATTCTCGGCAATCTCCTGGCGGGTCTGATGGCGACCGTGCTGGCCTCGGCACAGTCGCCCGCGCCCGCCCCTCCTGAACCCCAGGAGACCCTCTCTTACGACGTCACCTGGTCCATTTTTGACGCCGGCAGAGTAACGGCGACGCTCGGGAACGCCGGCGGCCAGCCGGGGGACGACCTCCACGCGCGCGCTGTCGCGCGCTCGCAGGGTTTCGCTTCGCTCTTGTTTGACGTCGAGGACCGGTTTGACTCCACCTTCACTCCCGACGCCGTCTGTTCCCAACACATCACGAAGAATATCAATGAAGGGTCCCGCCATCGCGATTTCGACCTCGTCTTTGACGGAGCGCGGCATATGGCGGTTTTAACCGAACGCGATACGTCCCACCCCCAAGGCTCGTCAAGGCACGCGGAAAACCCCATTCCGCCTTGCGTCCAGGACGTGGTCTCGGCGTTTCACTACGTCCGCCGCCAGCCCCTACGAGTCGGGCAAACCTTTCACGTGCCCCTCAACGACGGGGGGAAAACCTATGACATTGCCGTCGAGGTCCAGGCCCGCGAGCCGGTCCAGACCGGACTCGGCACGCTCGCGGCATTTCGTTTGGAACCAAGAGTCTTCAGCGACTTCTACAAACGCAAGGGACGGATGTGGGTCTGGATCAGCGACGACGAGCGGCACTATCCTCTAAAGGTTAAGATGGCGATTTCCATCGGCGCCATCACGGCGACGCTGAAATCGGCGACAAACGGGCCTGCAAAATAGCGGGATGAAAGGTTTGGACCGCGTCTCTTCAATGGGCGAAACAAAACCGGCGGCGCGGCGCGAATTATTATAAGCTAGTGCCGTTCCTACTTGATGTGCCGATTCGCCGTCCCGCGGGGCGGGACGGGGACACCGGACGCAGTTGGCCGCTTGGACCAGAGTTGTTTAGAAACAGCCTGCCTGCCGCAGGCAGGTGCGAACGGCGCTAGGGGTCAGGCGGCGGGCGGCCCGCATAGCAGGACGCGCACCCGCGACTCGGATCCTCATGCTCTATCGCTACGGGCCGAAAAAGTACGGCGCCTGGCGCCAGCGCTGGGAGCACATCCGGCAGGCGCTCTACGATTCTCTCCAACGCTTTTTCGCGGAAGACTCGCTCACGGTCTCGGCCTCCATCGCCTATTACCTGCTGCTCTCCATTTTTCCACTGATGCTGCTGGTCCTGAGCCTGAGCAGCATTTACATTCGCCAATACGAGCTGAGCGGGCGGCTGGCGGTGGTGCTCGAAAACTACCTGCCCATGAGGCCGGACTTCATCATGCGGAACCTGGTCTCGATTTCGAAATCTTTCGGGCGCCTCAGCACGATTTCGATTCTGCTGCTTTGGTGGAGTTCGTCCGGCGTTTTCCTGCCGCTCGAGAAAGCCCTCAACCGCGCCTGGGACGTTAAACAGGACCGCCCCTGGTGGCGCCGGCACCTGCTCAGTTTGGAGATGACATTCATCGCCGTTTCGTTGATCTTCATCACCTCGGCGCTGGTCGGTTTCAATCAAAGCGCCAACCAGTGGACGCGCCTGAAAGCGGTACACCCCGCCAGCGGCCCTCTCGACCTGGGCTATCACATGCTGGCGGGCGTGCTGACGTTCGGGACAACCGTCGCGATGTTTGTGGTGCTGTTCGAGCGGCTCCCGAACCGGCCGATGAGGTTCCGCCAAGTCATCCCGAGCGCCCTGCTGACCGCGTTATTCTGGGGAGCGGCGAGGTCACTATTCACGCTTCTACTGCCTTACTTCAATTATCGCCACGTCTACGGCTCCATCGGTGTGGTGGTGGCTTTGATGACCTGGGCCTACGCTTCTTCTGCAGTGACGCTTTTCGGCGCGCAGGTCTCGCGGGCACTTTATCGCACCCTCGAGGTGGGCGAAGCCAACAGCCAGCCCGTGCCCGCCCCCGCCGTCCAGCCCGTCGAAGAGCTCCGGTAA
>QHZN01000196.1 GCA_003225365.1 Acidobacteriota bacterium
CTCGTGCGCGACGCGATTTTTTACGCCGGCCTCGCCTCGCTCGAGCGAGCGCTCCCCGCGCATTCGGTCGCGAAGCTCGTCTTTGCCGAAAACTGGGAGGACGTCACCAATTTCCTGCCCGACACGTATCTCGACATCAGCGCGGTTTACAATAAATGGGTGAAGGGTTGTTCCGTATTCCCGATGTGGCGAGGCGAGACGGGTTTCCGCTATAACGATTTCTACCAGAGTCTCGCGGTCGCCCGCAGGTGTCTGGGCGGCTTTCAATACGCGGTGGCGCTGATGTCTCCTCCCGACGAGCGGACAGAGCGTATTCGGACGCTCGGTTGAACGTAGGGGCGCCCCGATGCATCGGGGTGCGCCCACATATGTGCGCCCCTAGCTGGGCGGACACGTCGGACCGCCCCTAGAGGCTCCCTTGACACCTGAGGCGGCAAGTTCCCATAATGGCCGCCTTCCGGAAGTGGCGGCTCGAGCGAGGGGCCGGGGAACCGATGTCCGAAGGTTTCAATAATTATATCGCAGGCGAGTGGGTTCCGGCCCGCAACGGAAAGACCTTCGCCAACATCAATCCTGCCAACACCGACGAAGTGGTGGGGCTCTTTCAGGCTTCGGGCCCCGAGGACGTGGAGGCAGCCTCGGATGCGGCTGCCAAAGCCCAGCCGGCGTGGGCGGCGGTGCCGGCGCCTCGGCGCGGAGAGTATCTGTTCAAGGCGGCGGAGATTCTCGAAGGCCGGCTCGCAAAGCTCGGCGAAGAGATGACGCGCGAAGAGGGAAAGACCCTTTCCGAAGCCAAGGGCGAGGTCAAGCGGGCCATCAACATCTTCCGCTATTTCGGCGGTGAAGGCGCGCGCTCCTTCAGCTACCAGATTCCCTCCGAGCGAGAAAATGTTTTCTGCTACACCGTGCGGAAGCCCCTGGGCGTGGTGGGGCTGGTGACACCGTGGAATTTTCCGAGCGCCATCCCGGCCTGGAAAATGGCGCCAGCGCTCGTGACCGGCAACGCCGTCGTGATCAAGCCTGCGTCGCTCGCGCCGTTGAGCGCCTATCGTCTGGTCGAAGCGCTCCATGAAGCCGGGATTCCGGCCGGCGTCCTCAACTACGTCACCGGAAGCGGCGGCGCGGCTGGGAATGCGCTCGCCGAAAACCGACACGTCCGAGCGCTCTCGTTTACGGGTTCCTGCGAAGTCGGAAAACGGCTCCACGAGAAACTTGGCGGGCGCAGGATTCGTCTACAGTTGGAAATGGGCGGCAAGAACCCGACGGTCGTTTTGCGAGACGCGGACCTGGACTACGCCGCCGACATCCTGGTTAACGGAGCATTCTTTTCGACGGGTCAGAAGTGTACAGCTTCGAGCCGCGCCATCATCGAAAAGGCGATTGCGGAGCCGTTGATCGAAAAACTTTTGGCAAAAACGAAGAAGCTCAAAATCGGGAACGGACTCGAAGCGGGCGTGGACATGGGCCCGGCGGTGGACGCCGCGCAACTCGAGACGGACTTGAAATACATCGAAATCGGAAAGCAAGAAGGCGCGCGCTTGCTTTGCGGAGGAAAGCGTCTCGGCGGCGGCGCCTATGACAAAGGCTATTTCATCGAGCCCACTATTTTTGCCGGCGTTACATCCGAGATGCGCATCGCCCAGGAAGAAATCTTCGGCCCCGTGCTTGCCGTCATGGCCGCAAACGATTTTGAGGACGCGATGCTCGTGGCGAACTCGGTCAAGTTTGGACTTTCGGCCTCCATCGTCTCGAAGGACTTGACGCGAGTCCACCAATTCATCTATTGGATTCCATGCCGTGCCTGAAGAAGGATGGATTTCAAGCGCGCCGTCGGACCCCGCAACCTCCCACGCTCCGGGGACGCGGCCCGACGCTGTTGCGTTTGGGTGGGGGTTATAGCGAAGTGGGGAGAACCAAAATGCCTAAGCGTAAGAACGACTCGCGCCGCTTCGACCGGAGCCTCGCGCTGCCATACGCAGTGTTGGCGCTCTTTGCTGTAACCTTCACGGGTACTCCCTCCTTTGGGCCTGCGCAGGAGACCCAGAATTACGACGCCGAGCGTTCCCGAGCCTTTCAACTCGTCGAACAGTACAAGTTGCTTGACGCACTTCCTATCCTGGAGAATCTTACAAAACAAAAACCCACTGATGCCGCGGTGCTCGCGCGCCTGGGAGTCTGCATTGTAGCCAATGCCGCCACCCTCGAGGATCCCGAGGCCCGCCGGAAGGAGCGGGTCCGGGCCCGAGCCGTTCTCGAACGCGCCAAGGAGCTGGGCGACCGCAGCCCGCTGACCCAAGTCCTGCTCGATCAGCTTCCCCCTGACGGCAATATAAGCCCCTTTTCGGAACGGAAGGATGTTGAGGACGCCATGGGCGAAGGCGAGGCTGAGTTTGCAAAGGGGGATTTTGAAAAGGCCAAGGCGGCTTACGGCCGGGCGCTGATCCTCGATCCGAAGCAATATGAAGCTGCCCTGTTCACCGGCGACGGGTATTTCAAGCTCAAGCAGATGGACCAAGCGGGAGAATGGTTCGAACGCGCAGTCCAGATCGCTCCCGACCGCGAGACCGCCTACCGATACTGGGGCGATGCCCTGATGGGTAAAGGCGAGTCCGGCGAGGCACGCGCCAAGTACATCGAGGCGGTAATCGCGGAGCCCTATAATCGCACGGCCTGGCGAGGGCTGGCGGCGTGGGCCCAAGCGAAGCGGGTGAGGCTGACTCCTCCGGTGATCCAGTCACCCCATCAGGTTAGCGTGAAGAACGGCACGCCCAACATTACCATCGATGCGAAATCGATCACCCAGAACGATGGAACACTCCATTGGCTGGTGTATGAAATAACTTGTGCCGACTGGAAAAGGGACCTGTTCGCGAAAGCCTATCCTGACGAAAAGGAATACCGCCATTCTTTGCCCGAGGAAGCCGCTGCCTTGCGAAAAGTTGCGGAAGGCGTGAGCAGGGATATGAAAGCGGGCAAGATCCCTTCCCTCGACCCGTCGCTGGCCACGCTCGTGAAACTGAATGACGAGGGACTGTTGGAGCCCTATGTGCTGCTCACGCGCGCGGACGCCGGGATCGCGCGCGATTACGCAACGTATCGGAAAGGCCACCGCGACAAGCTCCGGAGTTACATGGACGAGTATGTGGTCCCTAAGGATCAGTAGGCTAGAGGGTCTGCCCACCTTGTGCGCTTCGGTGTGGGTGCGACCCTCTTAAGTCGGCAGCGGGGTTGGAGAAGCCATGAAAAAGACCCAGCAATTTCTCGCCAAACTCAAGCTCCCCACCGAAGACAATCACGCCCTCGAGCCGAGCAAGAAAAAATTCCCCGACGGCGGTCAATACCGGATCGAAATTCCAAGCGTCGAAGGGCCGCGAGTCTTCCGCGAGGTGCTCGAGGCGGCAAAAGAACTGAAAGTCCCCATCCACCGCGTGAGCCAGGGGAGCGGGATAATGCTTCTTCAGCGCTCCGAGATTTCGGAGATGGCGCGTATCGGCGCGGAGCACCGGATTGAAGTGTGCCTGTTCGTCGGCCCGCGCGCGCCGTTTGAGACGGGCGGGCAAGCGCTGAGCGTCGCCGGCAAAGTCATTGGCTGGCAGCACCGCGGCGCCGATCAACTCGTTTACGCCGTCGAGGACGTTCGCCGCGCCTGCGCTCTCGGCATCCGCAGCGTGTTGCCCGCCGACCTGGGTTTAATCTGGGTGCTCCACGAGATGAAGCAGAAGGGTGAACTCCCCAGAAACCTGGTCCTTAAAAGCTCTGTCACTCTTCCGGCTGCCAACCCCGCCACCGCAAAAATTTTCGAACGCGCCGGAGTTTCAACGCTCAACATTCCGACCGACCTAAACCCCGCGCAAATCGGGGCCATCCGCATGGCGGTGGACCTCCCGATAGATATGTACATCGAAGTCCCGGACAATTTCGGCGGGTTTGTGCGCTATTACGAGATGCCACGACTGGTCCAGGTTGCGGCCCCCATCTATTTCAAGTTCGGACTGCGCAATGCGCCGGATATCTATCCTTCCGGCGCGCACTTGGAGGATACGGCAGTGCGCATGGGGCGCGAGCGGGTCCACCGCGCCCGAATCGCTCTGGACCTTCTCGAGGAATACGCGCCCGAGGCGAAGATGTCGCCTCTGGGTTCTAAAGATTTGGGAATCCCCGAAGTTTAAGCTTTGGCAGGGGCCGAAGGCCTTCGGCCCCAGCGATATTTTTCCAAGTAAAAAAGGAGTGCTGCGATGAAAAAGTCGTGCCTGGTCCTCGCCGCATTGACGATTCTCTTTGCAATTGCGCCCGGGGTGTGGGGCCTGCCTGAGCCGGCAGGCCAGGAAGAGGAAGCCCCTTCCGCGAGCACGGACAGCAAGGACATTTTCAAGAACCTCAAGTTCCGGAACATCGGCCCTGCCGTGGCGGGCGGCCGAGTGGCCTCAGTCGTAGGCGTGCAAGGAAACCCCAGTGTTTATTACGCCGGCGCGGCGGGGGGCGGGGTTTTCAAGAGCACGGACGGCGGTCTCAGTTGGAAGCCCATCTTCGAGCGCGAGAGTACGTCCTCGATCGGCGCTATCGCGCTCGCGCCCCAGAACTCGGACTGGGTGTGGGTGGGTACGGGCGAGTCGAAAATCCGCAATGATGTGATTGACGGCCGAGGCGTCTATTTCTCGCCGGACGGCGGCCAGTCGTGGAAGCTCATGGGGCTCGCCAACGTCGGACAGATCGCGGGAATCTTGGTTGACCCCACCGATCCGAACACGGTCTTCGTCGGCGCGCTCGGCCACGCGTGGGGCCCAAACCCCGATCGGGGCGTTTATCGCACCAAAGACGGCGGCAAGACCTGGAGTAAAGTTCTCTTCGTGGACGATCAGACGGGCGTCGCCGATATGGCCATGCCACCGAACAACCCCAAGGTTCTTTTTGCCGCGATGTGGCATGCTCGCCGGTTTCCCTGGACGCTCGAGGACGGCGGCGAGACGAGCGGCATCTATCGCTCCACCGACGGCGGCGACACCTGGAAAAAACTGACTGAAGGGTTGCCGAAAGGCCCTTATGGCCGCATCGGGCTCGCTATCGCTCCCTCGAACCCGCAGCACATTTACGCTGTCATCGCCGCCAAGACCGGGATGCTGTGGCAGACGCTCGACCTCGGCGACCACTGGACGGACGTGAACGGCAGCCACGCGCTCGATGTGCGGCCGTTTTACTTTTCGCGCTTGGTCGTTTCGCCCGCGGATGAGAACAAGGTTTATTTCCTTTCCTTCAACCTGCTCGAATCCGACGACGGCGGCAAGACGTTCCACCCGGCCGACCGCGGAGTTCATTCCGACCATCACGCGCTTTGGATTGACCCCAAGAACCCGGAGCGCATGATTCAGGGCAACGACGGCGGCGTTTTTCTGACCGCCGACGGCGGCAAGAACTGGCGGTTCATGAACACGCTTCCCGTCGGGCAGTTCTATCAGGTGGCCGCGGACAGCCATGAACCGTACAACCTCTGCGGCGGCTTGCAGGACAACAGCGCCTGGTGCGGGCCCTCCAGCGACCTGGCGGGCCGCAGCGTCACGGGCCGCAACTGGCACACGGTCGTGGGCGGCGACGGCGAGTACTCGGTGCCCGCGCCGAGCGACCCCGACATCATCTATTCGGATTCGCAGGATGGTTCGATCGTACGGCTCGACCAGAAGACGCACCTGTCGAAATTCATCCGGCCTTATCTGGGTTCGCCCGAAGAGGAAAAACCCGCGGACCTGAAGTACCGCTTCAACTGGACCTCGCCCATCGCCGTCTCGCTGACCGAAGCGAATGAAGTTTACCTGGGCGCGAATGTGCTCTTTAAGTCCACCGACGGCGGCAAGACGTGGACGCCGATCAGCCCCGACCTGACGCGCAACGATAAGACCAAGCAGGAAATCGCCGGAGGGCCTGTTCAGCACGACATCAGCAGCGCTGAGGATTACGACACCATCATGTGCATCACGCTCGCGCCGAGCAACCCGAATGTTATTTGGGTGGGAAGCGACGACGGCTTGGTGCATGTAACACGCGACGGGGGAAAGAACTGGACGAATGTGACTGCGCACATTCCGGGCGCCCCCGAGTGGGCGCGCGTCTATCAAATCGGCGTCTCCCCTACAGACGCCGGCACCGCTTACTTGGCCTACGACGCTCACATGCTCGACGACCGCCGGCCGCACGTTTATAAGACCTCCGACTACGGCCACTCGTGGACGCCCATCACCGAAGGACTGCCCAACGACTTCACGGCCCGCGTGGTTCGCGAGGATCCGAACAAGCCCGGACTGCTGATCCTCGGCACCGACCGCGGGCTCTATTACTCGGGCGATGCCGGCGGCCACTGGCAAGAGCTTAAGGCTAACTTCCCAACGGTTCCCGTCTATGACCTGATGTTCGCGAAGAAGCAACACGACTTGGTGGTCGCAACGCATGGCCGAGGCTTGTTCGTCCTCGACAACCTCCGGCCGCTCGAAGAGATGGACGCCAAGATTCCCGCGAGCGACTTCCACTTGTTCAGCGCCGCGCCGGGAACCCAGTTCCATCACTGGGGCGGTTTTGGCGGTGGAGGAGCGGAGTATTCAGCACCGAACGCGCCAGAGGGCGTTTTGATTGATTACTACCTAAAATCGAAGATTGAAACACCCAAGGCGCCGCCGGAGGGTGGTCCTCGACGGACGCCGGTCAAGATCGTCATCACCGACTCGAAGAACAATCCTGTGGCTACCGTCTATGGGCCGTCGGAGGCGGGCGTGAACCGTTACGTATGGGGGATGCGATATGACGGGCCGACGCAGCTCAATTTCGAAAGGCCGCCGCAGAGTGAATTCCTGGAGTTCTTTGGAGGCAACAACGGCCCGCGCGTCCTGACCGGGACTTATCACATCGCGGTTACGGTCAAAGGCGAGACCCAGGAAACAACCGCCGAAGTCCACTATGACCCGAATCTGAAAATCCCGGAGTCGGAGTTTGAAGCGCAAACCCGGGAGGCGCTGGTGATGCGGAACCAAGTCAACGCACTAAATGAAACGCTCAACCGGCTGGACGGTATGCAGAAACAAATCACCGCTTTCCAAAGGACCGTCGAGGGCGGAAGCGAGGACAATAAGTCGCGTTATGGCGCGCTCCTCTCCCAGGCGCGGCTGCTCGGAGAAAAGCTCAAAAACCTCAAGGATGAAATCTACGGGTCGAAAGTCCAGCACGACGTCGCCGAAGACGACATCCACGAGCTGGCGGACTTTCATGGGAAGCTCGAAGGTATGGCGCGTCGGCTCGGCTTCGCGTATGGCGAAGCGCCCACGCCGCTCGAGAAGGAGCGGATCGAAGAGCTCGAAAAGCAGCTCACCGATTATCTCAAGAAATACAACGACCTGATTCAGAGCGACGTGGCCGCTTACAACAAAGCCGCTTTCGCCGTAGGCGCGCCAACGCTTTTTGCGGGCGAGCCAATTGCGGTGAAGCCGCCCGCTTTGCCGTGAGCGAGCACGGGGCATTTCCTAACCGTCATGGACGGCAGGTTGCGTAGAGACGGCGCTGAATCTGGCCGGGGTCACGCTTGGCATGGAAGCAAGCAAGGGCCGTAACTGTGTCTTGCTCCAGCACGTAGAAAATTCCGTAAGGAAATCTTCTAAGCAGAGCCCGGCGGACTTTCTCAAGAACGACAGGAAAGCCAATGGGCGGATTTGGATGGAACCTAGGTAGGCTTCAACGGCGCCAATAAACTCGGCCCCCAGACCATGACGCCGTTCCTGGTACCAGTGGTAGGCCTCTCGCAGGTCGGACTCGGCCTCAGACAAAATCCGCAATCTGTAGTTCATTCGTAAGCGTCAGCCGATTACCGTCTTGCAATCGATGCGGGAACTTTTATTGGATTTTGGAGGGTGTGGGCGGCGGGTTGATTTCGTCGGTAAAGATGTCGTCGGTGTAGGCTTTGGCGATCGCC
>QHZN01000229.1 GCA_003225365.1 Acidobacteriota bacterium
AAGATACTTGGGTTGCAAACAGAGGCTTCTACACGCCGTCAACGACAAGATGGGAATTGAACCGGAGGGTGTCTGCTGACTGCGATGAGCTACTGGCCAAAGGGGCGGAAAAGGCCGCCCCTTGCCGACAAGGCAGGATCTATTTCCCAGATACCGTTTCGGGCCAATTTCCGAGTGGCCGACAACTCGCCCAGAACCCCATTCTTTACGCTTCCCAGAGACCCGTTTGCGCAGGTATAGTAGATCGAGTCGTGCTCCTCTCAAAAGGAGGGCGGGATGCGTTTTCAAAGACGCCAACTGCTTCGAACCCTGTCATTTGCTTTCGGGTCAAACTCCATCTGGAGTCGGAACCAAATCGGCATCGCTGCGCAGACAGCCATACAGCCAAAGGTCTCCCCTCCCCCTGCGCGGGCCGCTGTTCGTGATGGGATCGCTGGAGGAACGGAAATGGAAAAAGTGACGGGTATTGGAGGACTGTTCTTCCGAGCTCACGATCCGAAAACATTGGGGCGTTGGTACCAGCAACACCTGGGGATCTCGCTCACACCATCGAGCTCCGAGGATTCCGTTTGGCAGCAAGAGGCCGGACCGACCGCCTTCAGTCCTTTTCCCGAGACGAGCGACTATTTCGGAGATGCCCACAAGTCATGGATGGTGAACTTTCGAGTCCGGAATCTCGACAAAATGGCGGCCCAGCTTCAAGGTGCGGGAATCGCGGTCAAGATTGACCCGCAGTCTCATCCCTACGGTCGGTTCGCCCGCCTGCATGACCCTGAGGGAAATCCGATCGAATTGTGGCAGCCTAAGGTTCCAGACACCAAAGGCTAGGTTGCAAAGCAGTTCAGGACTGTTTCTGGATTTCTCCTGGGTTGCGGCAAATGCGAAAGTAACCGAATTACTTCCGGCTTGCCGACGACTCGCCAAGGAACGGCCGAGCCTGGAGGCGTGAGCGCTATTGCGATATTTCAACACTCACTCCTTTTTGGAGCTTTCATCTTCCCGTTTGTATGCCTCTATTAAGACTTCTAGTTGTGGAACCGACTTTAGCTCAGGTGGAAGTTCTCCAATGAACGAGTGCGGGACAGTGACAGGAAATCTGAAGTTGCGTGGAAATTTGTCTTTGAAATCACCGGGTGCAAAAGAGAGCCACACGTTAGCAACAAACTCAAAATAGAGTTGCAACTGTGTATTCATGTCAGTCGATTCTTTTGGCTCATGCCGGTCGATTGTTGGTAAAAAATGCCGGACAAACCTGCCGCCTTTGCCTTCCCACGCGCAGCCGATGATGGCCGGGATCTCATGCCCTTTGTTGCGATAGGCACTAATTTCTTGGCGAAGCGGAGTTTCTTCAATTCTCTTTAAGTCTTGTTCCCACTTCCAGAAATACTTCAGCTTGCCATGCTCCTTCCGTCCGCGGGTGATGGCGGTTCGTAGCGCTTCGAAGACATGGTTAATCTGCCAAAAGAAGGCAGCTAGATGAGTTCTGCAAATCACCACATCGGTTTGCATTTGATCCCGAATCGCTTGTTCTTGGTGTTTTATCTCTTCCACATGGGTTTGAAGAGCAGCAGTCTGTAAATAGACGCGGACATATGCCAGATGGTATGCAGCGTAGTTGATGCCGAACCAAATCTCACACAAAGTGCCCACGAAATCCGGGTCTGGGACATTCGGCATATCGTTCTCTTCTCTTGCTCTGCCAGTCATGCTCCCTCGCTTCTGCCAGGATTCTAGCGCAGGTTTCAGTCCTTCTCGTAGTCGATGATATTAGGCGTTTGCCTCACGACTGGGCTTAGCTAGCCTGGGTTCCGGTCTGATCACGGGCTACTCGGTAGTTGTCCAGGACGGGTGTGCGGCAACGATTTACTAGAGGGGCCGAAAGCTATCGGTCGCCCCTGACGCCGTTGTGCAGACCGAAGTCGCTCAACTTCTGTATCGTCGGCAACTCGCAAACAATTGTCGGCCGCGACTTGGCCCTAGATTCGGAATCTCCGGAAACTGACTACGCTCCTGGAAGCTCAAGCTGCACAACTAAGCCCGAGTCCGATCCCCGTGTTTCTTGAGCCGGCCGGATACCACGTGGGCGAAGCTGTCATTCCTGAAGTCTCCTCCGTAAATAATGCGGAACCGGCCGTCGTCGAGTGTCTCGCGTGAGACCACCTTCAAGACTCCCCGGTCGGTCTTGCCTTCCTCGTGGACCATGATGGAAGTTGTCTGGATTCCGCGAGGCTCGTGCCGCCAGAGCTTCAAGATGTCGCACAGGCGCTTTTTCATTTCGCCCGAGGTCAGGAGCAACATGAACAGCATGCCAAGCCGGTGGTAGCGTTTACTTGACCTTGTGATCCCGAACATCTCCGGCAGGTAGTTAGTTCTGAACTGGCGAAAGTCCTGAATGAAGATGCCAAAGGCGGTCATCACCTGGCCATCGAGCAACAGCAGGAATCCGCGATCGGCGGTCGTCGTCCCGAGCCGGTGGGCGAACAGGTCACGGTAATAGAGCGCCGTCGGCGGGCCGACCATGATGACCTGGAACTTCGAGGCGGGGGTGATCTCGTGGTCGTCGTAGATCGGCAGCCTCCTGATCTCTCCGAAGCCTGTTGTGTTCTCAGCGCGCGCGTCCATCGAACGGTTGGAAATAATCCAGAGGGCTCGATGATCGTCGGGCTTTCCGAAGACTTTTTTCCAGGGTGGTGGGATTTCTTCCGTCCATTCGCAGCGTCGGCAGAGGAAAGCATGACAGTTAGCTCGCCCGAGTTTCTCTAACAGCACGGGGAAAGTCTTCGGATCGAATTCCGGGATGGCTGGCTCGTTCCATTTGAGGTTCGGAGCGGCGAACATTTTCGTATGGCCGCGAGCTTAATGTGGGACGCTGGCATAGAAGGTCACGTCTTCCTGGGAAACGCGAGGGACAACATCCCAAATGTCGGCTATCTCGTGATGAATGCCGGCGATGTTTTGGACCAACGTCTCCAATTGCTCCCGCATCGTCTGGCGGCATCGGCTCCATGATGAAAGCAACTCTTCACGCAGGTAGAAGCCCCGCAGGTTCGTCTGCTTCATCTGGTTAAGTTTCAGAATCAGCATGACGTGGGCTGCGAAGTCCAATTCGTCAGTGATGCCTTTTGGCTCAAGCACGGCGTCCAGGATGCGGATGCCCAAATCATCCATCTTCTTCGCTGGGTCGGCCAAGAATCCGATGATAGACGAGAAAAGGCCGAGGTCTGAGGCATAGATGTTCTCGGGCGGAAGTCCTGCTTTGATCGCAACCTCTACGACACTGAACCGGCCAGCGCAAGCATTGAAGAATGGCTTCTCAAGAGACACCAGTTTATCAGCTAAGTAGGTTCGGGCGCCTGTCGGAGTGACGCCAAGAAACAGCGGGTCTGTGTAGATCATTGCGGCTCACCCAGCGGACATGAAACAATGCCGCTTGTTTTGTGACGAAGCTCGGGCTGTTGATGGGATTGGCTTTTTCTTTGGATAGGGCGCATCCCTGTGCTAACCTTGGTTTGCGCGCAAGGAATTCTCTGAGGCCCGCCTGGAAGCAGACCTTATTGTTTCCACCTAATGTACTATACTTCGGGTCTTCTATTTCAAGGTCTTCCTTCGTTTGAAGTTTCAGAGACACGCGGATGTCCTTTACTTCCCAATAGCTGTTAGGCTTAAAGGCTAGATCTACAAGTTAGCCACCAAGACGGTTGGGGTTTGGGGGGATGACCCATGAGCTGAGTATAGTTGGATTGGCCTTGGCGTGGGGGCTTGGGCTATTATGCTCCCGTGAGGTCTTCCAAGTCTAAGGGACGTGGCCGACACCTTTCCGACCAGCGAGTCGGGATTGGGCGACGCGACTTTCTTCGTCGATGCGGCATATCTGGGTATGGTCTGGCCCCGGCCATTCTCAAAATTCACAAGGCCCCTCCGATCCCTGCCCCTGTTCCCTGGTTTTGGGACGCGGGTTCGCGAACGCTTCTCTCCACCTTTCGCGACACCTGCGGCTCGCCAGCCAAGGAGTACTTGGTCGAGACTGTAGGGAGTGGGCTCGCGCTGTTTGACTACAATAATGACGGTTGGCTAGACGTCTTGTTCGTGAATGGGTCCACTTTTCAGATTCTCGCCGACCCTGCCTTGCCTCCGACCTCCAGTCACCTGTTTAGAAACAATGGAGATGGGACTTTTACCGACGTGACCATCGAGAGCGGCCTTGTCAATACTGGCTGGGGAATGGGCGTCGCTGCGGCCGATTATGATGGGGACGGGTTCACCGATGTGTTCATCACCAATTTCGGAACCAACGCGCTTTTTCATAACAATGGTGATGGGAAATTCACCAACGTGACCAAGGAAGCGGGGCTCGAAGGAGGAAATTGGAGTACTGGATGTGCCTGGGGCGATTTCGACGGCGACGGACGCCTGGATCTCTATGTCGCCCGTTACGTAGATTTCGACCGCACAAGAATTCCAGCCCCCGGGGGGATGAGCTACTGCCTTTACCACGGCGTGCCAGTCGCATGCGGACCTCAGGGGCTCCCCGGGCTTCCGGATCTGCTCTACCACAATGAAGGTCACGGCAAGTTTCGGGAAGTTAGCAACGACGCGGGGGTGCGCGATTCTGATCGCGCATATGGATTCTCCGTGGTTTGGTGCGATTTCGACAACGACGGACATTTAGACGCTTATGTCGCAAACGATTCCACTCCCAACTACCTCTGGCACAACAAGGGGAACGGGACGTTTGAAGAAATTGCATTGGAGGCTGGGTGCGCGGTGAGCAGGGATGGCCGCCCGCAATCATCCATGGGCATTGCGGCTGGCGACTACGACAACGATGGCTGGATGGACATCTTCGTAACTAACTTTTCCGAAGACTTCAGCACGCTTTATAACAACAAGAACGGCCAATTCGATGATGTAACTTACGAGGCGGGCCTCGGCTCGGCTGCATATAAACAGCTCAAATGGGGAGCTGGATTCGTGGATTTCGACAATGACGGCTGGCAGGATCTCTTCGTCGCAAACGGCCATATCTACGTCCAAGCTGACAAAGCGGGGAACTCCTATCGTCAACACAATCAATTATTCCGCAATATGCGAGACGGCCGGTTCACGCTATTGCCCGACGATCAAAGCGGCTTCCGAGAAGCCCGGAGCAGCCGCGGCGCTGCGTTCGCCTACCTCGACAATGGCCGACAGCCGACGATTGTCGTGAACAACATCGATGAGGAACCGTTCGTTTATTCCCCGTTGAACAGCTCCCGAGCGCATTGGGTGAGACTGAAGCTAGTGGGAAGTGGCTTCAACCGAAATGCTATTGGAGCTCGCGTCCGTTTGACGGCCGGCGGCGAGACACAGACGGGAGAGGTGCGGAGTGGAGGGAGCTACATTTCGACAAGCGACTTTCGCATCCATTTCGGTCTAGGCGAGAAGACCTTCGCTGACGAAGTCGAAATTCGATGGCCGAGCGGCCGGCTCGAGCGCCACGAACGGCTTGCTGCGGATCGCGAGTATCAATTCGCCGAGAAGTCGGAATCCTGATTCATGTGGACATACTTCGGCCTGGGGCTGTTATTGTGGCTTCTGGTCGCTGGCCAGCAAGGCAGCAGCGTGCCGCGCAATTTTACGCCGCTGGCCGGGACCTCGGGTCTAGCTTCCACGACTTCCCAAGGACAATTGGATTCGATCCTCAACAGGCTTTTCGAGGCGCGTCAAGCCGTTCAGAAGAATCCTTCCTCCGCCGAAATTTACGTTTCTTTGGGCTTGGCGCTGGAGGCCATCCCTGACACCCAAGCCGCTTCGGAAGCCTTTGATAGGGCCATCGCAGTTGACGCGCGATCGGCTCAAGCCTGGTATCAAAAGGGCATCATCGCCACACAGCAATCACTTTGGCATGTTGCCGCCCAAGACTTCCGCCGAGCGCTGGCAGTCCTTCCCGACGATCCCCTGGGACACTTAGAGCTCGGAGAAATGCTTCTCCGCATGGGGGACTTCGGGGCGGCCTCAACAGAGCTCCAAGCGGCCCTTAAGCTGAACCGGCACGAGGCAGGAGCTTATTACGGATTGGGACTTATTGCCCTCCAGCAGGGGGATTTCGACGGCGCGGAAGCCCACTTTCGCGCCGCCCTCCAGCTGAAGCCGGCATATGTTGACGCCATGGGGGGCCTGGGGGAGGTCTTCCTTCACCGCCACGCGTGGCGAGAGGCTGCGGGAGAGTTCCAATATGTCCTCAGCAAGAAGCCGGATTGCTGGGACGCCGTCTACGGCCTCGCCACCGCACTTGCTCGCATGGGGGAAAAAAAGCGCGCGCACGAGCAATTTGACGCCGCCCAATCGCTTTATCGTCGAGAACTGCAATTGCTTCGGGCCAAAGGAGAGAACAACCGCGGCGTGGGGCTTTGGCATTCGGGTGACATTGCTGAGGCAAAAGAAGCGTTTCGCAGCGCACTCGCAATTGATCCTACATACCCAGAGGCGCATAACAACCTGGGCGGGGTCCTCTGGCAGCAAAACGACCATCCCGGCGCCCTTCGTGAGTTTGGCGCCGCAGTTGAAAGTCAGCCCGATTTCCCGGAAGCATTGAACAACCTCGGAAATGCCTTGGTCGGTGTGGGGCAGGAATCTCTCGCTATCAATTACTTCCGCTCTGCTTTGAAAGCGAGCCCTGGGTTTGTTTCGGCCCATTTCAACTTGGGCGTTGCCCTGGCGCATCAGGGGCAGCAAGCCGAAGCCGAAAATGAATTGCGCCAAGCCCTCGCCCTTGACCCCGAGCAGGCCGCAGCCCACGTTGAACTGGGGTTGCTCTTGGCTTCCAAAGCAGGAACCCTGAGTGAAGGAGCCCGAAAGGAATTGACTGAGGGTTTGTGCATGAACCCCCATCTTAGGGTGCGGATCCCAGAAAAAACTCTCCTAGACCTCGAAAAGTCGCCGCCTGACTGAAAACACCGGGGCAGTCGACACTCTGCGTCGATCCTTTGCCTTCCCAATCTGGAAATTTCACCTCGCATCTGCATCCCACGCCGATGCTCGAAATCGGGGGATTAATACACCGATCTTCGTCTTGATGAGTCGAAAATCCAGGCTAATCTACAGCACGTCATCCAATGCCGCGAAATTCAAACGGTAGAATCCGAAAGGGATATTACCCATAACAAAGAATATACTCGAAATTCATCCTTGACATACGGTCATCTCTAATGATAGCAAGCCGTCGTCGAGGGGTGTTGGGTTACCGCAGCGGGGCGCTGCCTTGCTGAAGCCAAGGAGGTAACAATGCGGGCGTGGAGATTTACAGTGAGTTGTGTGCTGTTTCTGGCCGCCTATCTTTTTTTTGGCGCCAGCCTTTATGGTCAGGCACAAGTGCTCGGGAAAATTAGCGGGGTCATCATGGACAGTTCTGGCGCGGTCATACCCCAAGCGCACATCACGGTCACTAATAAGGAGACCGGACAGACTTTTCGAACCACCACCAATGACAGCGGCTACTACGTCGCGCTCAATCTTCCGGCGGGGACCTATGACGTTAGCGCCGAGAAAGAAGGTTTCCAACGCTGCACGGACGCGAATGTGCACCTGGACCCCGCAGAGAGTGTGCAGTTGACCTGTACGATGCAGGTCGGCCAGATGACGCAGGAAGTCACAGTCCAATCGGGTGCTCAAACGGTGCAGACAGAGGAGGGCAGGGTCTCCCGCGTCATCAACGACACCCAGATCCAAGAAATCCCTGTCAACGGCCGCAACTTCGCCACTCTCCTCGCGCTTCAGCCTGGTGTCATTCAAGCCTTCTCCTTCAACAGTTTTCAATCCATGAATCTGTTCGCTACACAGGATACGCACGTCAACGGGATGCGCGGCGACGCCAACAATCTCCAGATCGAGGGGTCGCCCTCCACGCGGACACGCGCCAATGGGGCGATGGTCGCCGCACCCAGCATTGATGCCATCGGTGAGATCAATATTGTAACCACGGGCTATATGCCGGAGTACAGCCGAGGTGCAGGCGGCCAGATTCTTCTTCAGATGCGCTCGGGCACCGAGCAGTATCATGGCGAAGCCTACGAGTTCGTCCGCAACGACGATCTGGATTCGCGCAATTTCTTCTCATCCACCGTGAGCACGCTGAAATTCAACAACTTCGGCTATAACTTCGGCGGGCCAGTCATCCCCAAGAGCAGTGAGAAGAAGCTTTTCTTCTTCTGGTCGCAGGAATGGAACCGGATTCGCACGACGGGTACCACTGTGGCCACGGTACCGAGCGCGTTGGCTCGCACCGGTAACTTTTCGGAATATTGCAACTTCGGTCTTCCTTGCCCCATAGTGCCGGCTTATCTGGACGGTGTGGGTGGCCTGGTGGCTGGGCAGCCATTTCCAAACGACACGATTCCCCAAAGCGTTTGGAGCCCCAACGGCGCTGCCTTCGTCCAGATGATGGCCGCACCCACGATCACCTGCCCTGCAACGGGCTGCACCTCAGCGAGCCAGCTCGGAAGTAATTTTATTCAGGAAATTCGTAGCCCTTCGAACGACCGCAAAGAAACCCTCAAGGTTGATTATGAGATGGAAAAAATCAAGTCCCACTTGGCGGTGGCGCTTCGCCATTACACCCAAGATGCACTGCCTTCATGGGGGACTTCCGGTAGCAGTCAGCTTCTGCAAATTGGCCCGGTGTTCCCTGAGCGCGGCGCGACCGTGGATTTGACTACGAATTTCAGCCCGACCCTTCTGAACGATTTCGCGTTTACGGCGACGGAAGACATCGTGCATGTTAACCTGTCCCTTGGTAAGGGACTGGACCGGAGTTCGTTGGGCGTGGACTATCCCTATATCTTTGGCGACGCCAGCAAAGATATCGCGGGGAAGATTCCCACTGTGAACGTCAACGGTTTCGACACCATCAGCGGACTGCCGTACCCCTCGGGCAGCGTCGGGAAGGTCTTTTCTTTCCAGGACGTCCTGACCAAGGTCAAGGGTCAGCATACATTCAAGACCGGTGTCTGGATCGAGCAGGACGGGGAGAATGACCGAGACCAAGTTCGGGTTACGCCGGGTTCAGCGAGCGGCATAGGCAACAATTTGAACGGGACGTTCACCTTCGACGGCTCGAACCTCAGCACCACGAGCCAGGCGCCCCTCGCCGACGCCTTCCTCGGAAACTTCGGTGTATACAGCGAACTCGGTTTCCGGAACTACACGCCCTGGGTCGCTGTTCAGAAGGGTGTGTTCGCCCAGGATAGTTGGAAGTTCAGGTCGAACCTGACCATCCAGGGCGGCTTGCGCTGGGACTATTTCCCGCCTTACCACAGCCGGTGGTGCAACTTCGCGAGCTTTGACCCCTTGTTCTATTCGCACCTGCCGGGCATCCAACAAACGGTGGATCCGACGACGGGGCTCGTGACCAGCGGCAATCCTTACAACGGAATTGCCGTCCCTTGTGGGCAGCTGCCCCGCTCTGCCATCGGCCACTTCGCCGTGTTCGGGCAGCAGTTAACGGCCGCCAATTTCGACGCGATCAACCAACAATTGCGCGACGACGGTATGCAGAGGGGCCTTCCCGCCGAAATCTTCGAGAAGCATTACGCCAACTTGCAGCCCCGGTTGGGCTTTGCCTGGGACCCCTTGGGCAGGGGAACCACGTCCATCCGCGGCGGGGCGGGAATCTTTTACAACCACTTCACCTTGAGCGACGTCACCCTTATGGGTGGTAATACTCCATTTCAACTGGCGGCAGAGGTAAAGGGGAGTACCGCGACAACGGGCAGAGCCGACTGTCCCGGCGCCCAGTTGGACGCCAGCCGCAATTGCCGGGCGACTCCGGCGGGTGCGCTTCCCTTGCCCATCCCCATGACGGGGGGCGACATCGTTTCCAAAATTCCGGTGGTATATCAGTGGAACTTCACTTTCCAGCATATGTTCCCGCAAAACACTTTGGTGGAAGTGGGCTATGTGGGCACGCGGGCCCGGCATCTTGTGGTGAACTCGGACTTGAACCAGTTGCAAGCGGGAACGACATTTGCCAATCCCAACACGGCGATAGCAGCTCTGTCGCCTTACCCAGGGCTCGGCGGACTTACCGTCGGGTTGAACGACTCGAGCTCCAAGTATGATTCGCTCCAAATCAGCGCCCAGCGCCGTTTAACCAAGGGGCTCCAATACGGAGTGGCGTACACGTTTTCCCACTCGAACGACTTTGGATCGGACCTCTACGCAAATGCCGTTAACACGTACAACCTCAAGTACAACTATGGTCCAACAGACTGGAACCGCAACAACGTGCTCATCCTCAACTACGTCTACGACCTGCCTTTCTTTAAGGAATCGAATTCCCTGACTGGCAGGGTGGCAGGAGGGTGGGAGGTAGCTGGCGTGCTTGCCTTCGAGGGCGGCACGCCGAACACGATCGGGAACGCGCTCGGCGACCAGGCAGGCGTAGGCGAAGACTTCGGGCAGCACGCGGCCCTCGTTTCCGGCTGTAACCCGAATGCCGGGCCCCGCACGGTCGCGCAGTGGTTCAAGACTGCCTGTTTCCAAAATGCCGCGCAAGGCACTTTTGGCAACTCGGGAAGGGGCGCGGTTTGGGGACCCGGTCCCAGAAATTGGGACTTCGCCTTATACAAGAACGGAAAGGCCACTGAGAGATTCAGCTATCAGTTCAGGGCGGAGTTCTTTAACGTCCTCAACCACCCTTCGTTCAACTCGATTGACACGGGAGTTGGGGACGGCGCCTTCGGACACGTTAATGGCGCTAATGACCCGCGTGAAATTCAATTCGGGCTGAAAATGTTCTTCTGATAGCCAGCGTGGGGGCGGGCTCCTACCCGCCCCAATATCTTATTATCGGAAGCTACCCATACCGATTAATTATTCGGTCCGGTATAATGAGGCTCATGGCTGGGCCTAGGCTGGTAGCTCTCGGTGTCTTGTTCGTAGCCGCAAGCGCGTCCTCAGCACAGAAGCCTTCTGGTGCGGTGCCCTCCGAAGTTCAAAAGGGCGTTCAGGCCCTTGAGCAAGGCCGATTCTCGGAAGCTGAAGAGTATCTGTCGAAGGCGCTCGCCGCGAAGCCGAATCTTCCTGAAGTTCGCGCAAACCTCGGCTTGGCTTACTACGTGGACCACAAATATTCCGACGCCGTAGTTGCATTTCGCGAAGCTTTGAGGCAACAACCTTCCTTAAGCACGGCGCAGACTTTCCTGCCTTTGAGCCTAGCCGCCCTCGACGAGTGTAATGAGGCCATCCCTGGGCTAAGAAGAGAGTTTCCAAATTACCCGGATGTCAAGCTGAGGCGAGTCATTGGCTTGAGCCTTGAGCGCTGCCTTTCCGAGACGGGTCAGCCTGCCGACGCGAGTGATATATTGCAAAAACTTGTCGCACAATATTCCGACGATCTGGACGTACTCTACGAAGCGGGGCAGTTTTATGGGAAGCTCTCCTCGGAAATGTATCTGCGCCTGATGAAGGTCGCTCCGGATTCGGCGCGCGGCTATCAGGTCATGGGACAGGTGGCGGCGAGCGATGGAAACTGGCAGCGGGCGGTCGAAGCCTTTCGTCAGGCCATTCGAAAGGACCCCACACTCCCCGGCGTTCACTTGAACCTCGCCGTTCAGCTTTTGCTTCACTCCCCCGACCCCGAAGCTTGGAAAGAAGCGCTCGAAAACTTAAATGCCGAACAAAAGCTTAGTCCCGCGGACTCCGATGTGTATTTCGAAATGGGCGAGGCTTACCGCAAGCACGGACAGACCCAAGAGGCTATGGCCTCCTTCCGCGAGGCACTTCGACTTCGGCCCGGAATGGTGGAAGCGCGCCTGGGATTGGCCAAGGCCCTTCGCGAACAAGGCATGAAAGAGGAAGCTGTAAACGTGCTCGAGCCCGCTCGTAAAACCGATCCTGACAACGCCGCTGTGCACTTCCTCCTGGCGCAGCTCTACCATGACCTTGGCCGAGCCTCGGAAGCGGAAGCCGAGGTGGCGGCTTTCCAGCGATTGCAGCCGTCCTCTCCGTAGAAGAATATGGCCGAGCTTGAATTTCAAGACGCGCCATCAAAGAAACCATCCATCCCTGTTCCTCCAATCGACAAGGGTCACGACCGTTTACGGCGGCCCCGTTCCATCGGTTTTTGGCCAAGAATTGTTGTCGTCGTGTCGGCTGTAACCTTGCCGCAATTTTTGATCGCGCAGGATCCTCGGACAAAGGAGGACCTCGAAACAGCGATCGCGGCAGAAAAAGAAGGCAAATACCAGATGGCTGTGGAGGTTTACGAGCGCTTGCTCGGAGAGGCAGACACTTCTCCTCAATCCTCAGCTTTGGTAATCCAAGTCCGAACGCGGCTGGCTACCGGCTATTTTCTCCTCCATAGATATGAAGAATCATTGCGTACTGTCGCCCCCCTTACCCGCCCAAACCATCCGAGGGGCGAAATTCCCTACCAAGCCTGGCTCGTCGAGGGACTCGACAACCTCCAATTGAACGATCCAACAAAGGCTTTGTCCTCACTTCGCCGCGCTCTCGCTCTAAACCCGTCGAGTGGGACCGCACGGCTTGCCCTTGGAGACTCCCTGGCTCAAACCGCGCGTTTCAAGGAGGCCGTGCGTGTATACGAGGAGCAGACTCGGAACACACCCAAGGAGCCCGAGGCGTGGTACAAGCTGGGCCTCGCTTACTCCGAACTTGCGACCGAAGATTCGACGATACTCTCTCGGAAGATCCCGGGTAGCGTTCTGGGCGATGAATTGAGGGCCGGACGTCTGATTGATACGGGGGACGAGCTCGCTTCGGCTGGAATCCTGATTCGCCTGGCGCGCCGCGCATCCACCCACCCAAACGTCCACGCAGAGCTGGGGAGCGTGTTGCTTGACTTGGGCTACCCAGGAGCGGCCGAAAATGAATTCACACAGGAATTGTCCGTTGACTCCGATTGTCCTCTGGCCCGTCTGGGAATCGCGGAAACAGCGGCACTAGGGAACAACTGGGAAAAAGCCATCCGTGGGCTGAAAACACTGGCTCGCACGCATCCGCACGAATTGTCGCGCCTCATCGAACTGCCCCCCGCAGGATTGCTGCGCCAATCCTGGCATGACGGCAAGGTCCAAGTGCCCGAGGCTTATCGAAATTCGCCCGTAGGCATGCTTTGGCAGGCTTGGCTTTCCAACTCGGAAATTCCGGCGATAGCGAACGTGGCTGAACGAGACCCGGCGTGTACTGGCCCCACACCGAAGGGTGCGGGCACGCCAGGGTTTTGGCTCAAGGAAACCTGCTACAAAGGGCTGCGAATCCGCCTCCGCGGAATGCGCACCTTGACAGTTAAACAGAGGATCAAGCTCGCGGAAGCCGAGTTCCGGCTGGGAGATTACAAAATGGCCCGTGTGCAGTCTATCCGGCTGCTGTCAATTGACTCGGGCAACGCGTGGGGAATGTATTGGAGAAGCCAAAGCGAGGAGGAGCTGGCGGATGAGTGTTTCTCCAAAGTTACAACCCTCAACCCGGAATCAGCGCGCGTACACCAAATGGTCGCGGAATACTTCGCCAGCCGGCACCATTTCCATCGAGCTGCATCGGAGTACGAATCAGCCATTCGCTTGGCTCCGGAGCTTCCCGAGCTTCACCTAGGTCTTGGATCGGTGTATCGACAGATGGAAGAGTGGCAGGACGCCGAGAGGGAGCTCAATAAGACCCTCGAACTAACACCTGGATCTGCCATGGCCCACTTCGCGCTCGGCGACACCTACGTTCGCGAACATCGCTGGCAGATGGCGATAGACCACCTGAAGATCGCATTAGCCAACCCTGCGATAGCCCTGAGTGTCCGCCTTGACTTGGCCACTGCCGAAGGAGAACTTGGGGAAACTCACGAAGCTGTTGATGACCTGATCGCAGTCGCCGCCGAAGATCGCGACGGCGAACTTCACTATCGCTTGGGCGAACTCTACAGAAAGCTTGGAGACAAGGAGCATTCGCAGGAGGCATTCGCTATTTTCAAGCGCCTGCGGGATGCCTCGATGCAGGCAGACCGGAGTGAGTTGAAAGCGCTGGAGGAAATGTCAGTGGCAAAAAAGGACGATTCGCACCGCTGACTCACCACTAGAGTTTCCGGAAGCGTCAAATGGACGGGTGGAAAGGAAGGCAAGGAGAGCGTGAGCACGGATGTGGCCGTCGCGTCGCGTTGAAACCCCTCCAGTGCCTTATGGTCGGCTGCCAGCTGATCGGGCAGAAACTTGAGGGCGACAAAACGATGAAGTTTGATGTCCTCAGCCTTGTAAACCACGCCCATGCCGCCCCCGCCAAGCTTCTCAAGGATGCGGTAGTGCGAAATCGTTTTACCAACCATCGGTAGGGATCAGTCTTCGCATATGCTACGCGCCCCGAATTTGCGAGTCAACGAGGACGGGGCTGTCGTAATGCTTTATTGTGGACGAAACCGTTTGGTTCGTACGCACCCCACATTACGGGAACCCAAGAGCCTGTGGCAGACCGACATAGCTCTTTGCCAGAAACGTGGCGACCGCTTTTTCGCACACCGCTGGCGGCCGCGGTCGGATTACTCCCCATAAACGCCGCAGGGGCGAGTTGGAGATGCCTCCCGAGTAAGGCCGTCCTGTAGACCGGCACGCTCCGACTCAAAGTGGCGGCCGAGGCAACAACATCTGCAACCGGAGGATGGGCGTCACGATCCAGTTCGAGAGGCATCAGCTCGAGCGAAAGCACCTAGTGTCGTGCGTCTAACGCTTCTTTACATTTCGCGACCTCCGCAAGCCCCCGGTTTTCATAGGCGGGACGGTCGTCGAAGAGCCGAAAATACGGAAAGCTATGTATGGAGCCCTACACTAGACGAACGCCGCAGTCGCGGGAAGAGGCGCTCCCTGCGCGTGGCGCGCCTAGGCTGTACAACGACGGAGGATGTTGGATGGTACAATGCCCGTGGTAGGCAGGTTCGATGAAGATTCCAAGAAGGACATTCATTCTCAGCGGCGCACTGGCTAGTGGCGCGGCGTGGCTTTCGCGGGACGGCAGCCTGGTGCGCAGGAATTCCTTGGGCCTCGCGCCGGGGGTGCAGCTCTGGTCCGTCCGAGAGCAGATCAAGAACAATCTGGACGGCACTCTCCAACACTTGGCCGCGATCGGATATCGTGAGGTGGAACTGTTTGAAACACCGAAGTCACCGGGCGAGTTCAGAAAGAAAGTTGAAGACGCCGGCTTGAAGTGCGTGAGCGGACACTTTGAGCTGAAGGATCTCAAGGATCCCGCCACCATTGCCGCTGCACAGGCGCTCGGACTCACTTACATGATCTTGGTCTTTCCCGCGCTGCCTTCGCTCGAGGGGCGGAGTGTGGACGCCAACTTCGAGCAATTCGTTCCACTGTATGAAAAGATCTCGCTTTCCGACTACAAGTGGAACGCCGACCAGCTCAACCGTTGTGCGGAGAACCTCAAACGCCAGGGAATCAGGACCGGATATCACAACCACGCGATTGACTTCAAGAACTTCGGTGGCACGCGCGGCTTTGACGCACTCCTCCAGAACACCGATCCGAACCTGGTCTGCTTTGAGATGGACTGCGGGCACGTGATCCACGCCGGCCATGACCCGAGCGCCTACCTGAACAAATATCCTACCCGGATAGAACTGCTTCACATCAAGGATCTGGTGCCGGGCTATCATGTCTCGACAACCCTTGACACTGAGGATAAAGACACGAACGCGGAAATCGGCTTCGGGAGTATAGATTGGAAGAAACTGTTTGAGACGGCGGCTCGTTACGGGCGCGTGAAGCACTATTTTGTGGAGCACGAAGGCAAAATGGCCCACCCGCCGCTGGAGGCTTTGCAGATCTCGTACAACTATCTGCAAAAACTCCAGGTAAACTGACGCGGCGGCGGCCCGCAGCGCCCCGCCATCGCCTCGCTGCCGAACATTGGGGAACTCGGACGAGACGCCGAGGGCTGATTACGCGCGATCAATACCGTTTGGTTTGCTAGCCTGCTCACTGGATGTATGGTCACACTGATTTGTTCCCTCACCTAAGTGCAAGTCGCGACCGCACAGAGGGTTCCGACCCTGCAAGGGATTCAGCATGAGAAGTCGGCTTCCCATCGACAGTCTTGGTGTTTGGCTGGGTTCCGGCATAGGATGGGCGTTTTATCATTCCAAATCCGGCGACGTCCTTAGCATTGAAGTTTTCGAGTGCGCCGTGATCCGACCGCAATCGACACGACACGCGCAAACGCCCCGACCTCGCACCCAACGGCCTTTTGAGCAATAATGATACCCGGTCAGTCCCCTGAATTATTGCTGTTTGTTCAAAAAATTGTGCAGCCTTAATGAGGCCTGGAGTCTGGTAGGGGCAGCAGGTGTGGCCGACATTGTGCTTGGGGTTTTCTGGAGGTGCCGCGGTGCAACCACTTTCTCGACGAAATTTCATGCAAGGTGTGAGCAGCCTGCTGGCGCTGCCGCTCTTGCGCATGGAAGAACCAGGAACCGTTTTGTATAACGGAAACATCTGGACGGCGGATGAAGCCCAGCCGCGAGCTCAGGCTGTGGCCATTGGCGGTGGGCGACTTTTGGCCGTGGGCTCAAACGCCGAGGTGCTGCCGCTGGCCAACGCTCGCACCCGCAAGATTGACCTCGCGTTCAAGATTGTGCTTCCAGGCTTCAACGACGCGCACGCCCATCCCGTAGAGTCCGGCGTCGAGCATCTACACAAAGTAGCTTGCGATAAAGACTCCATCGAAAAAATACAAGCTGCTTTGCACGAGCGCGCGCTGCAGACTCCGCCCGGAGAATGGGTGCTCGGATTTTTGTACGACGATGGCAAAACTCCGCGCCCGATCAACCGGCATGATCTGGATGCGGCAGTACCCGATCACCCGGTCCTCGTGCAGCACCGCGGCGGCCACACGGCCTTCGTGAATTCCATGGCGCTGAATTTGGCACAAGTCAGCGACCAGACGCCCGATTCTGCCGGTGGCCGCTTCGAGCACGATGCTACGGGTCATCTCACGGGTTTCGTGGCCGATGCCGGGATGCAGGTCTTTTTCAAACTCATTCCGAATAAGAATACGCGCCAGGACTATCGCCAAGGGGCAGCACTGATCTCCAAACTTTTTACCAGCAAGGGAGTCACCTCGGCGTGCGACGCCGACGCTTCTCCTGTGGACGTGCAAGGTTACCAGGACGCACGCGATGCCGGCGAACTTGCGATGCGTGTGTATTGTCTCGTCTCCTCCACTTCGCTCGATCATTTTATGGCGGCGGGTATTCATACCGGTTTCGGCGACGAATGGGTACGCATCGGCGGTGTGAAGATGTACGCGGACGGCTCCATCTCGGAACGAACGGCTTGGCTCTCACAACCCTACATCGGGATCCCCAATAACTATGTCGGATTGCAGCTTTCCAGCCGCGAGCAGCTATACGAAACCGGGCGCAAGGCACACGGGGCGGGTTGGCAACTGGCGACCCATGCCAATGGCGACCTGGCGATAGACCGCGTTCTCGGAGTCTACGAGCAAATCCAGAAGGAACTGCCGAAAAGAGACCCGCGCTTCCGCATCGAGCACTGCACCTTACTCACGGATGCACTCATCCAGCGCATGCGAGCGCTGCAGGTGATTCCCGCGCCGTTTTCCTGCTACGTCTACTTTCATGGTGATGTCCTGCATTTCTACGGTCAGGAACGCGCTCACCACATGTTCCCCATACGGAGTTTCCTCGATGCCGGACTGCGTCCCACGGATTCATCCGATTATACCGCCAGCCCGTCCGATCCGATGATGTGGCTGCAATCGCAGCTCACCCGCACGGACATGAATGGCAACGTCTGGGGCACAAATCAGCGCATTACCCTTCCAGAGGCGATACGTTGCGGCGCGGTCAACGGTGCGTACGCGGCCTTTGAGGAACAGTTGAAGGGCTCCATTCAGCCGGCGCAACTGGCGGACCTGGTGGTGCTTACTCAGGATCCATTCAAGGTCGATCCCTCCGAGCTGTTGAAAATTCAGGTGGAGCGAACCATGGTCGGCGGAATCTGGAAATATGAATCCTGATCGAGACGCAACCACCTGTTCGTTTTACAAGCAGGTGGGGCAGAGTTTCGCTTCTCGAAACTCCGCCGCTGTCCTCGGCAAATAGTCCGCGCGCCAGCCGATTTGAGTTCAATCTCACGCTGCAATTCTGTCCAATCGATATTCGTGATGCAGACCGCCGAGAAGAAGCCTTCCTGCCACTCGGTGACCAAACGGAATGTGGTAACCTGAAATTTGTGGAGCCGGAATGCTTCTTGAGGGTTCAGGAATACCTGACCCCAGGCTGGATTGTGGGCGGTTGCGGTTCGCGCCTGATCCTTCCAGCTGACAAAGAATACGTCACCCGAGAAGGTTGGCTAGAAGTTGATTGGAATCAGTAACCTGTGGTTGGTGGTGACAAGGGCAGCCGTCTTCGAACGCCACTTGGATGATCTCAACATCCATCGGTTCTCGTCCACAATAACCGGGTTTAGGCCAAGTCGCAACCGAGGCGCCTTCCCGGATCGAGCATGTTCAAGGACAGTTCACTCTCAGTCGCCAACTTCCCTAGATTCAGTGCGAACAAGATTGTTGGTAGGGACAGGAAGCGAACCCTGTCCCTCGAGGCTCGCCTCCAGCCGGTGCGCCAAGTCGAGCCATTCTTCGCGCGGTGCCGGGGCGAGGCTGCCCAGGGAGCAGACCACGTGCTGGCGGGGACCCTTGGGAGTGTGCACGGACTCGACGAGGAGATAGTGAGTGTAGGTTTTTCCCTTGT
>QHZN01000205.1 GCA_003225365.1 Acidobacteriota bacterium
TTCAGCCAGACCGAACAACTTTTTAAAATGCTCGGCCGAAATATATCCAGCGTCGAGAGCAACGTAAAGCAAAGACTGGACCTCGGCGACCGACCCCTCGCGACGTCGAGGAAGTGGGCGAAATCGCGGCTGGTTTTTCGGGCGAACCCCTCCGCGACGTTGCTCATAGAAGAGATGGCCGCCCGGACGTTCTCTTCGGACGGCACCAAATGAGGGCCCCCGCCGGGACGAGCCCCATTGATAAGAAGACAAAGAACTCGCCCAACGGCCCGTTCCGCGGGTGAGCAGCGACCGCCAGAGCGTAGGCCCAGAACACCACGACAAGCAACAGCCAACCGATTAGCGTTGGGCGGGAGAACTGAGCTAGGCATAATAACAACAGGGCAAAATAGGGCAGCGCGCCCACGAGCCCCTCGTGCCCTGCCAGCAATGCCAGGTAAAGCACAGGTGCGGCGCATAGAAGATAGACCCACCTCCGGCCTGTCTCGCGAGGCTCGAGTGCTTTTCGGAGCAATCCGGTGATTTTGTTCATCGATTCCTCGGAACGACGATGTACGCTTTCAACTGCAGCGGTCCACTACAATTGCCCCGGCAACTGATCCTGCCACCTTGAACAAGTCAAAACGCCGCGCGGTAAAGCATTTCCATTTCCTCGGCCGAGGTTGGCCGCGGATTGAGCAAGCGGCATCCGTCCTGCATGGCCAGAGGAACCATGACGGGAATCATTTCCTCGCGCACTCCCGCGTCGCGAAGCCGCGGGGGAATGCCGATCTCATGGTTGAGCTGTTCGATGGCGGAAATGGCGCGGAGGGCTAACTCTTCACACGAATGACCAGGGGCGATTATCCCTAGCGCGAGGGCCAAATCGGGAAACCGCTCGGGCACTGCGGGCAAATTGAACCGCATGACGTGCGGGAGCAGGATGGCGTTCGTGAGGCCGTGGTGCATACCCGCGACGGTCGAAAGCGGGTGCGCCAGGGAATGGACCGTCCCCAACCCTTTCTGAAAAGCCACTCCGCCCATGATGGCCGCGACCATCATTTGCGATCGCGCTTCGAGGTCCCCGCCGTTCGAGACCGCGCGGGGGAGGTAGCGGCGACAAATTTCGACGCCCTTGAGCCCGATGGCGTCACACATCGGGTGGATGCCGGCGGCCAAGTAGGCTTCGAGATTATGCGTCATCGCGTCCATGCCGGTTGCGGCGGTGAGGTGAGGCGGAAGGCGGAGCGTCAGTGAGGGATCGGCGAGGGCCACGCTCGGAATGAGGTAGGGGCTGAAGATGACGGTCTTGCGCCCGGTAGCCTTCAGGGCGATGACCGCGCTGCGGCCCACCTCGCTCCCCGTCCCCGAAGTGGTCGCGATGGCGATCATCGGCGGCAGGTTCGAGCTGATTTTTTCGGCGCCGCCGCGGAGATCATCGTATTCCTCGAGCGGCAACGGATGCGTGGTCTTCAGGCGGATAGCTTTCGCAGCGTCGAGCGCGCTGCCGCCGCCGACGGCGATAACCCCGTCGCAATTCGCCTGCGAAAAAGCCGAGACCCCCGGGAAAACGCTCGCCTCGGTGGGATTCGCTTCGACTCGATCGAAAAGTTGCCATGGAATTTTGGCCCTGGCGAGACTTGCGGTCACTCCATCCAGAAGCCCACACATGACGATTCCGGGATCGGTCACCACCAGCGGCCGCTCCATGCTGAGGCTTTTCGCGACTTCGGCAAGCGGCTCGCTCGAGCTGGCTCCGAAAACGATCTTGGTCGGGAACGACCACGTCGAAAGCATCCAAAGTCTCTCAGTCGGGGGTCCTTCAGTCCTCGGGCGAAAAAGTACACCAAGTCTCGTCAGCTATTGTTTTAGCCTCTCCGCCAGATCTCCTTGGAGCACGCGTCGCAGCCAAGCAAATGGGCGGCGTCTATTTAGCGACTCCTGGCACCCCTTGGGTTTTGCGGAGGTATGCTGCGAATCCGCCGATTAGAGACGCTGTCTCTTCGGCCAGTCCATGCAACCTCCGAAACTCATCGGTCGTGATGTGCCCGATGTCGAGGGCGGCATAGAGCAGAGACTGAGTCTCAACAGCAGAGCCCTTGGCTACATCGAGAAAGTGCGCAAAGTCGCGGTCCGTTTTCCTTGCGAAGCCTTCTGCAATATTGCTCATGGCCGACACCGCCGCCCGGCAAAGCTGATCTTTCAAACCAAAATCTCTCTGCAACGGACCCTTCGCGCACGCCTTGTAGACTTCACCTACAAGCTCCCTTGCCTTTTGCCAAGCCTGAATATCTTCAAATCGCTTTATCGTCGCCACTCTCGCCCTTCCGTGCTTAGACTCCAGACTGCAAGACTCATGACTGAGAGACTTGGAAGGGATTCAAATGATTTCGAAATATCTTTCGAGTTCCCAATCCGTGACGGCGCGCTGGAACTGGCGGACCTCCCAGTTGCGGGTGCGAACGTAGTGGTCAACGAACTCGTCTCCGAGCAATTGCCGGGCCGTCGAACTCTGCTCGAGCTTCTCGGCCGCTTCCTCGAGAGTCCTTGGGAGCGGGGGAGCGTCGCACTCGTAAGCATTCCCCCGGCACGGCTCGGGAGGCGATAGCCGGTTTTGGATGCCGTGGAGGCCTGAGGCGAGGCTCGCGGCAATGGCGAGATAGGGGTTGATGTCGGCGCCGGGCAGGCGGTATTCAACCCGCGTGGATTTTGGCGAGGCGCCCGCCACCACGCGCAGCGCTGCCGTGCGGTTATCAATCCCCCACGTTGCGTTGGTCGGCGCCCAAACACCCGGCACCAGGCGCTTATAGGAGTTGACGGTCGGGCAGGCGAACGCCGTCAACTCCGGCATCAGATCGAGCTGGCCCGCCAAGAATTGTTTCGTCAAGCCGGAAATCCCGTTGGGGTTTTGCTCGTCATGAAAGAGATTTGTCTTTCCATCCTTGTCCCACAGGCTTTCGTGCAGGTGGCCGCTCGATCCGGGCAAGAGGGCATCCCACTTGGCCATAAAGGTCGCCATCAAGCCTTGCCGGGCCGCAATCTGCTTCACCGTAGTCTTAAAGAGGGCCGCCTTATCCGCGGCCGCGAGCGCGGTGTCATATTGAATCGCGGTTTCGTACACGCCCGGCCCGGTTTCGGTGTGGAAGCCCTCGACCTCGATGTCGAAGGCGCGCGTTGCGTCCAGAATAGCGTGGGCCAGCTCCGAGTAGGTTCCCGTTCGCAGGATGCTATAGCCGAACATGCCGGGTGAAAAAGGCCGCATCGCGCGGTAATTCTTCTCGCGAACGGTTTCGGGGTCCTCCTTGAAGAAAAAGTATTCAAATTCCACAGAAACCATTGGCGTGAAGCCCATGGCCTCGGCTTTCCGAATGACCTTGCGGAGAACCTGACGCGGGGAAACCGCCAGCGGATTTCCGGCGTTGTCGAAAAAGTCGAGCAGGAAAAAGGCCGTGCCGGGTTCCCACGGAATGACGCGGAACGTGGAAAGGTCAATTCGGGCCACAGCGTCCGGGAAGCCGGTGTGCCAACCGGTCGCCTTTATGCCGCACTCGGGATCGTAAAGAACGTCGGAGGAATCCCAGCCGAAAATGACGTCGCAAAAGCCCAGGCCCTTATCGGTGGCCGAGAGGAACTTCTCGCGGCTAATGTACTTGCCGCGCAGGACTCCGTCAATGTCGAAGCCCCCGACTTTGATTTTCGTGATGCTCGGGTCAGCGAGCAAACTTTGGACCGTCTTCGGATCCATAGGCTGATGCAACGCTAGGGCACAGCTGCTGTTATTTGTCCTCGGCGTCGTGATAGCGTTGATAAGAACTCTTTACAAGTTCGGCCAGGGCCCTAAATGCTTCAGCTTTGGATTCTATGGTGGGCTTGTCCACATCCACTAAGAAAGAGCGATTGTCCTTCTTGGTCTCCGGCGCTGGCTTGTACGCCATGCCGGCCTTCTTCAAAATGTCCGCACCCTTGTTCAAGAATTGGTCATGCAGCCAAAGCCTTAGCTCTGCGCCCTTAGACTTACGAAACCAGAAGTAAGGGGAGCCATGCTTCCAAAGGCCGATGTACAGGTACCCCCCCAAGAATTTGAGCCTTGAAGGCCCGACAACGGGTCGCACGACATCGAGCAGAGTCTCCGCGAGTTCAACAACTTCGGGGTGGTCCCTCCGCCACACCACCTCGGGGTTTTCGCGGTCGCCCGGTTCCTCCGGCTCTTCGTATGTGTCCAGTACCCTGGTGAAGTTCAAGCTCTTCTGTCCATTCGCCTCCACTATGTTCGCCTGAACGGCGACGATTGGGATGGCCCAGCTCATTAAGTGGATCACGTTGAAAAAGCGAGCCGTAATGGATTCAGCAACGAGGACGGCAATGTGCTTGCGCTTCGGCCACTTCCTCCTCTCTCTGTCCCAGTATTCAATCGTTCTAATAATGTGGTCGGCGTTGGTTTCGTCGAGTGTGACCTCAACCTCGTACATGGTCTCATCATCGGGATCTTTCAGGAGCAAATCGAGCCGCCCGCCGCCCTCTTGGCTTCGCTCTTTCATTACGCCTTCGAGTCCGTCCACGCGGAAACACGCGGCTAGGCAACTAGGGTTATCCCATATATAGTCCTGCAGCCAAGCTTCATCGAAACCACATTCTCTTATTTCACGAACAATAGTGACCGGTACCACATCCGCCATGATTTACAGCCTCCCTCTTCTGACTTCCGACGCCCGACTGAGTGACTCCGAACTCCCAGACTCTTTACAAAGCCACCCACACTGACTTCACCTGCGTGTAGGACTCGAGGGCGTGCTCGCCCATTTCGCGGCCGAAGCCGCTCTGCTTGTAACCGCCAAACGGAGCGGCGCTGTCGAAGCCGTTGTAAGTGTTGATCCACACGACCCCGGCCTTGATCGCCCGCGCCAGCCGATGCGCGCGCCGCACGTCGCGAGTCCAGACAGCGGAAACCAGTCCGTAAACCGTCCCGTTGGCGATGGCCACGGCTTCCTCATCATCGGAGAACTGGATGGCGGCGAGCACCGGTCCGAAAATTTCTTCCTGGGCAATTTTCATTTCGGGCTTGACTCCGCTGAAGACGGTGGGCTTCGAGAAGAAGCCTCTGGCTTTCTCGCCTTCGGTGTCGCGCTCGCCGCCGCACTCCAGCCGCGCGCCCTGCTCGACGCCGGAGCTCACGTAGCCGAGGATCCGGTCGAGCTGCGCTTGCGAAATCTGCGCGCCCATCTCTGTTTTCGGATCAAGAGGATTCCCCACAACCATTTTCTTTGCCTTCTCCACCAGCCGTTCCAGGAACTGATCGTGGATGTCCTTGTGCAGGAGCAACCGGGAGCCCGCCGAGCAGACTTCGCCTTTGTTGGCGTAAATCGCCCAGAAGGCCGCGGATAGCGCCGCGTCGAGATCGGCGTCGGGGAAAATAATGTTCGGAGATTTCCCGCCCAGCTCGAGCGAAAGCCGCTTCAAGTTGCTTTCGCCGGAAGCTTTGAGCAGCGCGCGCGCGGTGCGGATGCTCCCCGTGAACGCGATCTTATCCACGTCCATGTGGCGCCCTAGCGCTTCGCCGGCTTCGGGTCCGTAGCCGGTGACGACGTTGATAACGCCTTCCGGCACGTCCGCCTCCGCCGCAAGCTCGGCCAGCCCGAGCGTGGTGAGGGGCGTGAGTTCAGAGGGCTTGATGACCGCAGTGCACCCCGTGGCGAGCGCCGGCGCCACTTTCCAAGCCGCCAGCAGCATTGGGTAGTTCCACGCCGTGATCATGCCCACCACGCCCACCGGCTCTCGCAGCGTGTAGTTCAGGAACGGCCCGTCCACGGGTATCACTTCCCCGTGGTAATGCCTCGCCCAGCCGGCGTAGTAGTTGAAAATATCGGCGGCTGGCTTCATGTCGCCGCGCTGAGCGCCTTTGAGGGTCTTCCCCGTATTGAGCGTCTCCAGGAGCGCCAGCTCGTCGCGGTGCTTGTCAATCAATTCCCCGATGCGCCAAAGGATCTTCGAGCGCTCGGAAGCGTTCATCTTCGGCCAGGGGCCGCTTTCGAGCGCCCGGCGAGCGGCCTTGACCGCGCGATCCACATCCGCCGCCTCCCCGCGCTCGACGGAAGCGAGCTTCGCTCCCGTCGCGGGATTGATCACGTCAATCTGCTTGCCGGATGAGCTCGCGACGGGTTTTCCGGCGATCCAGAGCTTGCCGGGTTCGATGGTGGGTAATGTCATCGTGGAGTCCATGGGAGCTCCTTGAAAGAACGAACCTCGTCCAGAGCCGTACCAGTCCGCCCGCGTAATTATTCCGGACGCCCCTGATTGTAGCTAACTCGCGCCTCGGCACGCGAATCTTTTTGGAGGCCTTCCTTTGGTTCAGAAATTATCGTCACCTTGTCGCGGCTGTTGGATTATTGGGATAGAGGCGATTCCGAAGGGGGAGAGGCACGAGTTGGCGCGCGATAGATGAAATATCGTCAGTTTATGAATATTACAGCGCCCTCAAGAAGTAGAAGTTCCAGTATCTGCAAAGACGGAGGTGATTTTATCCTGCGCGATCCTAGCTACCTTATCAAATCCTGTTTCTGACGGGACTTGCAAACAAGCTGTCCCACCCGGCAAAACCGGCGGCTGTCAGCCTGCCGCTCGGTCCATACATCGAGCAGAACCGTACCAGCCTGTATGCCAGTTGCACTCTACCGTGACATAACGAAAACGTACTGGACAATCTTAAAAATCTAAGAATATACCCTACTATAGGTACAGGATATCCCTGCCAGGTAGGCCAGTATGTACCTGTACTTTTTCTAGCCTCTTATACAGTTGCTACGCCAATTGTAATCTGACATCATGTACAGCGTCGTACAGGAATACGAATATGAGGTACGTTGTGTACACAGATGTTATGCTAATTAACCTTACTCCATAACAATGTATCAAAGCTCGGCAAAGTGGCGAGTTTTCTCGAACGACCACGCGCGATCAATTTTTCTGCGGAGAACCGATCCCATGCCAAACCAAACTCCAAACTCCGAAGTCATCCTGGCGGAACGGGCACAGCTTTGCCCGGTCTGTGGTTCTTTGACTTTTAATCCCCTTTGTCCGGAATGCGTGGAAGTGGTGCAGCAGCGCCTTCTCCTCAGCACTTTCCACCAGGCCAGCGCGGGCCGGCCGTGTTAAGCGACGGTCG
>QHZN01000413.1 GCA_003225365.1 Acidobacteriota bacterium
CCTATATCGCGGAGATCGCCGAGACCTTTCCGGAGGACGTGGCCGGAATCATGGACCGGCTGACGCTGCCGCCCCGCACGATCATCCACGGCGACTATCGCTTGGATAACTTGTTCTTCGGCCAGGCTGGCGGCGTGGACACTCTGGCCGCCATCGATTGGCAAATTTCAGCGCGCGGGCGCGGCGTTTTCGATGTCGCTTACTTCATAGCTGGGAGCCTCCCTTTCAAGGAGCGCGAGGCGAGGGACGTAGCCGAGCACGCGCTGCATGTACAGCGCTCCGAGGAAAAACATCCCGAAGAATCCACCGATCATCAGCGCAACAGTAGTGTTGGCGCCCGAGACGTTGCGCGACTTGAAGATGCGTAGCGGAAGGAGCAGCGCCACGGGCAAGGCGCCAGCGCGAGGCACGAAAGCGCGTTCGAGGTCCCCGTCGTAAGCGACGTTCTCCCCGGATCCACGGCGAGATCGCCACCCGCGCTTGACGCCTCAATGCCGCTGAAGCCGCCACGCAGCCAGGAACCCAACACTATCCCTATCGGGGCAACAGTCACAGCCATCAGTGGCCAGGCGCTCGACGTCTTGGCGGGTCCACCAGTGACGGGTAATGAGACCGGGGGAACCGGCGCAGCCGGGGAGAGCACGGGTGTCGATGGTACAGGAGCGGTTGGCGTCTGAAGGTAGCCCAAGGCGCAACTGAGGCGATTATGCCTGCGGCCATGAAGCCTGCCGCGCTTAGGGCAACAAACAAACCGCACCTCTTGATTCGCAGTGAATGCAGTTGACTCAATCGTTCTCGTCGCCTCCGCAAGTTGCACGAGCCGTGAAAGGGCATCTTCAACGTATGGAAGGAGACCGGTCGCGCGCAGCCCAGACCGGTTCAGGCGCACGCGTGCGCCTTGCGCGCCCGCACGACAGCCCTCAGGTCCGCTACATCTATCACGCCATCCCCGTTCACATCGGCCGCGTCCCTCCAGCGCTCAGACCCCGGCGTGCTGTGCATCGCCCTCGCCACAGCCTTCACGTCCGATGCATCCACCTCACCGTCGCCGGTCACATCTCCCGCGCACGCACTCGACCCGAATTCATACGCGCCGATATCGCACACCGCCTGCCCATCCGCATCCCCATCAAACGGACGAAAGAAGCCGCGCTGGTCTGTCGAGGGGCAGCCGACGTTATCGCCCGCATCGATGGCGGGGCTTCCGGGCAGGAGGACCATCGTCTGGGTGGGCCCTCCGTTGTCGGCCAGCGGCCCGAGCAGCGGATCGGTGTCCTGAAGATCACCCGCAGCGGTGAAACCGCAACTGGAATCGCTACTCAGATTGTGGCCCGCGGAAGTTATCGGTACTGCGCCCGCACAGTTGCCGCCGCTATTCCCGGCAACGATCGAGTTCTTCAAGACGAGATTGCCCAAACCAAAAAACCCGTTGTATATCCCCCCGCCGACCGTCCAGCCGTTGTAGATGCCGCCACCCACGCCCTCCGTTCCGTTATCTGCAATCACGACGTTGTTCAGAACCGCCGTATTGTCATTGCCGATGGCGCCGCCGCCTGACCCTGACCCGTTGCCCCTGAAAGTAACGCCCTCGAGCGTCATGGTCCCCGCATTCGAGATCGCGCCGTCGCTCGACTCGCCGCCTGGAGCGCCGTTTTGGATAAAGGCGCCGCCGTGGATGGTCAACCCACCCAAATTGGCCACACCCGCGCCTCTGCTCGCCACGTTGTGCGTAACAACTACGTCGTTCAGCGTAAGCGTTCCTCCATCATTCAGAATTGCCCCGCCGATTACCAGGGGGTCACCAAAGTTCATCAGGGTTAGGTCCGAGATAGCGACGGTAGCCGAATGAATCCAGAAGGTGGCAATGACCCTGGAGTAGTAGCCTCCATCAACCAACGTCTGATTCGCTCCCGCTCCTCTAATCTCGAGCTCGTCGCTAATGTTCAGGTCACTGCTGGGAGAAAAATCTCCGGCACCGATGGTGATAGTGTAGGTTCCGGCACCGAGATTTACGGTGTCAGGGCCCGGCAAAGCGTTGGCTTCCTCTATAGCCGCTCGCAGCGTGCACTCGCCGGCCGCCGTTGCGCAAATCCCGTCTCCTGGGTTCGCGTCAACGGCATCTACCGTCGAATTCACCGTAAGCCCCGCCGCCAATGACGTTTCCGGCGTCACCAAAGCCAGCCCACCAGCAGTGAGGAGCATAGCCAGGGCTGACAAAAGTCGGCAGGTGCCTCTCCGCGCGCTCCTGACGTGCCGCCCCGGGCGAGAATCGTTTGATTTGAAAAACCCACGCATTGCCGGGCTGAAAAAGTAGGTCCTTTTCCGGGTCCGAGGGCGTAAGACCATACTGCTCAGCCCCCGGTATTCAAGCAGGTTCTCGCGAAGAGGCTTGCCATTCTCGCGATGTCGCCGATGACATCGATGTTTCCATCAGGCGGGTCGGGCGCGATATCGTACCGCCTCGGGCCCGGCGGCACGGGTTGGAATGCAAACCCTCCAACGACTGAGATGTCCCCGGTGATATCGACAGCCCCGTCGCTATTGATGTCTGGCGGCCAGGCGTTAGGCCCGCAGTGTGAGAACGGGTTAGTGCCGATAGCTGCCTCGGCCGCATCGCTCCACGTGTCGCAATCGCTGTCTCCGCCGAAGCTGGAGGCTGCAATATATGTACCCCAATTCTCGGCCTGGATATCTATGTGCTTAGAATATTCACCAATTAGCCAAACACAGTTCGGCGTGGCCGGGTCGACCGCCGCGGCTAGGTAGTCGCCCCAACGGCTACGGCCGAAGTATGGCCAGTCGTCAGCTCGCAATAAGACTTGACCCGTTAGGGAGTTGGGCGCGTCGCTCAGGTGACGACCAACGAGCCTTGATTCGGGATGTATGGTCTGGTTACTCCGAGTGAATGAGACGTAAAGATTGCCCGCCACATCGGTGCGGAGTGCTGGGT
>QHZN01000206.1 GCA_003225365.1 Acidobacteriota bacterium
GTCGTGGCCATACCAAAAGACCCGCTCTGATCGAAGCTGTTCAGGAGTCCCAATCCGAAATGATCGTAGACGATCCCGACGCCGGCCCGTATCGAGGTCTTGTCGCCCTCTCCAAACACGGTCCGCAAAATTCCCGATTGCGGCCTTGGCGCCCAAGCGAACGACAACCGCGGTGCGAAAGTATGGTAATCGGGATAGAGGCCGGGCGCATTATTTGCAGGCCCTCCTAATTTGAACTGAATCAAAGGGTCCTGCCACGACGGAATCCCCTTGTTCATGTTAATTCCGCGCTGAAGGAACCAGTTGGTCGTATTGACGTTCGGCGCGACCTGCAAACCGTTGGTTTCCCAAGGAGCCGTAGCGTGCTCGAACCGCAAGCCAAAGGTTAGAGTGAAATTCGGGCGGAGACGGAAGGCATCCTGCGCGTAAAGCTCGTACTCGTGCGCGGCGAAATGGCGCCCGATGGGTGCGCCTTGTGCCAGCACGTTTCCCTGACGGTCGTAGTTGTACGTGGCGTCGTCCTCCGTCACCATGCCGAGCATGGCGACCAGCGGGAAATCGTAAGAGTTGTCAAAGTTTGGATCCACTGCGGGAAACAACGCTGCGCCCGGCGCGGGACTGTATGGACAGTCCGTGCATCCCGGATCGAACGGCACGTTGTCGTTAGCGAAGCCGGCACTGGCGGTCCAGTCGGCATTCGTGATGCCGTCACTGAACGAATTCTCAAGACTCAGTCGCGGACTGGAAATGAATCGGAAATTCCCTCCAAACGACAGCGAGTGCTTCCCCTTGATCCACGACAAGTCGTCCACAAGGTTATGGACCGGAAGGATGAACTGGTGAGAGCGCGTAATGCCTTGGTTCATGTTGCGGAAATAGATCCAAGGCAAGTTCGAATCTCCCAAAACCGCGTGGCTTTGGCGAGTGAAGCCATAGCGAAAATTATTCACGACCGTGGAGGCGAGGGTGCTCGTATAGCCGACAACAAAAATTTTCGAATAGTCCTCGTTCGTTTCCTCCGAAAGCCCGCCGGGAAGGAATGGAACGCCCTTTTCAAGATCGTACGGCTGCATTTGAAGCTTCGCGAACAGCCTGCCGTTCGCGGTGAGATTGTAATCCAGCCTCCCGAAGTAGGTGTCGAACCGCTTCGAGTCGAGTGCGGCGAATCGGTAGCCGGAAAAGTTCAGGCCGTCCCCCTCGGACCTGTCATTCGCCGCAGGAAATTGGGTAAAATAATTAAGCACCGCTGGATTGGGCCCGCCTGACGTCCCCAATGGGTCCATGGTTTGAATCTGAGCTGGAGTCAGAACCATCACGTGGTCAATCCCGTTTACCGTGGTGCACTGGGACGGAAAAGATCCATCCGAAAGCTGCGCGCACAAATAGCTGATATTGCCCGCCTTCAACGAAGGAGTGGGAATTGTTCGAACAGCGCTTTCTTTCCGGTTGAAGCGTTCAAAATCGCCATTCACAAAGAAAAAGGCGCGGTCGCGTTTAATCGGACCGCCGAGCGAGCCGCCGAAATTGTTCCAGACCAGCCCCAGGGGCTTATTCTTCTCTCCGCTGTCGAGCTGGGCGCGCTTGAGGAACCAGTCGTTGGCGCTGGTGACGGACGTCCGGTTATACTCGTACAGGCTTCCGTGCCAATTATTTGTGCCGCTTTTGGTTACAATTGAGATCTGCGCCCCCGAGGAGCGTCCCTCATCGGCGTTGTAGTTGGTTGTGGTGACGCGAAATTCTTCCATGGCATCCGGGTTAAGGCGAACGACGGACGTGAACGCGTAGCCGTTCATCTGGTCGTTGGCATCCACGCCGTCAACCATGATGTTGCTCTGGTCGCTGTGAGCCCCGTTGACAGCGCCGCTGCGCGTGTCGTAGCTCAGGTAGCCGGGATCCTGCATGTTTTCCGTATTCCCCAAGTAGACCACGCCGGGCTCCAGGGCATAAAGGCCCGCCACGTCTCGGCCGAACAAGGGTAACTGTTGAACCTGGTTGGAGCTGATTGCCTGGCCCACTGAGGCGTCGCTGGTATTGAGGAGCGGGGCCTGCGCCGTCACTTCGCGCGGGATTGGTGATGGTAACTTTGGCGCCGGGTATAACCGCGCCATTCGGGTCCTCCACGCTCCCCTTCAGATTGGTCGTCGCCTGACCGTACGCCAGCGTTGAACCAAAAAACACTAGCAGGAAAAGGACAACCGCTGCTCGCGGCATGCTATTTCGCATTGAGCTGCCTCCATGTGTATTGGCGGCCGTTTTATGATTAGACCCGGGGTTAGCGTCCCCGTTTCCCGACGGAAAGATCAGTCTTGCTCAGCCCGTAGAGTCAAGAGCCTTCGGCGGGCACCCTGCCCCCCTACTCCTTGCCGAAGGAAATCCCTACATAGAAAAGCCTGTATCATAAGGAGAGATGCAAGTCAATCGGGAGTTTTCCTTCGGTGATGTCAAGCTACTTGTGTAAGAAGCCGAAGGGTGCGATTTTTCGATGCCAGCGCATCTGCGGCCGAAGGGGAGTTCTACGATCCCGTTCGAATTGCTCTATACTTAAGTAAGCTCGCGGATTTCGCCCCTATGGGAGGCTTTCCATGAAGTCCATCGGCGCCTGTTTCGCATTGGTAATGATGGGCGGCCTGCTGACGGCTGGTCAGCAGCAGCCAGAGCAGACTCCGCCCGGGGTCCACCAAGCAATGCAAGTCCCCCCGCCGGCGCAGGGCACGCCTCCGGTGTTTCAGCCAAACCCGGCACGCCGTCGGGTCGATCCTGCGCGGATGAAGCAGGAGGCTGAAGAACTGGCCAAACTCGCGCAGCAAGTGCCCTCGGAAGTGGATGGAGCGAACGCCGGGCGCCTGCCGAAAGATTTGAGCGAGCAGTTGAAGAAGATTGAGAAGCTCTCCAAAAACCTTCGGCACGAACTCTCACCTTGATGTCCCGGGCAAAAGAAAAAGGGTGAGGCCTTCCGACCCCACCCTTTGAGAGTCGCCATTTAGTCAATTCAGAAACTGACGCGCACGCCCACCTGCATCAGCCGCGTGATCTTCTGGCGAAGCCGGGTGCCGGAGTCCAGCACCGGAATTTCGGACGGCTGATATGGGTAATTCAGCGACCCGAAGGTAGTGCCTATGCCACCGTAAGTGCCCAGACTGTTGTTGTTGAACACATTGAAGATTTGCAGCCAGGGGAAAAGCGTAATCTTCTCCCCATGAACCTTCGTGGGCCGGGTGATGCCCAAGTCGAGGTTGAAAAAGTTCTCGAAAGGCCAAGGGTTAGTGGTGGGGACCAACGGGATGGTGGGCGAAACCGCCCCGAGGGCCACGAGTTGCGCCGAGGTAAAGATACCGGCATTGACCAGAGCCTGGCCCGCCGGAGTGATCGTCCCCGCGACAGTGTTGTTGTAGTTGGTCAGGATATTGTTGAGCTGCGACCAGCTATTGACTTTGCGCCCAAACTGGTTCAGGTCAAGGCCCGGGACAAGGCTGGCGAAGGGACTTCCACCGCCGTTACTGCCCGTGCCGAGGCGGTCCGTGCTGAAGATGGCGTCGCGGCCGGAGATGCTCAATTCAGGTATGTTGAGGTGGCAGAGGTTGAGGAACTCCGTCCGGAATGACCCGTTGGTGGCTTCGCTGTTGGCCCAAGCCCAAGTGCCAACGTACTGCAAGTTTTTCAGCAAAGGACCGTGCTCGTGGCCGAGCCTTCCGGTGAGCCGAGTCTGGAGACCCATGTACCTGCTGAACCCGCCATTAGTCATGACGCGTGCGCGGAGAAAGTTGATGCTCTGCGTTTCCGGATACGAGGAATTCGGGTCGGGAGTTAGGCCCTGGAAAATGGAGTCGCTGGCCAGCCCGAAATCGGTAATCGTCGGCACGAAGGGCTTGGGCAGTCCTGTGAGAGGATCAGGCGTAGGGCTGCATAGCTGGATGGCCTGGTCAATAGTGGCCACATTGCAGTTAGCGAGGAAAGAATTCACCTGGGTCAGCGCCCTCGTGGCATTCAGGGTGTTGGCGCAGCGCCGGCATTCCAAGTCCTCACCGAGGAACGGTAGGCCCACGCCGTGGTTGTAAAGGAAGTCCACTGACAACACATGGCCCGGCCTGATTTCGTGCTGGACGCCGATGTTCATCTGGACGGAGTAGGGAATCTTGAACCGGCTCCCTCCCACCAAGTACCCGAAAGTGACGCCACGGGAAGTGATGAACAGCGGGTCTCCCTGGGTCGGGCTGAATTTATAGTTGGCGTAGGCGGCCTGCACAGCATTGTTCAGGCTTCCGATTATTCCGAGAACGTCGCCCGTCGTCAGCGATGGATCGGTGAGGCAGCTCCAGTCGCCTCCGGCCAGAGCCGTGGTCGCCGACGCGGTTTGGCAAGGAGCGGGCAAGCTTGTAACTCCCGCCACTTGGGGTGTGATTGGGTTGCCGTTTGGTTGAAGCACCGAGGCGCTGGTGTAGAAATCAGGTCCGATGCCGGCCGGAATCAACGCGAACTGGTCGAAGAGCAGGTTGTTGTAGATATTCATCTCGTAAGCGACATACGCGCCGGCGCGAATAGAAGTCTTTCCGTTACCTTTGGGGTCCCAGGTAAAACCAAACTGCGGCCCGAAACGATTCTTGGGATACTTGGGATGGTCGGCGATACCCTTCCCCCAAAAATTGAGGAAGGCCGGCCGATTGATGCCGGTTTCATCGTTGAAGTAGCCCGTGTCATACTCCCAGCGGGTGCCGAGCAGAAGCGAGAAGTTGGGCCGCGGGTGCCAGTTGTCACCGAAATACCAGGCGATGCGATTGTTTGTATGGCAGCCGTGGGGGTAGCCGAAGCATGGAGCCACCGTGAAGAAGCCATTCGCGGGCCCCATGCTGAAGTCTGAGAGTGGGTACTGCAGCGGGTCTTGCGGATTGCCGCCCGCGTTCACAATCGCCGCCTGATTGGCGGCGCTGAAGACTCCGGCGACGCTCAAAGGGCCGGCAAAATTGGCAAACCCGCCCAACTGGATGTGGTTGTATTCCAGGCCATAGCGGAGCGTGTGTCTTCCAAAGACGAAGCTGCCGTCATACTTCGTCTGGTAGTTGTGCTGCAAGGTTCCCTGCGGCGCCAGGCCGTTGGGCCCCAGACTGTATTGCCCCACAGAGATGTTGTATTGCGTGCCTTGGGGGGTTGTCGGGAACTCGAACCCGGAGAAATTCTGGCTCACAATCTGGTTGTGGAAATAGACCGAGCCAAACCGGAAAGAGTGAGAGAACATGCCGGACGTAGCGTCGAGCCCCGCTATCAGCGTGTTGGTTTGATCTTTATTCTGGAAAGGTGAGACCGGGATCGTGCCGCCCGTCGAAACATTCCAGTCCTGTCCAAAGCGAAAGAATGTGCGGATATTGGGCTTCACGTTCCAGTCAATCCGCTCGTCGAACATCCGGATCCCTAAAGGCACGCCCGCAAAGCACCCGGTCGTGCAGTTGTGGCTGGATCCAAAAGGCACGTTCGGGAAGTTCTGGTCGGACGTGTAGGACTTCTGTTCCTGCTGGTAGGTGCGCTCGAAGTTGGAAAAGAAAAACAGCTTGTCACTCTTGATGGGTCCCCCAAACCGATACCCAACCTGGTGGCGGTGGAACGGCTCGCTCTGGGGGTCAAAGCCCAGGCGGGCTCCCATATCCTGATTGCGGTAATAGTAGAAGCCGCTGCCATGAAACTGGTTGGTCCCGCTACGGGTGATAATGCTGACCGCGCCCGTGGACGTCAGAGAGGTGGAAAGGTCCAAGGTGGACTGGGAAAGCTGGAATTCCTCGACCGCGTCGGCGGAGATGTTGGCCACCGACATTCCTACAGTCTCGTCCGTAACATCAATGCCGTCGAACTGAACGCGCGTGCCGGTGCCGCTTCGGCCTTGGACTTGCACGGTGAGGTAAGTCGCGTTCTTGGTGGGGTCGTTGACCCCGGCGTCCATAAGTTGCACGCCTGGCTCCAGCTCCGCCAGACTCAGGAAGTTTCGCGAGTCCAGGGGCATCTGGTCAATTTGCTGGGCCGTCACGTTTCCGGAAATCGTCGCCGTGGAGGTATTCACTTGTACTGGCGATGAGGTGACCTCCACAATTTGAGTTGTTGGTCCGACTTCCAGTTGTGGGGAGACGACCACAACCTTGCCGGCTTCAACAGTGACCTCCGGATTTACAAATTCCCGAAACCCGGTCGCGGAAATCTGCACCTTGTAGTTCCCCGGCGGGAGCGCTCGTGCCACGAATATGCCCGCCGAAGTAATGCTTAGGTTAAGAATGCGGCGCGTTGCCAGCTCTGTGATTGTGATTTTAGCCCCGGCTACGACGGCACCGCTCTGGTCTGTTACTGTTCCCTCGATACTACCAATGGGAGCTTGCGCCACAGCAGCGCTGACGAAGACCAGCGCGGACAGCCAGAGGCACCCCCATCTACTCAGCGTTACTGTGAAGGACTTTGACATACAAGCCTCCTTGGTTCTCGGTGCGAAATCGCGGTTTGCCCACCCGCCAAGACTTTCGCGACCACGGCACCGAGCAACACGTCAAGATTGAGCCCAAAAACCTTCGCGTCCTGTTGTCCACCCTTTTCCCGTTTGGCCTCAGTATTCCTTGCCGAAGGAACTCCCCCGTAGTTACCGCCGTATCATAAAGGCGAGATGCGAGTCAATTGGGAGTTTCCCTTATAAATCTTTCTTTCGTGGCGTCATCCCACCTCAAGAGAGAACTCCTTTTTTCCGGCGAGAAGCTGGGCTGCGAGAATGACTCGATCCGGGCGCAGTTCTCCCGCCGTGGTCGAGCGCAGGGGCTGCCGGTCCGGCGGATGAATGTGAACGGCGAAATCGGCGGCAAAACTTTCGTCCCAACGAATTGTGACGCGCCAGCTTGGGCGGTCCCCCGCGCTTGCCAGTGATTCGGTGACCCAACTGAGGTGCCCGAAGCGCGTGGGGCAATTCTCCACGCGGATTCGCTCCCCAGCTTCAAACCAGTGCTTGGGCGCGGCCTTTTGAAGATGAACCTCTGCGCGGTCGTGCTCCTCATAGCAGAGCAGCCAGCGCAAACCCATCGCGGGTTGAAGTTCGCTGTTCACCACCGCCGACCAGGCATAAGGGCTTCCCTCCCCCGGAAAATTCCCCGGGAGCAGCGCGTCCTCGGGCGCGTAGCGGCTGCCGGAATCCATGGCGAAACAAAGCAGACCATAAAGCGTGAGGAGAAACGGGCGATAGTCGTCCTGGCGGATGCGGCCCGCGAGCGTCCCGTGCTCCATGAAATTCGACGTGCGAGGGTGATCCCCGTCGAGCCCCATGCCGAGGATCTGCAGACCCGCAAGCTCTCGGTGGTGAAAATGACCCGCATCGAGCGCGGGATCGCCCCAGTCGGCCGTGAACCAGTCCATCATGTAGCGGTGGTTTTCGTAGCTGGAGAGTTCGGTCGGCTGCCTTCGCGTGTCGAAGGCGGTGAAGGGCGCGATGCCCGCGGCCTTCAACTCAGGGTTTCGATCGGCGAGAGTCTTTGCCAACGAGCGCTCGATGTCTGCGCGCATTTCGGCAGCGAGCGAGGCGATCTCGTCGCCCTGCCGCCGCAACCCTTCTGCGTGATGCTCCGCGGCCGCCTTCGCCAGGCAGCGCGCATGCTCCTTCAGCCCTCGCCAGATCCACACGGCATTCTGATAATAATAGGGGTGCGATTCGGGAAAATCGTTTGCTGGATCGCCGTTGTCAGCCTCGGGTGAGCCCCAGATCAGGCCGTGGCGCGGGTCGGCGGCGGGAAACTTCAACTTCGACCACCGGTACCTCTTGACGACGAAATCAATCATCCGCTCGAGGACGGTCAGGCGCCTCTCCAGGGCTTCGCGGTCGCGCGTGTAGTCGTAAGCGCGGGCCGAATTCTCGAGAAAAACGCCGGCGTTGAGTGGGGCCTCGACCTGGTCCTGAGTGTTGTAAACGAAATTGCCATCGGGAAGGATATAGCGCTCGAGGTAATGCTCGAAGTAAGGTTCGACCTCCTCAGCCAAGTTCCAAAGCTGGTGCGCCCAGACGAACTCGTAGTGCGCCACCGGGAAGAGCGCGTGACTGCGCTCCGGGATTTTCGTGTAAGCCCCTTCGCCGATTTGGTAAGTAGGCTCGAGCCCTCGATAGCTTGTCCGCCCCATCACGATTCCCGCGCGCGCAGCGTCAAGGAGCCAAGCATCCGGAATCTCCACTATCATCTTGTTCTCAAAAAAGTCGCGCCACTGGTTCCACAAGCCGGCCAAAGCGGAAAAGAAATCCTCCGCGGAGCCAGCCTGCGCAGGCAGGCCGTTCCAATACCGATCCACCGTTTCAGTGTCGGGCTTGGGAGCCGTGGCGTTCGTGTCGCCGGCAGGCACCAGCGTGCCCTGCCCCAGTTCCGCGGGCAATGGTGCCCGAATGCGTCCGAGCGGGCGCGCTTCGGCGCCGGGCGGCAGCAGGACCATCACCTCGTAACCGGCTTTAAACTTCGGATTCCAAACTCCGATGTCGGCGGCCGGCAAATAGCCGCCCAGAAGCGTCCGCTTGCTGTAACCGGGAACGTATTCGTAGAGGTATTCGGAGGGCAGAAAGCGGCGCGGATCGAACAGGCGGCCTGTGAGGTCGGGCGCCCAAAGCGAAGTCCCGTCAGCCCCGAACTGGCGCGATTTCCCGTCGGCTTCAAGCCACAGCGATTTCTCCGGCCCGGTCTCGCCGTTTGCGACCAGCGTCCAGCCGAAGAATTCGGGACCGAGGGGAGCGACGTTTTCGTAGCCCGGGTCCTCTTCGGAATTCAAAATGTATTCGCTCCAGACGTCCGGCCCGGGGACATAGCGGGCGGGCCGTTCGAGCTTGACGCCGTGCGGAGTGTCGGTGGGCCGCGGGCGGATTTTCGACAACTCCCCGATATGCTT
>QHZN01000415.1 GCA_003225365.1 Acidobacteriota bacterium
CGTGTTGCTGCCGTTTTGCCCCACCAGCGCGATGTGATCTCCATCTTGCGACAAATCCGCCGCATCCGGCGACACGATCCCGCGATACTCTTTGAACGTGTACAGCTCTGTGCTTTTGACGGAGCCCCCGGCGATGGTTGCCTTATGTAAGGTTTTTCCGAGCGCGTAATAGAAGACGCTTCCATCCGAGGCGTCCCAGACGGGATGCCCGTTATTCATACCCGGCATCTTGCCTGACGGAACGACCGCTTTTCCCTCAGTGTCCTTGACCCGCCACGCCCCATTATTGGAGGTAATCAGCACCATCGTATCCGTTGCATTGACTGGAGAAAACGTGGAGTAGTAGTGCATGAAGCTCAGGTGTGTCCCGTCAGGCAGGGTTTCCTCCACACTGCTGTTACTCAATCTTTTCACCTTGCAGCCGAACTCGGGATCTACGTAACTCTCACCAACAGCGGGCGGTGTAAACGAATTCCAGTTTGGAGGGATATGAACTTGTCCGTCGTTTGGCCGCCCGCACAACAGAGCTTGCGTTGAGGCAAGTCCTTCGAGACGAATAGGCCCGGCCAAGGAGCGTGCACGGCTATGGATCGTCAGATAGCCAGCAACGATGCTTCCGATCAGAAGGGAGGCAAGAATAGCTCGGGAAGCCGTGGACGCAGTTTTGTTCTCCATCGCATTCCTCAGAGCGGGCCCATCTGCAAGTCTATGGCTCCCTCCTTTCTATGAAAGGCCCCCCGAAGGCTTTCTGCAATCCGGTAAATCCCCTACAAATCGAGAGGGGCGATGGAAGACGGTTTCCCTACCTTCCATCGCCCTAGTCTCTTGCGTCTTGCTGCTACTCTAAGTTATTGGACTTTGACGACGTAGACTTCGGTGCAGCCGGTGGTGGATTGGAAATTTGCCGGGCAGCCCCCATGCGCATAGGCCATGTTACTGACAAAGGCGACGTAGTGTCCGTCCCGGCTGATCGCCGCGTGCGGTTGCGCATAGAAATCTTCATTGCTCCGCGAGTAGGCCCGCGCTAGCCGGTAGATCTTCCCGCTGTTGTTGTTTGCGTCGATGCGCGCCAGGATGATTTCGTCCTCGTACAACTGCCAGTTGCTTGACGTCGGCGCCGCATAATTCCCCGTGTTGTCAAACCACTCCGGGCTCGGCGAGCGCCCGCCGTCGAAGAACGACAACCCTACCCACGGCTGCGATAAACACCGCATTCCCGTTCAGGTCATACCCCGCATCCAGATGGTTCGTGGCGTCTTGCAACGCCGGCAGGGGGGTCACCCCGCTCCACAAGCGGTTCCCCTGCTCCACCCCCGAACCGTCACCGGCGAACTGGATGATCACGTTGTTGTCCGGCGTCTGGATCAGTTTGTGCAAACACCCGTTGTTCGGAACTCCCACCGACCCTGCGCAACCCGTGGTGTACACCGCTCCCTTGGTGCTGTTCACAAAGTTGTAGACGAATATATTTTCCGGGCTCGCACCGCTGGTGTCCCCGCCCACAATCACCACATGGGCCCCGTCCTGCGACACGTCGGTCTCATCCATGAAGTTGATAGCCGCGTATTCGCTGAACTGGTGTACCGTGGCGGCGGTCACCGAAGACCCGTTGATCGTCCCCTTCATCAGCGAGTTGCCGTTCGTGTAGTAGAAAACGCTCGCGTTCGTGGCGTCCCACAAAAACCAAGTATTGTTCGCCGCGGGCATACTGGCAATCGACACGATGATGTTGCCTGAGAGATCGCTTACAAAATGCCTGCCCCAACCATCCACGAGCATCAAGAAGGTATCACTCGCGTTGAACGGCGCAACCGTGGCATAGCCCATGTTCAAGGGAAGAAAGAACGACCCGCTCCAGACCTCGCTGGAGGCGTCCGTAACGCGCGTCACCGTGCATCCAAACGTCGGATCCACATAGCTCTGACCCTTCCCCGGCGGCAGGAACGTCGTCCAATCCGTCGGCACGTAGTTTGTGCTGTCTCCGGACTTCCCGCACGTCGGTGCCCCTGTGCTCGAGGTTGGGGTTACGCCGGTTCCGCTCAGGGTTAACGTTGAGGGCGAGTTGGTGGCATTGCTGGTGACGGCCACGCTCCCGCTTGCGCTCCCCGATGCTGCAGGCGCAAAGGTCACACTGAGGGTCGCTGTTTGCCCAGGGGTCAGCGTCTGTCCCGTGGACAAGCCCGTCGCGTCAAACCCGGCTCCGGAGACGCTGACATTCGAAATTGACACATCCGAATTCCCGGCGTTCGTAAACGTTACATTCTGAGCGCTGCTGCTGGTGGTGTTGACGCTCCCGAAATCCAAGCTGGTTGCGCTCGAATTAAGCAAGAGCGTCGCGGCGTTGACTGTCAGCGTCGCAGCATTGCTGGTCACGCTGCCCGCGCTGTTCGTTACCACCGCGGTGAGCTGCGCTCCGTTGTCCGAAGTCGTCGTGGCCGGCGTCGTATAGCTAGAGGAAGTCGCCCCGCTGATCGCCGCGCCGTTCTTCTGCCACTGGTAGCTCAGCGGGGC
>QHZN01000207.1 GCA_003225365.1 Acidobacteriota bacterium
TCGGCGGGCACAAAGGTCACCGAGACCGGCGAGCCGACGTGGAGCACCTGGCCCGTGGCGGCAAGCCGGCCGTTCGACGGGTCGATTCGGAAGATCACGATGGTGTCTGAATCCTGGTTGGCGGCGAAGAGATACGAGCCCGACGGAACGATGGCAAAGTTGCGAGGCGTCTTCCCTTCGGTCGGGACATCCTGGATGGGCGACAATTTTCCACTTCGAATGTCAATCGAGAACACCGCGATGGAGTCGTGCCCGCGGTTCGAGGCGTAGAGGAACTTGCCGCTCGGAGCGACGGCGATCTCCGCGTCATCGTTCGAGCCGGCAAAACCCTTCGGCAAGGTTGAAAGCGTCTCGATCTCGCCGAGCGCGCCGCGCGACGCATCATAGGAGAAACCCGTGACCGCCGAGCCCATTTCATTGGCCAGGTAGACGAACTTGCCGCTCGGATGGAAGACGAAGTGACGCGGCCCCAGGCCCCCGCTGACCCGCGCCGAGTCAGGGTCGTTGGCGGCGAGCGATCCTTTGGCGGCGTCGAAGCGGTAGACGAGCAGCTTGTCCAGTCCCAGGTCGGCGGCCAGGGCAAAACGGTTGTCGGGTGAGACCTCGATCGCGTGCGCGTGCGGGCCTTCCTGCCGCTCGTGATTCACGCCCGAGCCGTGGTGCTGGACGAACGCCGTCGCCTTTCCGAGGCTCCCGTCGTCGAGCACTGGAAAGACAGCCACGCTTCCCGAATCGTAGTTCGCGATGAGCACATGCTTCCCTGTCTTATCGAGCGAAACGAAACACGGCCCCGCCCCGAGCGAGGAGACCTGGTTCAAATCTTTGAGTTTGCCCGTGGTCCGGTCAATCGCAAAGGCGCTGACCGCTCCGGTCTTCCGACCTTGAAAGTCGGAAACCTCGTTCACGGCGTAGAGGAAACGCCGGCTGGGGTCAACGTCAAGGAATGAAGGGCTGGTGGTTTTCGCCACCAGGCCGAGCGGGACCGATTGGCCGTTTCGGTCGTCGAAACGATAAGCATAAATTCCCTGGCTACCACGGATTGTGTAGGTGCCGACATAAACGAGATATGTGCCCTTGCTCTTACCGCTCATGGACGCTCCGGGGCTCTCCATGATAACCAAAGATGCCAGCGTGACCACATATAGAAAGATGCTAGCCGAGATTTTCATATCTCCATCATACCGCGTCGGCAGCAATCGCGGCCTGGTTTCCGCCCCCACCGGGTCCGTTCACCGTGAATCCCGGATTCAGTAAGCGCTCGAGCCGGGTTCGGGGGCGGCGGCTTTTTCGGATATGGGCGTGGGCATGTGGCACTGGCCGTCAAAGTAGCCGCCGGGCTCGACTATCAGGCAGGGCGTGAAAACGTCGCCGAGCAGCACACCACTTTCCTTGATCTCCAGCCGCTCGCTCGCGTGGACGGTCCCTTTCACCTTCCCAGAGATGCTGACCGCTTTGGCGTGAATCTCCGCCTCGAGATCGCCCTGTTCGGCTACCACGACCGTCCCCTGGCAGTGGATTTCGCCCTTGTAGTGCGCGTTCAAGCGCACCTTGCCGGCGGTAAACCTCATCTCCCCTTCAAGTTCCATGCCCGGCTCCATTAGGCCGACCAAGTCGTCGTCAATCCAGCCGGCGAGCTCCTTCTTGCGCCGATTCTTGGAGGCGCCAAAGGTCATTCCGCCCTCCCGCGGCAAGGTGGGCCATCACCGCCACATTGTTACTACCAAAATAGAATTATCCAGGAAGTCCTTAAACTATTAACTATAATTGTAGTTTTATCGCCGGACGATCCATTCATAAAGCCGATGCAGGTCTTCCGGCGAGAAATAGCGGATCATGATTTGTCCACGGCTCTGGTCCCCAACAATTTTCACGCGGGTCCCGAGAGCTCTCTCCATCTCAACGACCGCAGCGCGCATATTGGCATCGAGCGCGTCCGGCTTCGCTGCAGGTTTCGAAGCCCGCGCCGGAAGGGCACGCAGGGCTATCCGACGCTCGATTTCCCGAACGGAAAGGCCGTGCTCAACGATGGTTCTCGAGAGCTTCACCTGTGCGGCGTGCGAATCGAGCGCGGCGAGCGCCCTGGCGTGCCCCATAGACAGCTCTCGCGAGGCGACTAGGTGTTGCACCGGCTCCGCCAATCTCAACAGTCGCAGCGTGTTCGTCACCGAAGCGCGGCTGGTGCCGAGCCGGGAAGCAATTTCCTCATGGTTCAGCCCAAACTTTTGTTGAAGGGCTTCGTAACCACGCGCCACCTCCATGGCGTTCAGGTCCTCTCGCAGGAGGTTTTCGGTCAGCGCGAGCTCCAGCGCTTCACGGTCGGCCAGGTCGCGGATGATGGCTGGAACGGCCGTGAGGCCCGCCGCCCGCGCGGCCCGCCAACGCCGTTCGCCGGCGATGAGCTGGAACCGCTCGCCCGAGCGGCGCAGGAGCACCGGCTGGACGACCCCGGTGGAGCGGATTGAGTCCGTAAGTTCTTTCAGCCCCTCCTCGGGAAAAACTCTCCGCGGCTGTAATGGGCTCGGATCAATCAAGTCTACCGTTACGGAGTCGAGGCCAGATGTCGTCGTGTCGACTTCGCGCAGGAGCGAGCTAAGCCCCCGTCCCAATGCCTTTCTCTGCATGGGCTAGAACCTCCTCAGCGAGTAGCCGATAGCTCTCAGCGCCGCTTGATCGCGGGTCGTAAGTGAGGACAGGTTGGCCGTAGCTGGGCGCCTCGGCTAGGCGCACATTGCGCGGGATGACGGTGGAGAAGACCTTGTCGCCGAAAAAGCCCTTCAAGTCGTCCCGGACTTGGCGGGAGAGGTTGGTGCGTTCGTCGTACATCGTGAGCAGGACGCCCTCGACGTCGAGGGTGAGGTTTTGAGCCCGCCGAAAGCGCATCAAAGTGTCAAGCAATTCGGAAACCCCTTCCAGAGCGAAGTATTCGCACTGAATCGGGACCAGGACTGAGTCTGCTGCTACCAAAGCATTTAGTGTCAATAAGTTGAGCGATGGCGGGCAGTCCAGGATAATGAAGTTGAACCGCTCGCGGACTGGCTCGAGCATTTTTCGCAGGACGTGCTCGCGGTCGGCGAGATCTATCAGCTCGATGGTTGCGCCAACGAGGTTTTTGTCCGAAGGTACTAGAAAAAGGTGGTCCATCTGGCACTTCAGGATAATGCTCTCGAAAAGCGCATCCTGAAGGAGGCCGTGGTAGAGCGAACGGCGCGCAGGATCCTTTTGAAAGCCTAGCCCGCCAGTCGTGTTTGCCTGCGGGTCACAATCAACAACCAGAGTCTCCTTTTGAAGGTTAGCAAGCGCTGCGGAGAGGTTGATGGCGGTCGTCGTTTTGCCCACGCCGCCTTTCTGGTTGGCAATAGCTATGACCTTGGCCACTGTTCACCAAGACTACTGCGCAAAACTCGTCGGAATCTAGCAAACATTTGTGGTGGCAGGCAAGCTAAAAATTCGGCGACCCAAATATCTGAAGCTTTGAATAAATAAACAGCATCTCGCAAAGGCGCAAAGAAGAACGATCCAGAACTCCCTTAATTTCTTTGCGGACCTTTGCGGCTTTGCGCCTTTGCGAGAGATCTTTTGGTTGCGCGCCCACTTTCATCAGCCCTTCGGACAGTTGTTCCACGTGAAACATATCTGTGTAAGTGATTGATGATAAGCAACATGGAAATAATTTTCCTCGACAGAAACCCTACGGAACTCTGCCGCAAAGAATCTCACGTTGCCGGCTTAATGGAATCCTGATGGAACGTCCCCATTCAATTTCGGGGGCTTGAGTCACCAAAGTGGCGGAATCCTCGCTCCCTAGCCACAGACATACCAGGCCGGAATGCCCCGCACGCTCAGCCATTAGTCGAACCAATTTTGCGGTACCGCCAACTGCCCTCTCCGTAACGCAATCGAACCGAGCCTCGCGCTCCGTCCTGGCGTAATCCTCCAGACGTTCTCGCCGAACCTCGACACTGGCGAAGCCGCACTCACGCGCGACTTCCTTAAGAAACGCCCGTTTCTTGGCCACGGGTTCGAGCAGCGTCGTGGCGAGGTCTGGGAAGACAATCTTCAAGGCCAGACCCGGGAAGCCGGCCCCGCTCCCGACATCAAGCAAGCGTCCTTGGAGGCGATGCCAGCGGGCAAGAAACAAACTCTCTCCAAAGTGCCTGGTGACGCATTCTTGCGGAGTGGTGGCGGAGACCAGATTGATTCTGCGGTTCCAAGCGAGCAGCATCGCAAGATAGGCGAGGAGCTTCGAGACCTCAGCAGGCGAGAGCTTGACCCCAAATGGAACAAGGAGTTCGCGAACTTCCGCTTCGGAAAGCACGGGCTGTGATTCTAGGCCGAGATTCGCATGCCATCAAGCAAGAATTGCTCAACGTGGAGTGACAATCCATAACAAACTTAAAAATAAAGCACTTACCAAGTCTTCGGGCCCTGAGAAGCACGACTAGCGTCGCGTTACGTAATTGGGTGAAACATGCGCGGTTCCGCTGTAGCGCCGGTCTATGGCCGACGGCCTTTTGTTCTCAATGATTTCGGCGCTCCGCGCTCCGCGGGGCAGGCGCCGAGCGCCGCTACAGCACGCGGGCATGTGGCACGTTCTTCAGTAAGGCGACAGTGGCATTGTTCCTCCCTCCAACCTCGGCGCCAGCGATAATAAATGTCCGTAACTCGGCGCTGCGCGGAAATCTCTGTACGCACAATGTCTAAGTTATGTATTATAATAGTAGTTAACTAAAGGAAGGAGAAACCTCCAGCCGGAGCCTGCAGAAAGCCGGGAGAACATCCGTACGCGATCAAGCGCATCTGTGTAGCGCGCAAGAAACAATGGTGCATGTAAGGCAATTGCTAGGTGAACGAGTTCGTCAGGGCAGGGTCTCTGAGTCTGTGTGAAAACTCCGGTTTGACAAGTGGTTGACAAAGCGGCCAGAAGGCCGCTGATGGCAAGAACATCCCTCTGAGGTCGACTACACGAAGTCCTTTCGTCCGTTGGAGACTGGATCGTAGCGGTGGTTTCCGACCGCCGGCCGGCGCTCCCTGAGGCGCTGCCACAAGAGGTGTTGCTCTGTTAGATTGCGGGCACGGGTACGGGTTCCCCGGCAACCGCCGCCGCAGGCTGACGGGCGGCCAGGCGGAACAGATCCCAAAGCAGAAGCCCACAACCCACCGTAAACAGGCATCCCGCGACAAGCCTGACCTCGAACCATATTCGCAGATGACTCTGGACCTCGAGAAAATCCATACCCATGACCCGCTGCAAATACACCTGAACGATTCCCGCGATGAGCAGTGCCATCACCATGAAGATCATACTGAAATTCAGGCTCATGAAGGCCGCAAAGCTCAGGGCCTGTTTTCCGTTGGGCTTACGTCCGCTGATCTCGGGCAGGATAGCGTACATCAAAGCGATTGCCAGCATGCCATAGGCTCCCCAGAAGGCGAAATGCCCGTGCGAGGCGGTGATCTGTGTGCCATGGGTCCAGCGGTTGATCTGGGGCAGGGTCTGGCCGAATCCCCAGACACCGGCACCCATGAAGTGCACAAAGGCGCTTGCGCCGAGCCATGCCAGGCCTAGCGTGTTCACGATGGGGAGCGTCCGCGCCTTGAGCAAGTCCCGCACCGCGTCGACCAGCATCATCACGATGGGAATCGGCTCCGCGGCGCTGAAGATGGCTCCCCACACCAGCCAGTAATGCGGTGTCCCGATCCAATAGTAATGGTGTCCCGTGCCGATGATTCCGGTGAGGAGGACCAGCGCAACCTCGGCAAAGACCCAGCCCTCGACAGTCTTGCGAGAGACCCCGGTCAGCTTGATCAGCGACCACGCCACTAGCGAAGCGGCAATCAGTTCCCACGCTCCCTCCACCCAGAGATGGATCACCCACCACCACCAATAATATTGAGTGCTCAAATTCGGCACAAACGGAATCCCAAACAGGAACATGACGGAGAGCATCACCATGCCACCCATAAGTGTGGCCGTGGTTCGCGTCAAGGTGTGGTGATTCGTGAACATGGTCATGGCGATGTTATACAGGAAAATCAAGGCCGCGATGACGATCACGAGCTTGATGATGATGGGCTGCTCGAGAAACGGCATCCCAAAACTCCAGTGGAAGAGGTAACCGACGATGGCCGTCACGCCGGCCGTCAGCAGGATCCAGAGCTGGAAACGCGCCAGGCGGACGCTATAGATGTCGGTGTCCAATTCGTCGGCCACCTCGGTCCTCCTCACTTCAGGCTCACCAGATAATCGGCGAGCCCCTGCTTGTCTGTCTCCGGAAGTTGGGCGAAGCTCGGCATAATGGAATCCAGTTTGTGGCTCCGCGGATTGTTGATCTGAGCCAGGATCCAATCCTTGTCCTTCTGGCTTCCAATGTGGGTCAGGTCTGGAGCCAGTGTCCCGCCGGTGCCCCCAATCGCATGGCAGGTATTGCAGTGCTGGGCCAAAAAGATCCTGTGCCCGACAGGTTCCTGGCGAGCCATCCCCTGCGGATCAGGAGGCCAGCCGTTCGTGTCAATTTCACTCACCCATCTCAAATACACCACCAGCGCACCCACCTGCGAGTCTTCGAGGTGGAAGTTCGGCATCTGTCGGCCCGCTGGATATATCCGGGCAGGGTCCTTGAGAAACTGCCTCAGCCACGCTTCACCCCGGATGGAGTAGCTTTTGGTGACGTCCGGCGCGTAATAACCGCCGATTCCGAGGATGGTGTGGCAGTCGTTGCAATCATAGTGCTGCCATAGTCGTTTCCCGGCAATCACTTCTTGCGAGATCTGATCAGCGTGCGTCCGCGTTCGCATTTGGCGGAGCGAATCGATCGTCATGCCGAGGAAGATAACAGCGCTGATGAGAGTAGCCGTGACCAGAGTGAGTCGAGTGGCATGCATCCTGGGCTCCTTTCACCTGCGACTCTCGATTCCTTTTCCTGCCGTGTCGGGCGAAACCACCTGGCGAGTAGGGAATATATTTTAAGCCAAGTCGGTATTGCAAGTCGTTGAACACCGCCTTGTATCGGCGTCTCTCGGAGCGCCGACCGGGGATGAGAGACCGTCGCTAGAGCCGAATGCGAATCAGTTGTGTCGGTAAGTGCTCCAAGGAAGGGTGATGTCAAGCTGCTTATGTAAGAAGCCGGAGGGTGCGCTATTTCCATTCACGGTTCTCGTTCAAGCCATTGAAGATGGCATGACCGATCCGGTCCACGCTGGCGGACGCCGATGAGGATTTCCTTGTTCTCCGAGCCGCGCACGCCGGAGGGAGCAAGAAAAAATTACGCTTCGGGTACTTTTGCCGGCCCCAATGCATCTGAGCCCAGAGGGCCTTACGTCGCGAACTTCTGTACCAGGTCAGGGGCGCTTAATAGTCGCCGGGAAATTGTTCAGGCTTTTTTGGCTCTTCAAGGCCGGGAAGTTCCTTGCCGAATTTCACGCATTTGACCATTCGTTCTGCCATCGAGCCGCTCCCTCTCGGAATCCCGGACTTTCGAATACGTCGCAGTTGTAGCGGCGTCCCTTCGGCGAAGTTTACCCTGAGCCCCTTCGCTTCGCTCAGGGCCGTTCGCAGTGGAAGGGCGAACGGGCTCAGGGCAGGCCTCGCTGTCGCAACGTTCCGCCCGACCGGCGCGGCGATGCGGTCCGATCTCGGGCCCCGATTGAGTGCATCGGGGCCATTGGATTCCGGCAATCGGGGACATCGCCGCTTCAACTGCGTCGATTATAACGTAAAACTGCCCGCGCGCGTGAGCGAGGCGCTCCCTACCGGCTCTCCCCCGCTTTCGCCCGCTTGACGAAACTCAACGTTGAAGTTTTCGTTGGCCGGGCAATCAGCGCCAGGCGGTCGAGGTCGAAATCCTTGTAGAGGTCAAGGCAGAACAAGTCGGGAGCCTCCTGGAACTCGACCGGGGTGTCGAGGACATACTGGAGGCTCCGCATGCCGTCGCGGACGACCACGTCGGAGAAGAGCTTGGGCTCGAGCGCGGCGGCGACCTGTGCCGTCAACTGGCTGCGGATGCCCGAGGTCTCAAGGCGCAGTTGCGCGGAGCCGGAGCGCTCGCGCATCCATTGGGCGATCGAAATCAGTTGCGCGGCTTCCAAGCCAATCGTCCGGTCGCCGAGCGAGCCGAGCAGTTGCGCGAATGAAAAGGGTTCCGTGTCCTTCCAGGCATCGCCCGTGAAAAGCAAATCGAGCGCCAGGACCTGCTCGTCGCGGTTCACGCGATCGGAGACAACGGCCGCCGCCGCTTTCTTTCCGCGGTCGTCGAGGACGATGGTGGCCGGCGCCTGTGAAGAGCTCGCGACACCTTTCAGCCAAACGCCGTCAGCTTCAAGCCCGTTATCCAGATCGAAAAGGTAGGAAAGCGTTTCGAGGCCCTTGGTCTTGCTGTTCGCCACCGTCCAAAGTCGCGCGAGCCTCACAGGCTTGTAGCGGACGACTTCGGCAAGCTTTTTTCGTTCGCGTTCGGCCCAGGCGGCGGCCGCATCGTCGGCCGGCAAAGGCTCGCGCTTAATTTCCCCGGCGAATTTTCTCGCCAGGCCCAGAATCGTCAGGTTGTCTCGCGGCAGGCCGACCACCAACTGGTCGTAAGTCTTGAGCTCCGCGCCCGCCGGGATTTCGCTCGTAATCGGGGGAAGGCCGAAGTGCGTACTGAAAAACCGGTAAGCTGCCATGCGGTTATCGAGCTGATAGTTGTGTGTGCCCGGATCACGGTTCTCGTGGTAGGCGAAGTCGTCCTCGTGTCCGAAGAGCGCGAAAAACGGCCGGATAGCGTCGTAAATCAAGGGCCTGACCAGCGGGCCGCGGAAGCAGCAGTCGTCTTCGGCGTTGTTGGTGAGCAGGGTAGCTCGGGGGGCGCGCATAGCCGCGAAGTGCGTGTAGTCCTGGCCGTCCTGGAGGTCTGTCCCGTTCTGCTCGTAATCGCCGAGGTCGCCGAAGGCGCGGGCAGCAACTTTTGTCGTCATCGAGGAAAACCCCGCCACCGGCACCGACACCGTCACGCGCTCGTCGAGCGCACTCAGGATGATCGTCTGCCATCCACCGCCCGAGAGCCCCGTCACGCCCAGCCGCGCGCGGTCCACGTTCGAGTGGTTCGCGAGATAGTCGAGGCCCTTGCGCATCTCGAGGTAGAACAACCCCTCGGCATTCGCGCCGACCAAATCCAGATGCGCGCCAAACCAGTGCGCATTCTCCGGGTTCGCAAGCTCGCCAAACGCGAACCATTCGAGGTTGAGCGACAGTATCCCGTGCTTGGCGAAATTGATACACCGTTTCTGCTTGTATTCAACGGACTTCCCCAGCGGCCCGACGTGCCCGTTGACGTTCACGATGCCCGGAATTTTCCCTTCGAGTTTTTCGGGCTCATAGAGCAGCGCAACGGAATCAAACCCGGGAACGATTTCGTACCGCAGCTTGCGAATCCGATAGCCCCCGCCCGTCTCGATCACCCCCATGTCTTCGAATTTCGGTGCGGCATTCACCCACTCCGCCGGCCAACCATGGAAGACCACGACGTCGAGCAGTTGCCGGCGCAGGCGATTCTCCTCCGCAGTCCACTGGTCTTTGCTGGTTGCCGACGGCGGCGGCGCCACACGGCCAAGCAGATACTGCTTCAACCGGAAGACCGAGACCTCCGGCGATACAATCGGCTCGGCGAGAACCTGGCCGACCTGCTCCGGCTCCGTTTGGGCAATGGCGTGACCCGTCACGAGCAACAGCAGCGCCGCCAGCCTTACGATGTCTCGTCGGCATGGAAAAATCACAGAGCCCACGGGAAGCCTCCTCATAACCGAGCGTTGGGTCCGGGGAATTCAGCCGGCGGGGATTCTACGGCTTTTCCCTCTTGAACGCCATTGCTCATCGAAATTCGAGGGCGGCTCACCAGGAGGAAAACCTAATTTAGAGGGTCGCAAATGGTGTGGCAACACACGAATTCGTGCAGCCGAGCGGCCTGAGACTTGTGAAATACCCGAGGTGCCGTCCCGGGAAGCGGCGTAACTTATTCAAATCCCGAGCCTTAGATGCAGGGCCGCTTTTTGACTCGCATTGGCAATCTAACTGCCCTAGAATAAGCGCGCTTTAGCGCAACTCAACAGGAGGTAACAACCTTGAAGAAATTACTCACATTGCTTTTCACCTTCGCGCTGGCCTTCTCCCTTGCCATGCCGGTCTTTGCTCAGGAACCCGCGGGCGGGCAGGAAGCTCCGAAGAGTGAGAAGAAAGAAAAGAAGATGAAGAAAGAAAAGAAGTCGAAGAAGGAGAAAAAGGAGAAAAAGAGCGACGAGGCACCCAAGTAATAAGAGGGTTCTCTGAAGTCCCAGAGAGCGATCTTTGGGCTGCTACTCTTCGACCTTCAACCCCCGGACGAAATTCCGGGGGTTTTTGTTTTGGCCGGCCTTCCCAGACTCCAACAGATGTGGCCTTCCGCCCCGATGCTGGAGCTTCGTGGTTCAGGATCCCTTCCCCTTCTCCTCCAAAGTTCTGCGCAAAATCGCAAGCACGGCTCGATCTTTGTCGTGAGCGAGTTGTTCCTTCAATTGTATTAAGGTTGAAAGGTCCAAGACTTGGACTGAGAGGTCTTGTCCGGCATCTAGGGTGACCGTCCTGTCAAGCAGCTCGCTGTATCCCTGCGCTTCCCCAATTGTCCCCAATAGATCGAGAGGACCCCAGCGCGTCATCAGCAGTTGATGACCCGGGGACACCAAGTGGGAATAGGTGGGCCTTGCGGTCTCCGCGCCGGGAGTGCGGTACCGTGCTTCGAGGAAATCCAGGGCCGCGAGCAACCGGTTGAGGTTCTCCGGTTCGCGGGAGTGGACGAGGTCGAGATCAAAGGTGGCGACCGGGGCCCCTTGCAAAACCGCCGCGACGCCGCCGACGACAATGTAATCTACGCCCCGGCCGGCCATAGTTTGCAGGATGGCGAGGAAATCAGTTTTGGTCGCCACGCAGCCTCAGGATTGACGCCACAGTGTTCTGGAGCACTTCGAGCCGCTCGGCGGGAGAGAGGGACAACATCCAGCGGATGAGCGTCAGGTCCACGCCGTCTTCGCTGTAGGCAGCGCTGAGCGCGGGCAAGGGTGGCGAGGATTCTGTTTTGTCGGCCATTCGAGATTCCCGAAAATACCCATTCCGGAAAATATCACGTCCAATAATTCCGGTCGAGCGAGCGGTACTGAATGGCTTCGGAGATTTGGGCCGTGCCGATGGACTCGGCGGCTTCGAGGTCGGCGATGGTGCGCGCCACCTTCAGAATGCGGTCATGGGCTCGCACGGAAAGCCCCAGCCGCGTCATGGCGCTTTCGAGCAGCCGCTCGCAGTCAGGCGGGATGTTGCAATACTTTCGGATTTGCCGCGGGCTCATCTGCGCGTTAGAATAAATTTTCTCCCCCTGGTAGCGCAAAAGCTGCCGCCGGCGCGCGCGAATGACGCGGTCGCGGATGGCGTCCGAGGCTTCGCCCCCAGCATTCTCCCGCAGCTCGCGATACTGGACGGCCGGCATGTCCACGTGAATGTCAATGCGGTCGAGCAGCGGCCCGGAAATTTTTGAAACATAGCGCTGGATCATCGGGGGCGTGCAGCTACATTCGCGCGAGGGGTCGTTGAGGAAGCCGCAAGGGCAAGGGTTCATCGCCGCCGCGAGCATGAACCGCGCCGGAAACGTCAGCGACATGGCGGCGCGAGCGATGGTCACCGTGCCGTCCTCGAGCGGCTGGCGGAGGACTTCGAGCACGTTGCGCTGGAACTCGGGCAGCTCATCCAAGAACAGCACGCCGTGGTGCGACAGGCTGACCTCGCCCGGCCGCGGCACGGCCCCGCCGCCAATCAGGCCCGCGTCCGAGATGGTGTGGTGCGGCGCGCGAAACGGCCGCGTACCGACCAGTCCCAACCCCGGCTCGAGCACCCCCGCGACGCTGTGAATCTTCGTCGTCTGAATGGCTTCTTCGACCGTCAGCGGCGGCAGAATCGTCGGGATGCGTTTGGCGAGCATCGTCTTGCCGGCGCCCGGCGGGCCGATCATCAGGATGTTGTGCCCACCTGCGGTCGCCACTTCGATGGCGCGCTTGGCGTGCAACTGCCCCTTCACGTCGCGGAAGTCCACGGCGTACTGGCCCAACGCCTCGAGCATTTCCGTAAGGTTTACGCGCGTGGGCTTGAATTCGCGCGTCTCGTTCACGAAATCCAAAACTTCCGGCAACGACTTGAGCCCGTAAACCTCCACCTGCTCGACCACGGCCGCCTCCGCGGCGTTTTCCATCGGCACCACGAGCTTTCGGATGCCCTTCTGCCGCGCCATGCCCGCAATCGAAAGCGCGCCCTTGATGGGCCGGAGGCCGCCGTCGAGCGAGAGCTCGCCCAGAAAGGCGTAGCCCTTTAAGTCGCTCTTGAGCACGTGCCCCGTCGTCCCGATGATCCCCAGCGCAATCGGCAGGTCGAACCCTGAGCCCTCTTTTTTCACGTCCGCCGGAGCCAAGTTGACGGTGATGTTCTGAAATGGAAACTCCAGACCGCAGTTCTTGATCGCGGACTTGATGCGCTCCCGGCTCTCGCGCACCGCGGCGTCGGGAAGACCGACGGTCATGAAGTTCCCAAGCCCGGCCGAAACGTCCACTTCCACCTCGACCAGGTAGGCGTCAATCCCGAAAACCGCGCCACTGAAGGCTTTGAAAAGCATTTCCAGGCCTTCCACCAGCATCGGCGTGCTGCTCCGCCGGAGGCGAAAGCTTCGGCGAGTATATCAGAGCGAAGGCGAATGGACATTAAGTTGGAACGGCGCTAAACTTG
>QHZN01000208.1 GCA_003225365.1 Acidobacteriota bacterium
GAGCCTCCACCCCAGAGGTTCGAGTGACGCCGATGTGGATCACCCGCGTCGTGAACAACAAGGAAGTCAAACCACCCAGGAGTTTCAAAGGGCGAACGCCCAAGAAAGGACAAAACCCATGAATGCGAGTCAGGAAAGGCGCATTGATCTCCCCGAGACGGTCACGGGGCGCAAATCGGTCAAGAGAACGAAGCCAAAACTTCGCGGCATCTATGAAAAAGTTCCCGGCTCCGAGGTGTGGTGGATTCGGTACGCCGACGCGACAGGCCGCATCCGGCGCGAGAAGGCAGGCACGAAGAGCGCCGCGCTCACCCTCTATCGCAAGCGTAAGACCGAAGCCTTGCAGCGAAAGAAACTGCCGGAGAGCCTTCGCAGCCCAATGGTGAGTTTTGCCGAAATCGCCAGGGATGCCTTGCAATACTCGCGTGCCTCTAAGGTGCCAGCAGCTCACAAGGCGGATCTCTGGCACACGGAAACTCTACTCCGCTGGTTCCGGGAGCGAACCGCTTCCGAGATCACACCGCAGGAAATCGAAAAGAAGCTCTCGGAGCTTGCCGATGAAGGCCGCAAGCCTGCTACGGTCAACCGCTACCGGGCGCTTTTGAGCTTGGTTTATTCGCTGGCGAACCGGAACGGCAAGGTATCGGTCAATCCGGCACGCTTGGTGCGGTTGCGAAAAGAAAATAATGCGCGTGTCAGGTTCCTCGACGAAAAGGAAGAAACTCTCTTGCGGGCCAAAATCCGGGAAGCCTTCCCGAACCGAGAGCCGGAGTTTGATTTGGCGCTTAATACTGGAATGCGATTGAGCGAGCAATATCGACTCACGTCGGGCGACGTTGACCTGAAACGCGGGATGCTCACCATTCCCCGGAGCAAGCATGGTGAGAAGCGGTTTATCGCAGTCAACTCTGCCGCCCGATGTGCCTTGGAAATCCTCGGGCTCTCGCCCAATGGTTCCGGCTTGGTTTGCTCGCCGCTGGCGGGACCGGAGCGGCGCTGGTTCGCGGAAGTCGTAAAGCAAGCCGGGCTTGCTAACTTTCACTGGCATGATCTCCGGCACACTTTCGCCAGCCGCCTTGTCATGGCCGGAGTTGACCTCCGAACCGTCCAGGAGCTTATGGGCCACAAGGCCATAGCGATGACGGTTCGGTATTCTCACCTTGCCCCGGCTCACCAGAGGGAAGCGGTAGAACGCCTTGTGCGAGCGGCGAGCCAAAGCCCCAAGCCCACCGAAGCGGACAGAGCCTCTCAGGCTCCAACTGACACCAAAACTAGCACCAGCCAAATTCCGCACGTCACAATCGAGGGAGGAAATCGCTTGCAAGTCCAGTGAAGTCTTGGTGCTGGAGGGGGGAGTTGAACCCCCACGCTGTTTACACAGCGCGAGATTTTGAGTCTCGTGCGTCTGCCAGTTCCGCCACTCCAGCTTGCCTGCCGCATGCAGGCTTGGACCGATTCTACCAACACTTCGCGCCGTGCGACAGTAGGGCTTTTTGCCGCAGTGCTCCGCCCGCTGGGCGCGCTGGATTGAATGCGGAGAAGGTCCATCGCCGGCGCCATCCCCTTGAATGACGTCTTGAGAAGCTCGCGGTACCCGAAATAGACGGGAAAAGTCCTGGCGTCCTCAATTTCTTGCGGAGCCCCCGGGGATTTCTATTCCTCTTTCCGCATCGCCTGCAAATCAATTCCCAACTGCTGGCATTTTTTGTAGAGGTAGCTGCGCTCGAGGCCAAGGGCCTTGGCGGTTTTGGCGATGTTGTTTTGGTGGCGACGCAGCTCGGCAATGATTGTCTCCCGCTCGAAAGCCTCCACGCGATTGCCCAACGTTCCGAGGTCAGAGCCTGGGGCTCCAACCTGAGTTCCAGGCTGCGGCAGAGCGATTCGCACGGTCGCGACCTCCACCAATTCATCTGTGGCGAGCAACAGGAGTCGCTCAACCACGTTCCGCAATTCTCGCACGTTGCCAGGCCATGCATAGCGCTTGAGTTCGCCAATAGCCTCGGGCGAAAAGGCTATGGGCTTCCAGCCATTCTGGGCGGCGACTTGGCGAGCGAAGTGGTCCACCAGCACTGGGATGTCCTCCTGCCGCTCGCGAAGCGGAGGAATGAAAAGCGGGAAGACATGGACGCGGTGGTAGAGGTCTTGGCGGAACTTGCCGTGCTTGGCCAAATCTTCAAGATTGCGATGCGTAGCCGCCACGGTGCGCACATCCACGGGGATTGGAGAATCTCCGCCGACCCGCTCGATTTCACCTTGTTCGAGAACGCGCAGGAGCTTCGCCTGCATGGGGAGCGGCATGTCGCCAATCTCGTCCAGGAAAAGTGTGCCGCCCCGTGCTTGCTCGAACTTTCCCAGGTGGCGAGCCGCAGCGCCGGTGAACGCACCTTTTTCATGGCCAAAGAGTTCCGACTCAATCAACTCTGCCGGGACCGCCGCGCAATTCAGCGTAACGAATGGACCGGCGCGGCGCGGGCTGCGCTCGTGCAAGGTGCGGGCGACCAACTCTTTACCTGTGCCCGTTTCACCAAGAATCGAGACTCGCGTTTCGCTTGCCGCGACACGATCGAGCTGTGACATCAAGCCCCGCATGGCTTCGCCGCGCCAGACAATCTCGTGCTTTCCGAGTCGGGAGAGCAGTTGCTGGTTTTCTTGCTGCAGCCGCTTTAGGCGCAGGGCGTTTTCCACCGTCAGCAACAGCTTTTCGGTGGATAGCGGCTTTTCCAGGAAATCTGCCGCCCCCAGCCGCGTAGCGCGAACTGCCATCTCAATGTGCGCCTGGCCGGAAATCATCACCACTGGCGTTGACAATTCCATCTTCTTCAAATCTTCCAGAAACGAGAGCCCGTCTTTCTCCGGCATCACAACGTCGGAGAAGATCAGGTCGAATTGTTGGGTCTTCACCAACTCGAGTGCGCGGGTGGCGGAGTCGCAGACGGTGGCCTCATACCCCGCGAGGCGAAATGCGCGTAGGAGCGAGGCGAGTGTATTGGCTTCGTCGTCGACGATCAACAGATGGGCTTTGGCGGTCACGATATGAGATGCCTATCTCCGGGGTCTCGGACCCGGTCGAGTAAGTGTGAGCCGTGCTCGGCCAGGGGTCGAATGGCCTCGCTCAAGGGCGAACGCCGCTCGCGCTACCCTGTGTGTTCGGGTGGCGCGGGGGTTGCTCCAGCAGCTCAATTCTGAACGTCGTGCCCCGGTCGGGCTCACTTTCCACGGAGACGTTGCCGCCGTGGTCCGTGATTACCGACTGCACGATGGCAAGTCCGAGTCCGGTGCCGTGCTGCTTGGTCGTGTAGTAGGGGGTAAACAAGCGCTCGCACTCCTCCTTCGTCAGTCCCTTACCTGTATCGGAAACTTCCAGGCGAACGCCGTGCGCGCTCCGGCGCGTGCGAAGGGTCAGCGTGCCACCTGACGGCATAGCGTCAAACGCGTTCAGAATCAAGTTTTGCACGACGCGATGCAACAGGTCGGGGTCTGCTTGTACCGGTTTCAGCTCAGGGTCCAGTTCCATTTCGGCCGTAATCGGCTGTTTTCCCGCGGCATTGAGCTGCGGTTCAAAGAGCTTAAGACCGCCGCGCACCACTTCATTGAGATTTACTGGCTGGAGCTGGGGCGGCGGCATTTTCGCGAAGTCGCTGAAGCGTCCGACGATGATCCTCAGATTGGCAAGCTCGGCGAGCAAGGTGGTTGTGCTTTCGCGAAACACCTCCTCGAACTGGCTCGGATCGCTCTCCCGCGCGCGCAACAGGTTCTCTACCGTGATTTGAAGGGGAAAGAGCGGATTTTTCAGCTCGTGCGCCAGCCGCCGCGCCAACTCGCGCCAGGCCGCCACACGCTCCGACTTCACCAAGCGGTCGCGTTGCTCCACCAACTGCTGCGTCATCTGGTTGAAAGCGCGCGCCAATTGGCCAAGCTCGTCACTTGACGTCGGCGCAACGCGCACGCTCCAGTTTCCTTCCGCCACCTGTCGCGACGCGATAGCCAGTTGCCGGACGGGCTTTGTGACGCGCTCTGCGATCCACCCGCTCAGGATCACTCCCAGCAGGGTTCCTGCAGCACCCACGATGAGGGCGACTGTGCGGATGTGCTGCTCCAACTCGATTTGGTCGCGGCGCGAACTCCCCACCAAAAACATGCCCAGAATTTCCTGGTTGTGCCCCGTGAGCGGAATGACCTGAAAGGTCTCGGCGCTGGCAGGATCGTCCGTCCAAGTGATGGTGGAAGACAATCCGCCGGATAGATTCTCCACCCGAGAAATGAGAGGCATAAGCTTTTCCGGGTGGGGAATGGGCCCGGAGGCATCGACTACTGAAGGGGCGGCCGTACCATTGTTGTAGGGCCGACCCGCATTCGGCCCCGGGCGTTGCCTGACTGCCCCGACGTTTTGATAGAGCAAAGCCCGCATCCCAGCCGGCAGGACCAGTGAAGCCAGGAACTCCTTATCAAGCCTTTGTCCACCGGCGATGTAAAGTTTTTTGTCGCCAGCCCGCACCACGCGCACTGCCATCAACGCCAGCGCCACGCCGTCAGGCAAATCCTCCTGCTTCAAGAATGGACCCTGCGCGGCGCAGTCTGCGGATTGGGTGAGCCACGCTTCTTTATATCCAAATCGCGCCGGCCACTGAGCCGACGAAACTATGGCGCCGTCCCCGGTAGTCAGCTCGAGGGAATCGAGCTGGTGAGCTCGGGCGAGACCCGCCGCCGCTTCTACGTAATCGGAATAGTCGGGCGCGGCGCGACCCAGGGCAACGGCCATGCGGACAGTGTCGTCGGAGTTGGCGATGCCCTCCACTCGTTCGGTCACCTCGGCTCCTCGCCTTCGAAACTCGCGCTGGAACTGCGCCACCAGTGCGGCAGTCCGTTGGGTGTCGAGGCGCTCAAATGCATCGCGCATTGAGGACGAAACAATCCAGGCCACCAAGCTCACGGCTAGAACCACGGCCAGGGTGAAGGCGGCCAACAGTTTGGCGCGTAAACTCACGGCTTCTCCGCCCTTCGGCTTCGCTCAGGGTCTTCGACTTGCAGCCAGACGTCCTGAAGGCGCCAGCCGCCCCAAGGCAGAGGCAACCAATCCTTCACGCGAGGCCCCACCCCGGCGAGCTCCGAAACGTAGACCAGTGGAACCACCGTCAGGGAAGCGAGAAACTCTTGCTCTTGGCCATAGTTTCGTTCGGAATTTTCAAACTCGCCGCCGCTCGAGAATCCCAGCCGGGATGCTGCTTCGATTGCGGCTTGGTCGAGTGTCGGCCCATCGATGCGCACGCGCTGCAATCGGATGTCGGTCCCGGTGTCGGGCATCCGCCACCATCCTTGAGGCAACGGTGATACCTGCAACGTGATTCCAGCATCGCGCGCGTTCACCGCCACACGCTCCGCGCTTTGTCGAGCCAAGCCGTCATTTGAATCGTAACCAAGTTTGAGCGTGGGCCATGTGCCCATCTCCGCGCCAAGTTGTCGCGCTCTATTGAGATTGATGGCGGTGGAAAAAAGAAACGAGTAACCGCTCAACCATTGTGGAAAAATTCCGCCCGCAACTTCTCCATAATTCTGAACCAAGACTTTTTGAATTGCGGAGCGGTCAATCGAATCGACGACAGCTTCTCGAAGGCGCCGGTCCCGAACCGCAGGCTTGTTGAGATCAAAGCGAAGGTAGAGAAGCTCTACCGCGGAGGAGCTCCATACCCTCTTGCCTTCCTGCTGGGCGCGACGGGCTTCGCTGGGATCAAGCTCGAAAACGTCCGCCCTGTCCAATTGCATGTCGAGCAACTGATCGCGACTCGACCGCCCCATCTGGACCTCGATCTTGTCGATATAAGGCCGACCGTCCCAGTAGTCGTCGTTAGCTTGAAGCACGGCGCTGCGCCCGGGCTGCCAATCGGTGAGGCGAAATGGTCCCGTCCCGAGGGGCAGGCTGTCTGCTGCGGGCACCGCGGGGCGACGGATCCACAAACCGGGCTCTGTGGCAAGAGTCACAAGCAGGTCAGGCCGAGGGCGGCCCATATTGATTTCGAGCGTGTCGCCTATCAGGCGAACTGAGCCACCCGGCGCCACGCCCTCCAGCGCCGAGAGCACCTCCATGTATGTAAGCTGGGAGCTGTCTTGCCACACCACGCGGGGTCGCAATTT
>QHZN01000209.1 GCA_003225365.1 Acidobacteriota bacterium
GTTTCAAAGTGATCCGCCCGGTGCGTCCGAAGCTCGCTTGCGCGCGCTGCGACAAAATCGTGCAGGCGGAAGCGCCTCCCCGTCCGATCGCGCGCGGCATGGCGGGACCGGGACTGCTGGCGCATGTGCTGGTGTCGAAGTACTGCGACCATCTTCCTTGGTACCGGCAGGCAGAGATTTATGCGCGCGAAGGCGTAGAGCTGGACCGCGCGACGCGGGCGGCGAGCGCGCTGCCGCCCTCTACAGCCTAATCGGTACGGCAAAACTGAACGGCCGCGATCCGGAGAGCAGAACCGCAGACCGCGACCCCGGCGGTCTGCGCTACGGGTGTGCGGCCTCCCGTAATCGGATGTTCCGGCGCGATTTACGGAATCCTGCTCGCGTACGCCGTGCTCTTTCCCAATCGGTTGATTTACGTTTGGATGATCGTTCCCGTGAAGGCCAAGTGGTTTGTGGTCTTCATGGGCGGGATAGAATTTCTCTCGGAGTTGAGCGGCTCGGCGCCCGGCATCAGCCACATTGCGCACCTTGGCGGCATGCTCATCGGCTTCCTCTACTTGCGCGGGCGGGGGCTCACCTACCGCTTCGAGCTTCGCTTCCACGATTGGCGGCGCGCCAGGCTGCGACGGCGCTTTGAATCCTACATGCGCCGCCAGGAGAAGAAAGACGACCCTGACCGCTGGATCAATTGACCCGCGCGCGGACCTGAGCCGGCTGTACTGGATATCAAAGTTGACAAGGTGGAGAAATAGGGTATCGATTCTTCTTATGCAGGGCTCTGAGTTGATCAGACCGGCCATTGAGAATGTAGACATTAATTCGAGGGTCAGATCAAATACCGTAGACAAGGGGTATGCCCTGGATATTGCGGTCTCGCTGGATTCTAGGTGTGATCCTAGTGGCTGCTTGGGAGCCGGAACCGCAGCCCTCATCCGTCATAGAAGCCCTGTTCGGTGATGAGGTGCTCGCGCTCACTACCCGTGATTTTGTTGAAGCCCGGATTAGGTGGGTTGCGGGGGAACTCTGCGCAAGAGGAGGAAGGTCATGAAGTTCTCAGACTTCTTCATCAATGGCCGCTATTTCTTTGGCTTTGTTCTGCCGGGCGCTATGTGGATCGTGGCCTTAGTGCTGCTGCTCATGTCGCCAGACTGCGTCGGCGACTTCATCAAAACGGCAAGGCCCGGCCAGTGGGTCGCGTTGCTGATTGCGGGTTTGCTGGTTGGCCACGCTATCGGGCCGTACTGCTTTAATCTCGTCAAGTGGTTGAGCGGGATTATGCACAACAGGCTTCCGTTGCTGAATCTTGGCCCCGAGCGAGAGCGGTTAGACGGCGACGGGTCAAGCCGCGCGAAAGAACTGAAGAGCCGCGTATAAGGATATCATTCGTCAGCGGTACGGAGACGAGGAGTACTACTTGAACTTTAGTAACAACGATCTCCACTTGTTCTGCAAGCGAACTGTTCTCGAAAAGACCGAAAAACTCTCTGACAAGCTGGCCGAGTTCGAGAACGAGGTTAATTTGCGTGCCATGTTCGTTCTGCCGTTGCTCGCGCTGGCCGCTGCTTGGTGGTGGAAGGTCCCAGTTTACCATTGGATTGTTCCTCTGCTGCTCGCCGTGGCGGCGCTGCTCCTCTGCACAAGAGTCTATCCCGTAGTCTGCGATGAGTACAAGTCGGTTTACGAGATGTTTCTGCTTGTAACAGATAAGCCTGTAGCGCCTGGAGGGAGTCCACCCGATTCCGGTCACAATAACGTGCCGGGTTAGCGCTCAGGGGGCTGCCTAAACCGCTACATGGTTGCTGTGTGAGAGCCTGAGCGGCTTAAGAGCACCAACCAAGTTTGTCGTGGCAGGAGCGCTTAGGGCAACCGTGACGGTGGTAACCCATTCCTGCGATATGGAGCACAGAAACTTCACTCAGACTGCACCAGTTCACCAAGTCACTGAGATCGCCGAGGCTCACGTGATCCGTGCTAGGATTGATCTGTCAAGCATCTAAGATCGCATATGTTGCCCGCTAAAGATATAGTTCCCATCGAGGACGATCTTATCAGCGTGCTCGAACACGTTCCGGGGACAAAGGCTCAAAAGCAGCAGTACTTTCTCACGCGTGGGATCCGTGTACCGCGCACGAACTACGAAGCTCTGTGGGACGCTCTGACCGCTCGGCTTCACCGCAGTGGTGCAGCCTCAGCAGTGTTTGAACTTCTGCGTGCGCGAATGCCAAGCCGCCTCAAGGAACTTCTTCGCGAAGCCGCGCGAGGAAGGGCGGTGAACCTCCGGGCCGTTGAGCCGGCTGTCGTTATCGATTTCTTCTTCGGCAATGGAAATCTTCGGAGAGTGGGCGAACTCTTTTTGGAAGAGATGCATTCCACAGGGATGAACCTCGGTAAACTAACAACACGCCAGCGGCCTGCCAACCAGGGGGCAAAGCCATACGAGATCGCGCTTTCCTTCGCTGGTGAAGACAGAGCTTACGTTGCGGAAGTTGCCCGGGAGCTCCGCTCGATGGGCGCGCGTGTGTTCTACGATGAGTTCGTGAAGGTGGACTTACTGGGAAAGGACCTGGCAGCGCACTTCGCGGAAATCTACGGCAAGAAGGCGAACCACTGTGCGATGTTCATATCACAGCACTACGTGCGCAAAGCGTGGCCCCAGTTCGAGCGTCAGCATGCTCAAGCACGCGCGCTTGCGGAAAAGCGAGAATACATCCTCCCAATTCGGCTAGATGATGCTGAAGTGCCCGGACTCTCGCCCACGATTGGATACCTCGATGCTCGGGGCTTGTCCCCGTTGGCAGTGGCTAAGACCCTCTATCAGAAGTGTCGCAGTCAAGGCTGATGGCGCAGTTGGAGGAGCAGATGATCGGAAACGATGACCCGCGATCCCAGCGCGAAAGAATCATTCGTCTTGCGGCAGAGGTCTTCCGTGGCTGCAGTGTAGTCTTCGACGAAGACCAGCCTCCTTCGTGGCTTCGTTTCCGGATTGATGCCCCTCCACCACTCAGTACAATCCTCGGAGTATCTGGTCACTACCACATGAGCGAAATTGCAGATAAATCGGATGAGCAACTCCGAGCGTTGTTGAGGGCGACGGCTCCCGCCTTTGCGGAGAGATAGACCGTGAACGCGGAAAATGGCTTGCGGAGGAAACTGACCGGTATGCGCCGGCGATGGCTTCACAAGTCGAGTGAGGTGATCGTTTTCGGACGGAGTTACAGGCTTCTGCAGCTCTGAAAGGATACCCCGAGCAAGGTACTTGGGCCTCGGCACCGTGGTGTCCGCCTTGGCTTCTGCTGGAGACACGGCATTGACTGAACAGCATTGTCAGCACTGTCAGCCCGTTGACATTGTTGTGGCTTGGTGTTAGGTTCAGCCCGGTTAGCGGTCTTTGACAACCGAAACGTTCCCGTGGCGCCCCGAGCGAATCGGGGATAAAAGGAAAGGCCGTGAGAATCGGCTGCGGTCCCGCCACTGTGATCGGCGAGTGAGGTCCCAGAGGGCTCGAAAGCCCGCCACTGTCCCGACCGGTCGGGATGGGAAGGCTTGGGAACTTGCGACGACCCGAAAGCCAGGAAGCCTGCCCGGGAACTTCGACTCAACTCTTCGACGGAAAGAGCCCTGAGGCACACGGCCTTCCAGGTCCTTTCGAGGATTGGGAAGGCCTTTCGTTTTCTGCCTTTCTCCCCGGCTCTTCCGCCGCGCCCCGTCGCGTGAACGGGGAGGAGGAGCACAATGAAGAAGGCAGAAATCAGAAATCAGAAGTCCGAAGTCAGAGCAACGCATTTTCCCGCAAGTGAAAATTCCCATTTCGGCCGGCCACACCGAACCCGAAGCCATTTCCTTTCGTTCCTTTGTACCCTGGCCCTGGCCGCATCCGCGCAAGCTGCGACGCTCGAGGGGAGGGTTTTCGATCCGAGCGGCGGCCGAGTGGCTGGAGCTCGCGTCACCCTGCTCCGGTCCTTTGCGCCGCTCGCGGAGTCCCAGACGGACGCGCAAGGGCAGTTCGAGTTCCGCGATCTCAGGGCGGGAGCTTACAGCATCGTCGCCAATGCGCCGGGTTTTTCGGCGTCGCAAACCCGGGTTGAGTTGCGCGCTGCGGGCACCGAGCGCGTGGATTTGCGGCTGGCGCCGAGCGCCGTCGAAGAGCGAGTAGTTGTCGCGGCCTCGCTCGGGGGCTCCCTCGCGACCCAGGTGGGCTCCTCGGTTACGGTTGTTGACAAAAACGAGATTGAGAATCGCGACGCGCAGAATCTCTTCGAAGCCTTGCGCGGCGTTCCCGGCGTGGAGGTGAGCCAGACGGGGCGGCGCGGCGGCTTTACCGGAGTGTTCATTCGCGGTGGGAATACGAACTACAACCTGGTGCTCTTGGACGGGATCCCACTGAACGAATTTGGCATTGATTTCGATCTATCCTCTCTTCCCGCTGACGGGGTAGACGAGGTCGAAGTAGCGCGGGGTCCGCTGAGCGCGCTGTACGGCTCAAACGCCGTCGCGGGCGTGGTCAACATCCTCAGCCGTCCCGCCGAGGGCTCGCCGCATTTCTCGGCGCTCGGCGAAGGCGGCAGCTTCGGCACCTGGCGCGCCGCGACGGGTGGGAGCGGCGTCACGCGCGGGCTCGGCTGGTCTTACGATTTGTCGCGGCTCGATTCGGACGGCGTGGTCAGAAATGACGACTACCGCGATCAATCGGCCTTTCTGACGCTTGCCTTGGCGCGCAACCCGCGCCGCGAATTCCACTTCCATTTTTTCGGCGACGCCTCGAGTTCCGGTGCCCCGGGCCCCTTTGGCTCCGACCCCGACCACCTTTTCTCCGGCCTCGATACGGTTTCGCGGAGCAAGCGGAACCTGTTTGGCTACGGGTGGAATTATTCGGAGGAGATCTCTCCGCGCTTCCGCGAGGTGGTCACGGGGACGCTCTCGACAAACGACTACTATTTCATCTCGCCATTCGGCGACTCCTTTTCAAATAACCAGCGTGCTATGGTGAATGAACAGAGCCAGATAACTGTCTCGCCAAAGGACTTTCTCGTTGCGGGCATCGAGTGGGACCTCGAACAAGTCCGCGACACCTTCTTCGCCGACGCGACCGGCGCGCCGTTCCTGCTGCCACGCTCGACTTGGGCTTATTTCGCAGAAAACCGCTGGAACCCCGTGACACGATTATTTGTGACCACGGGCGTGCGCGCCGACAGCATCCGAACTCGATCTCTCCCGCCGGACCAATTCGGCGCGCGCCCGCTGCTTCCGGCAAGCTCGGTAACGCAGGTTGACCCGCGCATTTCGGTCGCCTACATGCTGCGCGAATCGGACGGATCGCGGTTGGGAGCTATGCGTCTGCATTCGAGCTTCGGAACCGGCATTCGCGCGCCGAACGGCTTCGAGCTCGCTTTCACGAACAACCCCCGCTTGAAACCCGAGCGCAGCGTCAGTTTCGACGGCGGAGCCGAGCAGCGGCTTTTCCGCTCGCGCGCCGCCCTCGACGCCACGTATTTCTACAACCGCTTCGAAGATCAGATTGTGGTGCTTGGAGGCTCGCTCACCAACCTCAGCACGTTCAGCTCGGCGAACCTCGGGAACTCGCGCGCCCAGGGTCTGGAAGTCTCGCTCCAGGCGCAGCCGTCCCGCGCGCTCCATTTCGTCGGAGAGTACACGCTACTCGCCACGCGGCTGCTGGCCGTGAACGGCGCAACCGCGGCGCTCGCACCTTTTCAAGTGGGGCAGCCGCTCGTTCGCCGGCCGAGGAACTCGGGTTTCTTCGGGCTGACGTACGCGTACCGCCGCCTGACACTCAATACCACGGCCACTTTCCGCGGTCATACGCTCGACATCGAACCGAACTTCGGGACCTTTGCCTGCGAGCCGCCGCCGGCCGGGCCCGGGCTTCCGTGCCTGTTCCAAGACAAAGGCTACCAGCTCCTCGGTGCAGGATTTTCTTATCGGCTTTCGCGAGGCATCGAGATCTACGGGCGGGCCAATAACCTCCTCAACCAGAAATACGAGGAGTCATTCGGGTTCCCTGCTTTGCACTTTAATTTTCTTACCGGCGTGAGGCTCAACTTCCCGGTAGAATAGACCGTGGAGGCCGGCTTCGCGCTCGGCATAAAAGGAGGATCGAATGGCTTACTGGATTTTCATTGTAGCGGTG
>QHZN01000210.1 GCA_003225365.1 Acidobacteriota bacterium
AGTCGGAGCGCCTGGCCAGCTCCTGCCCGTTCCTTTATGCGTGGGACGGCATGAAATTTGTTTACGTGACCGACATCCTCGGGGCAGCGCCCATCGGCGAACTTGCGCCCGACGGCACGACAATCTCACCTCATCCGGAGGAATACGTCCGCTTGCCCGAGAGCCTCGGCGATCAGGACGGCGATTACGTCTTCCAATTGACGGACGAGCTGCGCGAGGTGGACTATTTTGACCAACTGCGCTTGGTGGCCGTGGACCACCCGGCGACCGAAGAGGTGTATTCCAACGAAATCTATTCCTCGGCGCCTGGCCGGGCGGTTCTTTTCACGGTCGGCGAAAAACATTTCCCCGTGGCCGCGACCGACGAGCAAGGCCACGACGTGCTTGCGCTGGTCCGCGAGGCGGACGGCCGATACCCGGCCGATTTCCGACATCAGCGGATCCTGGGACTGGCGGATCTGCACTCGCTGACCCTCGACTTGGGCGCATTCCCAACCAGTGCGCATATTTCGCTTTGGCTCAAAGGTTGGGTTTTCTGGACCGACTCGAACGCCTCGCGCGCGCTCGAGTCGAACAAAACGCATTCGATGGTCCCGCCTTATCTCCAGGTACTCGACGCCGAGGGCCGCTGGGTGACCATCATCCCCGACATGGGCCTGCCGAGCGGCACGAACCGCTCCATGCGCGTGGACCTGACCGGCAAATTCCTGTCCGCCGATCATCGCGTCCGAATTGTCACCAACCTGTGTGCCTTTTGGGACCAAGTCTTTATCACCTTTGATGACCGTCCGGTAGCGCCGACCGTCGAGCTGCCACTGGCCGGCTCCGACCTCCACTACCGCGGCTTCTCGAGGCCCGCGAGCGATCCTCTACACCTTCGGCCCGACTGGTTTGAATATGAGAAGGTGCTCGCCGATGCGCCGTGGAATCCCATGGCAGGCCGCTATACTCGATACGGTTCCGTCGCCGAACTGCTCAAACGCGAAGACGACCGCTTGGTGGTTATGGCCGCGGGCGATGAATTGACAGTGCGGTTTTCCGCCAAAAGTCTGCCGCCGCTCAAAGCCGGCTGGAAACGAACGTTCTTCCTCTACACGGCAGGGTACGCCAAGGATGGTGAGCCCAATACGGCCTCTTCGAAGACGGTTGATCCTATGCCTTTCCGGGCGATGTCGAATTATCCCCCCAGCCGTCACGACCGTTACCCCGACTCCCCTTCTCGGCGACTTTATTTGGAACATTATCAAACCCGGCCGGCCCACCTCCTAATCCCTCCACTTTCGCCGCCGGTCCAGTAGGGTGCGCGGCGCGACCCTCGGATTGCTCTTGAGCTTTGGCCCTACGGGAGCCGGGGCTGGATGCTCGAGGGAGTTTTCCTAGCTTAGTTTCGAACCGTATCATCCCTCATTCCATCGAAAGAACAATCTGAGTTGTATTTTGAACATGTTGATTTATAGGGACTTATAGTTGTAACCAGTTAGCTATAAATTTCGTCTAAATGTGCGTGATGAGGGAACGAAAGATAGCGACGAGCGATCGGACCCGGATGACAATCCTCAGGTTCGAATTCTCTCGCCTGGGAAAATCGTTTCCCTCTCGGAGGATTGCTATGAAGAGACTACAGGGACTGTGGTTGGCAGTAGCGATTTTGCTGGCGACGCCGGCCTTCGCCACGGGCCAGTCGGGCGACGCGCAGGTTCAGGCCAGCATCCAGAACAAGATTTATCACACCCGTTCGTTCGATCGCGGCCAGATTCAGGCGGCCTATGATCATGGGGTTGCGACGCTCACGGGGAGCGTGGACAGCCTCGGCACCAAGCTCGACGCCGAGCGCGCTGCGCGCAAGGTAAAAGGCGTAGAGCAAGTCGAGAACAACCTCGTCGTAAACACCGAGGACATAAAGCCGGCCCAGATGCTCGTAGGCGCCCGGCACGAAGTACTGATGTATCCGCGCTACACGATTTTCGACAACATCGAACTCGCGGCTAATGGCAACACGCTGGTGGTCTCGGGCCAGGTCACTCAACCGTTCAAGAAGGGCGACCTCGGCAACATCCTTGCTCACGTGCGGGGCGTGGCGGGGCTTGAAAACAACCTCGAAGTCCTCCCCACGTCGAACTTTGACGACCAGATCCGAGTGCGCGTGGCGAGGGCGATTTACGGCGATCCGGTTTTCCTCAGCTACCGCAACCAGGCGCTGCCGCCCATTCACATCATCGTGAAGAACGGCAACGTCCGGCTGGTGGGAGTTGTCGCGAACCAGCTCGACCGGCAGAAGGCCGAGATGAACGCGCGTCTCGCCGCTACCTATTTCGGCTTGACGAACGAGCTGCGGGTTGACAATAGCTAATCCTAATGGCCGGGGAGCCCGATGATGTGATCGGCCCCCGGCCGTTTGCTTTGTCATTCCCTCGCAAGCGGGAATCCAGTGGGTCCCCGCATTCGCCGTTCGACTTCGCTCACGGCCCTGAGCTTGTCGAAGGGCGGGGACGACAGAGCATGGCACATTGCCTGAAGGCCCACTCGCAGTTGTTCGCTCTTACCACGTAAACCGCATTGCAAACTGAATCTCCCGCGGATCGCCAGGCCCGCCCGAAGCCTGCCCCGCGATGGGCTGTACGGTGTTGCCGATCTGGCCAAAGCAGGCACAGTTCGCGGAGCCGTTCGGCAAGGCGAAGTTGGGCGTGTTGAAGATGTTGAACATCTCGGCGCGGAACTGGAGGTTCTTGGTCTCCGTCAGCTTGAAGTTGCGGATGATGGAGAAGTCCCAATCCGCCACGCCCGGTCCGGTCAGGATATTTCGCCCCGCGTTCCCAAAAGTATATGGAGCGGGCACCGAAAAGGCGGCGGGGTTCGTCCACTGCGCGGTGCTCTGATGAGCGGGATAGAACGAAACACCGGGTACTATATCGGGGCGGTCGTTACCGTCAACGTTGTTACTGGGATTGCCGAAAACGGTGGGTGTATAGGAAGCGCCGGTCTGAAGAATCACGATGCCCGCCGCTTCCCAGCCTTTGATGAAATAGTTGGCCGTGGAATTCCCGGACCTCCACATCTTGTCGCCGAAGGGAAGGTCGTAAACGTAGGCGAGCGAGAAGCGCTGCCGGAAGTCGAAATCCGACCGGCCTTTTTCTGCGGCGCGGTTGTCGGAATTTTCCGGAAAGGCGTTGCTCGCGTCCGTCCCGAAATATGTGGAATTCGAATCAAGGGATTTCGACCAAGTGTAAGCCCCGATTACGGCCAAGCCGTTCGAATAGTGGTGCTCGATCTTGACCTGAAGCGAATGGTAGATCGAGGTGCCTATCGAGTCGGTATAAGACATGGTCTGGAAATTCGGGTACGGACGCGGGCAGGGCGTGCCGGCGGGCGTGCCCCTGATGCAGGTTGAACCGCCGGTGTAGAGGGCATTGCTCGGCTGGTTGGGGTCCCACTCGAAGGGCAATTCCAAGCCCCGCGTCCCGACGTAGCCCACGTCAAGCAGCCAGTTGCCCGGGAACTGTCGCTGAACGCCGAACGTCCACTGAAGAATCTTCCCGTCTCGAACGTCAACGATGACCGGGTTTAGCACGGGGAAAAGCGCCTGGGTGAGCGAGGGGGCGACGAAGAGGTTTTGGAGGAGGAGCCCGGTGGCGAGCGGCAGTCCCCCCGCAGAGGGCGGCGCGGCCAGGGCGGTGAAAACCGCCGTTTCGTTATCCAGCAGATTTCCCTCACTCAGTTGGAAAAACGGCGGGTTGAAACTCTTTTGAAAGTAGAGCTCGCCGACCATCTGATCGTAATAGACGCCGGCCCCGGTGCGGACCACGGTATTTTTCGATCCAAAGGGCTGCCAGGCGATGCCCACACGCGGCCCGAAGTTGTTGCGGTCGGGGCGCTGAAGTGCCCGGTTTTCAGAAGTCCCGCCGAGGCTCTCCGTCCCCACCTGGACGAATTGTCCGATCGGCGTGCCTGAAGCTCCGGTGGTCCCGACAAAATTGAGCAGGCTCGCCGTTTGCTTGCCTGCGGCAAGCACCAGGCCCCTATTGAAATCGAAACTTCCGAAGTGATCGTACTTGTCCGTGATCAGGCTGTTGTATTCGTAGCGCAGTCCGAGCGTGGCCGTCAGGTTGGGCCGGGCATGCCAAGTGTCCTGGCCGAAAGAGTCGTATTCTGTGCCTGTGCCGGAGATGTAGCCGGAAAAGCCGCGCACCCAAACCGTTGGAACGCCCAAGAGTGCGTCGGCGACACCATTGCCAAAGCTGCAACTGGAAGGCGGGCACGCGGCAAGAAGAGCGCCCTGGACGCTCGGCGGCAGCGCCCCAAGGATTGCGTCACCCGTGAGAACTCCGCTAAACTGGTATTGATCGCGCGCATCAATATCCTCAAAGAAATTCCCGCGCTTGATGGGCCGGATGTCCACGCCCAAATCCCAGGTATGGCTGCCGCGCACCAAGGTCAGGGTTTCAGCGTACTGAAAGGTATTGACGGCGCCGGCTTGAGGGACGCTGGTGTTGGAGCCCATGCCGTCGTATCCCGCGAAGCTCAGGTTGGGCACTCCGGTATCGCGAGGGGCGGTCGGCGCGCCCGCTAGGCCCAGCAATTGTGAAAGGGCATACCCCTGGTCTTCATTGTTCCAATCGTACTGCCAGCGGTTGTAATCCACTTTGGCAACGTTCAAGAGCGCGGGCGAGAACGTGTGGGTCCATTCCACACCCGTCGCCGTAAACCAGTTAACCCGGCGGATGCCGAAGCCCGGGACGCCCGTGGGAAGCCCCGATGGGGAGAGCTCCGAATCCGTGGTCAGATTGTAGCGATAAAGCAGGCTGTCATTCGAGCCCCAACGGTGATCGAATCGGCCCACATAGCTGTTTGTATCCACGATTTGGCGAACTTGGGTCGTGTAATTCTCCCCGCCGCAGGGAGCGTTGGGGATGTTCGGACGGGGATAAACTTGCTCCAAGGCCTGGCCTACCGGGTCGAGCGTGCCGGCTGGAAGGGCAGGGGCGATAGTATTGAGATTGTTGTTTGGAATGGTGAGTGGCGCCGTGGGATCGAACAACACCAACGGGTCGAGCAAAAGTGTTGTGTGCGTGCAACTCGGGTCCAGGAGGTCGGAAAAATCTCCTCCCCGCTCGGCCAGCGTAGGCAAGTGGGCGCGGCTGAAAAAGGCGTGGTGGTCACGCAGGCCCTCGAAATTGAGAAAATAGAAAGTCCGGTCATGCCCGTTGTAAACACCCGGGATGGAAAGCGGTCCGCCAACGCTAGCGCCGTACTGGTTGCGGTGGAAGGGCGGGACTTCGGGCTCGAAGAAGTTCCGCGCGTCGAGCTTGTTATTCCGCAGGTATTCGTAGAGCGTCCCATGGAATTGATTGGTGCCCGACTTAGTGACCATGTTGATCTGCGCGCCACCCGTGACGCCGAACTTGGCGTCATAGACGCCGGTTTCCATCTTGAATTCCTGAATGGAGTCGAGCGGCGGAGTGGCCGAGTACGTGCCGACCGCAATCGAGGTGTCGCTCATGCCGTCGAGGAGGAAAGTATTCATGGTCTCGCGCATGCCGTTGACTTCAATCGAGCCGCCTCGATTGTTATTCAGTTCCGAGCCTTGAACCCCAGGCACCACGCCCGGCGTAAACAGCATGGTCTGAAGGAAGCTCCGGCCGTTATAGGGAAGTTCGCTGATCTTCGACTGCTCGATGGTGGTGCCCACGGTCGCAGTCTGAGTGTCGAGGACCGGCACGGTGGCGGTCACCTTCACCTCTTGGGTCACAGAGCCCACTTTCAATTCGGAGTCCACCCTCACGTGAGCGTCCACGGCGAGGGTGATGCCGCTTTGGACGCTCTTCTCGAAACCCTCCTTCTCGACCGTGATGCGATAGCGGCCCGGCGGAAGGAGCGGGATCTCGGAGGAGCCGTCAGGCCCCGACGTCGCCGTCCGCACGGAGCCCTTGTCCATGTCCGTCGCGGTGACGGTGGCTCCGGGGATGCGGCCGAATGGGCTCGCTCCGTAGCGGTTTTAGACTGGACTCCTCCACCCGACGACCCCAGTGCCCGCGAGTGTAAAACCGAAGTATCGCAGCGTAAAGCGGAGCAAAGCAACTGTTCTTGTGACAGTCTTGGATGTGTCACAGGGCCCGAGATCCGCGCGCTTTGGCGAGTAGCACGAGGGAACGCGATGCGGCGGGTTGTGATAGGCTCGCTCGACAGTGCGGGAGGACGGCGTCCGCCCCCGTGCTGTGGGCATGACGCGGGAATGAATCCAGGGGCGCATCCCGATTCATCGGGGCGCCCCTACTCCGTGAACAAAATCTTTCCCAATGCCGATGCCGCCCTCAACGACCTCACCGACGGCGCGAGCGTTATGGTCGGAGGCTTCGGCCTCTGCGGTGTCCCGGAGGCCTTGATCGAAGCCGTCCGCCGCAAAGGAACAAACAATCTCAGTGTCATCAGCAACAATTGCGGCGCTGCGGGCAGGGGCCTGGTGCTGCTGCTCGAGGCGAATCAGCTCGCGCGCGTCGTTGCGTCGTATCCGGGCGAAAACAAACTGCTCGAGAAGCTCGTCCGGGAGGGGAAAGTTGAGCTGGAACTAATCCCGCAGGGGACATTCGTCGAGCGCATCCGCGCGGGCGGCGCGGGCATCGCGGCGTTTTACACGCCCACGGGGGTGGGCACCGTGGCCGCGGAAGGTAAGGAGGCGCGCGAGTTCGACGGGCGAGCCTATCTCCTCGAACATGCACTTCGGGCTGATTTCGCTTTCGTCAAAGCGTGGAAGGGGGACCGCTGGGGAAATCTCGTTTACCGGAAGACCGCGCGGAATTTCAACCCTGTCATGGCCACCGCCGCGCGAGTCACCATCGCCGAAGTCGAACAGGTCGTCGAGCTTGGCGCGCTTGACCCCGACTCGGTCGTGACGCCGGGAATCTACGTGAAACGCGTATTCCAGGGCGAGCGCCGCGAAAAATTCATCGAGAAGCGGTCGGCCCACAGGAGGTAATCCGGATGGACAAACGCGAAATCATCGCCCGGCGCGTGGCGCGGGAATTCCGCGACGGCGACACAGTCAACCTCGGCATCGGCATCCCGACGCTGGTGGCGAACTTCCTCCCTACGGGCATGGAAGTAATTCTGCACACCGAGAACGGGATGTTGGGTGTGGGGCCGTATCCGCCCGAGGGAAACGAGGACCCCGACCTTGTGAACGCCGGCAAGGAGCCGGTTACGGAGCTTCCCGGCGCCTCGTATTTCTCAAGCGCCGATTCCTTCGCCATGATTCGCGGAGGGCACGTGGACGTGGCGGTGCTGGGCGCAATGGAAGTGGATGAGGAAGGGAATCTCGCGAGCTGGATGGTTCCCGGCGAGACCCTTCGCGGGATGGGCGGAAGCATGGACTTGGTGGCGGGCGCCCGCCGCGTCATCGTCGCCATGGAGCATACGCGACCCGACGGCAGCCCGAAAATCCTTCGCCGCTGCCGTCTGCCGCTCACCGGCGCGCTTGTCGTCCACACTATCATTACGGAACTCGCCGTGATCAGCGTGCAGCTTGATGGATTGTGGCTGGAAGAAGTCGCTTCGGAAATATCCGTCGAAGAGCTTCAGGGCCGCAGCGAGGCGCGCCTCCGTGTGGACCCCGCGCACGCGGGGCCGGTTCGTAAAGTTTCGCTCTCGTAAGGGAAAGGCAAGTGGAGTGGGATTACCGTCGAGCGGCCCCACCTCCCCTGCTATGTCCCGGCCAGCATCGGCCCCGGGCGGTTGCACGATGTACTGTCGGCGAGATGCCGGCCCCGGAACAACAAATCCGGCCTAGCCCAGCACTTGCCTTGACAATTGGAGCGGGGTAGAATCCGGGCCATTAGGGTAAGCTGCGCTGTCCCGGAAGGGCTTGCGTTTGCGAATTGGCGGGTGCGGGGACTTCGAAATTCCTTAAGGGGGCGGAAACCATGTCAAAGCGCACGTTGGTTTTTCTATCCTTAACTTTAGTTTTGGTTTCGACTGTTTGGGCGAGCGACACCGGAAGCATTTCGGGCGTGGTCACGGATCCGACCGGCGCCGTCGTCCCCGATGTAACCGTAACGGCCCGAAATACTTCGACTGGGATCGAAAGGAACGTCGTAACCAATACCCAGGGCGTTTACGCCTTTCCGAACCTGCCGGTCGGAACATATGATCTGACGTTCCACAAGGAAGGTTTTAAGGAGCTTCGCCAGACGGGATTGAAAGTGGATGTGACCGCCGAGGTCCGGCTGGATGTGAAACTCGAAGTCGGGGCCGTGCTGCAAGAGGTCACGGTTGCCGGCGCCGCGCCCCTCGTCGAGACGCAGCGGACTGAAATGGGCGAGGTCATCACCGGTAGCCACATGACCGAGATGCCGCTTGATGGGCGGAGCTACACGGACCTCATGGCGCTGCAACCGGGCGTCGTGCCGACTTCGTCGGGCGAGTACGGAAGTCAGACCTCCGGCAACGTGTCGGTCAGCGGGCAGCGGGAGGATGCGAACGGATTCTTCGTAAACGGGGGCAACGTCGAGGAAGGCGGCGGCAACGGGACGTCGGTTATCCCCGACCTCGATTCGATTGCCGAATTCCGAATTCAAACTGCGAACTTCGACGCAGAGTACGGGAACTATAGCGGCGGCTTGGTGAACGTGGTCACCAAGTCGGGCGCGAACAAATTTCATGGCGACGTCTTCGAGTTTCTCCGCAACAACAAAATGGATGCCCGCAACTTCTTTTCGTACAACGAAACGGATCCCGTCACGCGCGCGGAGATTCCCGGATCGGCGCGCGCCGAGCTTCACCGCAATCAGTTCGGCGGAACGATTGGCGGGCCGATTATCCATGACAAACTTTTCTTCTTCGGCGATTACCAAGGGACACGCGAGGTACGTGGCGAGCCCCAACTTGTGCTCGTGCCATCTGGTCCGGAGTTGACTGGGAATCTCGCCGATATCAACGACCAATTGACGGGAACCGTCTCAGGTCCGTACTGGGCAAATCTCCTGAATACCGGGCTCGGTTACCCGGCGGGGACCGTGACCGTCGGCGAGCCCTATTACGTTAGCGGCTGTACGGACCCGGCGCAGTGTGTGTTCCCGAATGCGGTCATCCCTTCGGCGGCTCTATCCGCCCCTGCTCAAGCGTTGATCAGCAGTGGTTTTATCCCCGCGGCAAACGCCGGTCCCTACTTTGCGACTTCAAAATTTAAGTCCACAACCCGCGACGACCGATGGAGCTACCGAACCGATGCCAACACGCCTTGGGGCATGATTTCGGGCTACTATTTCTTCGATGACTCCTACTTCGTCGACCCGTTCGGGGGCGGCAATTTGCCCGGATTCTCCTCCGTCGTGCCCTCCCGCGCTCAGCAGTTCAATCTTGGCGACACAAAGTCCCTCGGACCCACAATGGTCAATGAGGTAAGGTTTAACTACACGCGCTTCGCTTTCTGGTCGGGCGAGCCGAAAGGCGGGATCAAGGGGCCCGGAAGCCTGAGTTCGTTCGCGATCGGGGCGCCCAGTTCGGGGGGCGTATTTGCAGTCAATCCCGCCGCGGAAGGCGTTCCCAGCGTTTGCACGAATGAGTGGTGCCTGGGCGTATTCCCATGGTCCGAAAAACAGATCAACAACACGTACCAGTTGCTGGACAATTTCTCGAAGGTGTATGGCGCGCACACGACGAAATTCGGAGGCGAGTACCACGTCGCCCAGATCAATCTGTTCGACCATGCCGGCGGAAACGGCGTCTGGGGTTTTGATGGAGAGGAGACCGGATCGGACATCGCCGACTTCCTGCTGGGTGTCATGCCTGGCGGCGGCGGATACCTCCAAGGCCAGCAGCTTCCGGAGTACACGCGCACGCATTATTACGCTCTGTATGCCCAGGATAGTTGGCTCGCGAAGCCCACCCTGACGGTCAATTATGGTCTGCGCTGGGAAGTCTCGACCCCTTGGTACGAAAAACACAATCAACTCGAAACCTTGGTTTTCGGGATTCAATCCAAGGCTTTCCCCGGCGCTCCAACTGGCTGGTTAATTCCCACCGATCCCACCGTCCCCCACACGGTCGCCCCGGTCCATTACAACAACTTCGGACCGAGATTGGGGTTCGCCTACTCGCCGGGCAGGAACGAGGGCTTCTCGCATTGGCTGTTCGGTGGGCCGAATAAATCCAGCATCCGAGCCAGCTTCGGGATTTTTTATACGGCCTTCGAGGACGCGACCAGCTTCAATGCGGTAGGAGATGCGCCTTTCGGGTATTTCTATGTAAACCCCGAGGAAAGCTTCTTCGCCAATCCATTTCTCGGTGTCCCGGACGGATCTCTCCATCCTCAACCGTTCCCCGCTCCCAACCCTCCACTCGACGTGGGGCCGTCCCATCCGTTTAACGGCATTGACTGGTCGAAGCTTGTTCCCATTTCCAGTTCCCCGGGCTTCAACCATAGGACCCGTGTTCCCTATGCCGAACATTACATGGTTTCTTTCGAGCGGCAGCTCACCCCCAACACGATGCTCAGCTTGAGCTACGTGGGGACGCAAGCTCACCGCTTGCTCGCGGATCAGGAGGCAAACCCGGGCAACCCCTCGCAGTGCTTGATGCTCAGCGACCCGAGCGATGTGCTGCCCAATACGCAACCTTGCGGCCCCGGCGGCGAGAACTCCGTGATTTTCCCAATCCCTTCGCTTGTAGCTGCCAGCGGAGCCACCAACATTCCCGGCGTCTGCGACTCGCCTGGACCACCCTGCATCAACACCACTCGCGGACCCTTTGGCGGGAATTTTGGGAGCGATGGCTTATTTTCGACCATGGCAAACTCAAACTACAACGCCTTCGAAACCAGCCTTCGCCACACCAGCGGGAGAGCACAGTTGATCGTGGGCTACACCTACAGCAAAGCCCTGGATAACGCTTCGAGTTGGGGCCCGGGCGCGGGCGCGGGCGGGGTCGAGATGATTAATCCCGTTAACGCCAAGCTCGGCAGGTCACTTTCCGCCTTTGACATGGCACACAATTTTGTGGCGAGCTTCGTGTATGAACTACCTTTTGAAAAATTCCTTCCTCCGAACCGCGCCACGCGGGGCTGGAAATTAAACTTGACGGCGCCTGCCCCGCAGGCCACCTATTTTAACATCTCACTCTTCACTCCCGAGAACCTCGGCCAGCTCGGGAATGCTAACCGCCGTTTCTTCCACGGACCGGGAATCAATAACTGGGACCTCGGGTTTTTCAAAGATATTCAGTTGACCGAGTCCAAAAGGCTCCAGATTCGCGGAGAGTTCTTCAGCGTCTTCAACCACGCGCAATTCGGGAACCCGGATGGCAACATTAGTGACTCGAACTTTGGAATTATCACTGACGCCGGCGGCGAGCGCATCGGCCAGGTGGCGATAAAGTTCTTTTTCTAATTCGCAGCCGTGCGCCCTTGCGTCCTCATGTATCGGCGGCGCTCTCGGTTCCACTGCCCGTCGGCGGGCGGGTCGCGGCGCTGACCTGTCCATCCGAGGAGGCATTGTGGCCCGAATTGAGGGAGTGTCCGAGCACAAGGCGGGCTGGTTGAGCCGTTTCGCATACCGGTACGCCCGAAAGCGGTTCGGCAAGGTCCCGGAACCGCTCACGATCGCCGCGCATCACCCCTGGATTTCGAAAGGTTACGGGACGTTTGAATGGACGCTGGCCCGCGCGCGGTTGGTGGATGCGCATCTGAAGGCGCTGGCTTCACTCAAAGTCGCGACCTTGATTGGCTGCCCATTCTGAATTGACATCGGCTCTGCCGTAGGCAGGGCGACGGGAATCCGGGAGGGGCAGTTCCGCGATCTCAGCTCGTATGATGGAAGTCGTGAATTTTCGTCGCTCGAGAAGGCCGTGCTCGATTACGCCGTAGCCATGACCAGGACGCCGGTTGAGGTTCCAGAGGAGCTTTTTACGCGCCTTCGGCGGGAATTCGCGGAGGCTCAATTGGTCGAATTAACCGCCGCCATCGCCTGGGAAAACTATCGCGCGCGCTTCGACCACGCGCTGGGCGTCGAGGCGCAGGGCTTCTCAGAAGGCGCATCCTGCCCGCTGCCCGTTGGCTGAGGGGCAAAATTCAGGCGAGCGTGCGCGTCAAGCCCTTTCGCGCCTCTAACCTTGGGTCGGTCGACCCGAGAGGAAGGGTTCAGTTATGCTGTCCCGAGTAACTCCTTACGGCAACCACCCCCTGACCCCCTTCTTGCAAAGGAGGGGAACTTGCTTAATTCCCCCTCCTCTCTGAGATTGGGAACCGGCTTAACTCCCCTCCACTGTGAGGAGGGGCAGGGGGTGGTGACAATTCCTTGTCAAGGAATAAACGGGATAGCACAATATGGACGCAGGCGGTTGAGCCGGTGCAGTGAATTAGGGCCAGCACGGTCCGGACCAGCTCACTCGCACCCAAGGGGCCCACCGCGACGGACCAATGGTTGGTACGGACCATGGAAATCAATTCCATTGTCATTGTCAGCCTTGCCGCGCCCAAAGAGAAAGTCTGGGGCCAGCTCGTCGCCATGACTCCTTCCGGCGTCACGGTGCGCGGGATTGATCTCGGCTCGTTCGACGATTTCATCCGCCAGGTCCTCGACCACGAAGAAGCGACAGTGGGACTCGCTACGGTTTTCTATCCCATGCACCGCATCGAGCGCATCGCGCTGGATGAGCCGAGTGGCTCCATCCCGTCGCTCGCCGAACGCTTTCGCCGAAAAGTCGGCATGGCCATCCAGGAATACCTGGGCATCGAAACGCCGCGCGACTGACTCGCCGTTGCCGCGCCATTACAAACCGAAGGATTCATTCCACATCCCCCTAGCTGCCGCGTTTGACAGGCTTTCCTAGGGCTGGGTATAGTGCCTCCGAAGAAATGACTTCGCGCACGCTCACGCCCGCGAACCAGATCACCATTCTGCGGCTAGTCTTTGTTCCTCTTTTCGCGATCCTCGAGGTGGGGCGGCATTACCACTGGGCGCTGGGGGTGCTGGCCTTGGCGGCGCTCTCGGACATCGTAGACGGGACGGTGGCGCGCTCATTTCATCAGGAGTCTGAGCTCGGCATCGCACTCGACCCCATCGCCGACAAGGTCACGATGGCCTCGGCGTTTATCCTGCTGGCTTATCGGGATGTGCTCCCCTGGTGGGTGACGATTCTGGTGCTGAGCCGAGACGTGGCGATGGTGCTGACGGCGCTGCTAATCAGCCTGGTGGGGGGCTACCGGCCGTTTCGCCCCACGGTGCTCGGCAAGGTCTCGACCATTTTTCAAATCATCACGCTGTTTGCGGCCGTCAGCTTTCAGGTCGCGATGCCGCTCATCTCGTTGAATGTCGTCCGCGCCTTCGTCCTCTCGACCGCGTTCTTCACCGTCGCTTCCGGCCTCCATTACCTGATGGTGGTTCGGCAGCGCTACGTCGAGCACCCCGAGGGGGATGCCGCTCATGCGGCCAACGCATTCAACCTCAAAGAAAAATGATGGTCCGGCCATCGAAGGGCGTAAACTGACGGTTCACCAGCCGCGTTTCGGGGCAACGCAAGGAGGGCCGAATGGAGGGAAAAAACCTTAGAATTTCCGAAATCCTTTCAGCGTGGGGAAGAGTCCTTCAAGGGCAAAGGCCGTTGCTTTCGATCGAGATCACCCGCGAATGCCCGCTGCGGTGTCCAGGCTGCTATGCCTACGAACCCGGCCACTTGGGTGACGCGGGCCCGCTGCGCGAGCTTCGAGACTACAAAGGTGACGCCCTCATCGAAGGCGTCATGGCACTGGTCCGCCGCTACCGGCCGTTGCACATATCGATTGTGGGCGGCGAGCCGCTGGTGCGCTACAGAGAGCTTGAAATCCTGCTGCCAAGACTCACCCAGATGGGGATCGAAGTACAGCTTGTGACGAGCGCGGTGCGGCCGATTCCGCTCGCCTGGCGCGAGCTTCGGAACCTGCACCTGGTGGTCTCGATTGACGGGCTTCAGCCCGAGCACGACCTCCGCCGCGCGCCCGCAACCTACGAACGAATTCTCCAGCACATCGCGGGGCATCGGTTGGTGGTCCACTGCACGGTCACTCGGAAGCAGGTCGAGCGGCCGGAGTACCTCGCGGAGTTTGCGAGCTTTTGGAGCGAGCGGCCGGAAATCCGAAAAATCTGGTACAGCCTTTATACGCCGCAAGAGGGGGACATGAGCGAGGAGCGGCTGACCCCGGAGGACCGCCGGCGCGCAGTCGCCGAATTGAGCGAGCTGCCGAAGCATTTTCCGAAGGTTGATATTCCCTCGGGCGTGCTGGCCGGCTACCTCGACCCGCCACAGTCTCCCAGCCAGTGCCTTTTCGCGCAGACGACCACGTGCGTCTCGGCGGACCTGTCAACTCGCATCGAGCCCTGCCAGTTCGGCGGCCGCCCGGTCTGCGCCGAGTGCGGCTGCATGGCTTCCGCCGGCCTTTCGGTGGTTTCCAAATACAAGCTCGCCGGCCTCGTTCCCATCTCGAGCATCTTTTCCCTTTCGCAAAAAGTCGGCCGCAGCCTCGGCAGTCCTCAGGCGTAGGTGCGCGTCTCGAAGCGCTCCATTGTGCCAATGTGTCTCCTCGCGACGAAGTTCACACGGGACGTAGCGCAGGGTCTGTTCGGCGACCCTGCGGCCCTTCAAGCGTCGCGGGCACTGCGGGAAAGTTGCCCGCACCGGTGGCCGAGGCCGCAAGAGCAATTTCCAGCCGCGATTGAATGGTTGACTCATGGCTATGAGTCACTTACACTCATAGCATGGCTAAACGACTGCAAGTTATCCTGAAGGATCCCGATTACCGGGAAATTCAACGGGCCGCACGTTCGCGAGACATGTCGGTGGCCGAATGGGTCCGACAAGCTCTGGTTGTGGCGCGTCAGCGTCAGCCGGTGGAAGGAGTCGGCAAGAAACTCGAAGTCATCCGCGCCGCCGCACGATTGGATTATCCAACCGGCGATATTGACCGCATCCTGGCGGAGATCGAGAGGGGATACGGATCGGGTGCGCATCCGTGATTCTGGTTGATTCGAACGTTCCCATGTATCTTGTGGGCTCGCCTCACGCGCACAAGAGCGACGCGCAACGCAGGCTCGAACAACTGGTCAATGAGCGCCAGCGCCTCGTCACCGACGCCGAAGTTCTCCAGGAGATTCTCCACCGCTACGTCGCCATCAACCGCCGGGACGCCATCCAACCTGCCTTCGACGCATTACTCGGAATCGTGGATCAGGTGCTGGACGTTAATCGGGCCGCCGCGGAGCGTGCCAAGGAGATTGTCCTGGGCCACCGCAGGCTCTCGGCGCGTGACGCTCTCCATCTCGCCGTCATGGAACAGCATGGAATCGAGCGGATCTTGAGCTTTGACTCAGGATTCGACGGGTTCCCAGGTATCGTGCGGCTGTCGTGATTCGAGGCGGACTGCGGCGAGGAGATGCCGCGGGGAGCGGCACGTGATTCTACGACTGTTTAGCAATTCCCCGGCGAATTCTTTTGCCGATGGGTTCCGCTCGGCACGCGAACTGGAGGTGTCGCCGCCGAGACAAGCCTTGGCCGCAGATGCCGCCGGCAAAGTATCAAGATGCTCGGCCGCGCCACCTCGTCACACGTTGTGGCATAATTGGCCGAGGAAGGTGGGCTGTGAAATGGCTGCTCTGGTTTGACCTGCCGGTTCTTCTGGGATTTGCGGCAGCCATCGTGCTGTACGGCTGGGCATGGGATGCGCGGCACGTGATCGGCATGGCGATCGCCGCCATCGGGTTCGCACTATGGTTTACAGCGCGGCTCCAGCTTGGCAAGTCGTTTGCCGTCCTTCCCAAAGCCCGAGCGCTCGTGAGCACAGGTCTCTATTCGAAATTTCGCAATCCTATATATCTCTTCGGCGGCTTGGCCTATGGGGGCCTGATTATCGCCTGGGGCAAGGTCATTCCATTGATCGTCTTTTTTCTCCTCTATCCGTTTTACCAATTCGTGCGGGCCAGAAAAGAGGCGGCGGTCCTCGAAAAGACGTTTGGGGATGAGTACCGCCGATATAGGGCGAGCACGTGGCTGTGACACCCCGCGTTGGTGCTTGGTCGTAGCAGGTTGCCCCTCCATCCGTATTAGGCCGCGCGCGCTGCCGCCCTTTCCAACAACTCGTGGATCAAGGTCTGATAGGGTTTGGACTGTTTGGCCGCCTGGCGGCGCAAATTGGCGAGCAATCGCGGGGCAATGCGGATCGCAATAAGCTGTTTGGCTTGGCCCGTTTTCGGCCGACCGACGCGCCGGGCCCGCTTCAGCTCGGCGCCAGTCGTTTCCGGGATGTCGGAAAAGTCGATTCGGCTATCGGGCATATGCCTTGCGCTCTTTGCGGCTCGCTTGCCGCGCGCTGATGATGCGAATCGTTTCGGTGCCATCTCTCAGCCTCCGCGAGGTGTAAACAATCAGCAGGACGCGGCCGTCAGCGGCTAGCCCAAGTCTTTTCCGTCGCCGCTCCCGGTTCCCGTGCTCCAAGTCCTCCCAATCCAGGGCGACTGGGTCGCTGAAGACCGTCGCTGCCACCTCAAAAGGGACGCCGTGCTTTTGGTAGTTCTTCAGGGCCTTCCGGGCGTCCCAGGAGAACATATTATTGTATATACGCTAATTCGTCGAGCGCGTCAAGCCCCGGTTCGTTGTGTGAATTGCGCCTCTAGCGCGCAGACCTGCAACGCATGGTCCGCGCCCGCCGGCCCAGGTTCTCATCCAGCTTCAGCCTCATCGTGTTGTTTCAATAGGGATTTCGACGTATCTTTCGCGGGCCATTTCAGCGCCATAAGCGATGCAGGCGAGGATGTCCTCGCCGGTCAAGTCAGGATATTCCTTGAGGATTTCCTCCGCCGACATGCCGCTGGCAAGAAAATCCAGGATCAGCGAAACCCAGATGCGGTGGCCGCGGATGCAGGGTTTCCCGAAACAGACGTTCGGGTTAATCGTGATCCTCGAAAGCAACTCTTCGCGCGTCATCTTGGCGCCAATATACCACGAGAGCGCCCCCCGCAGGGGGGCCAAGTCCTCCCGCAGACCGTCCGACACGACA
>QHZN01000261.1 GCA_003225365.1 Acidobacteriota bacterium
GGCTATCAGGTCATCAAGAAGTGGCTCTCCTACCGCGAGCGGAAGCTGCTGGGCCGCGCGCTGACGAAAGGCGAAGTTCGTTACGTCGGGGAAATGGCTCGCCGCATTGCCGCCATGCTTCTGCTCGAACCCGCCCTGGATGAAAACTACATGAAGGTTAAGGGGTCAACCTACACCTGGATCGTTTAGGGGCGCTAATCCTTGGCAGTCAACTGGTAAACCTGGGCCCCGACGAAGAGGCGGAAGAGGTTCGGGTCGAGGAGTTCAGACTTGACTTCCTCGCCGATGATATTGAGCGCGCGCTCGACCGGCACGGCGCGCTTATAGGGCCGGTCGCGAGCCGTCAAGGCGTCGAAGATATCCGCGATGGTCATCATTTTGGCTTGGAAGGGAATTTCGTCGCTCTTCATACGGTAGGGGTATCCGCTGCCATTGAGCTTCTCGTGGTGGGCCTTGGCGATTTCTGGGATCCGTTTCAGCTCTTTGGTCCAGGGGATCTGACTCAAGAATCGGAAGCTGTGGATGACGTGGGACTCGATTTGGAGGCGCTCATCCGCGTCGAGGCTGCCCTTGGGAATGGAGAGGAAACGAACCTCTTCGGGCGAAAGCAAAGGCTCGGAGGGGCCGCTCGGGTCTTCGAACGTCCAACCGGCGACCTCCGCCAGCTTCTCGGAAGCCTTCTCCGGCAGCACGGTGGGCTCGTTGGCCTGGAGGATGAGCCGCAGGAACTCCTCGAGCTCGTGCAGTTCGGCCTGCTCTTCGGCGTCAAACTTCGCAAACGTCTCCTGATAGCTCTGATTGCCGTTGGCCAGGACGTGGTCGAGCTTTTTCCGGTAGCCTTCGAGTTCCACCGCTTTCCGGATGTAAAGGAAGCGCTTGTTGACGAGCTCCAGTTGCGAGGGGTAGAGCTTCTTGGCCTTCACCAGGACTTCCTCGCGCACGCCGACTTTCCCGAAGTCGTGCAGGAGCGAGGCGTAGCGCAACTCTTCGATTTCCTGGCGCGTGAAACGGATCACCCGGTAGGGCCAGGTGTCGGTGCGGTCCACGGCTTCGGCCAGCCCCACCGTCAGCTTGGCGACGCGCTCGGAGTGGCCGAAGGTGGTTGGGTCGCGGGACTCAATCGCCGTCACCGAGGCCTTGACGAATCCTTCGAACAACCGGTGGATGTCCTGGTAGAGGAGGTTGTTTTCCAGGGCCACCGCCGCCTGGCTGGCCAGCGAGGAGGCCAGCTTGTGGCTGCGGCGGGAAAACGGGATGACTTGCTTCGCGACCTCTTTGGGCGAAGTTAGTTTTGCGTCCGCGCGCTTCTTGGCGTTGATCAGTTGCAGCACACCAATGACTTCGTCCTTCTGGTTCTTCATGGGGACGACCAGCATGGACTTGGTCCGGTAGCCGAATTTTTTGTCGAAGTCCCGGTTCTGGCGGAAGGGCTGGTTCCGAATTTGGTAGGTGTCACGAATGTTCAGGGCTTCGCCCGTCGTAGCGGTGTAACCGGCGATGCTGCGCGTATCAATCGGCAGGGTGAACTTGTTGAAGGGCACGGCCTGGCTGTCGCATTGGGTCAACTGGAAGACCAAGCGCTTGGCGCCTTCGCCCGCTTCCTCCGCCAAGTAAAGCGACCCGGCGTCGGCGGCGGTGATCTCGCGGCTCTTGGTCAAAATGAGTTCCAGCAGGGTGTCGGTGTTGCGTTCGGTCGAAAGCGCCACGCCGATGCGGTTGAGCGTCTCGAGTTCCGAATCCACCAGGTTCAACTCGCGGCGGATCTGCTCGTAGCGCTGCGCGGACTCGAGCGTCTCGAAAGCCCGCTCAACCGCCATCTCCACCAGCTTCGGCGGGGCGCTGCGCGGCAACGCGGCGAACAGCCGCCCGTCCTGGACCCGCCGGGGCCGCGCGAGGCCGGCTGCGCCCACCAGGCACACCATCCGCCACAGGCCGTGCGCGGGCGCGCGCGCCTCCAACTGCCGGAAGTCGCTTTCCCTGGAATCGGCGATGAAGACCGCAGGACAATGCCAAGGCGTGTGGTCTTTTCCGGCGCGGTCGAGCGGAACCACTGGGTAGCGGCTGGAAAGCTTCTTCACCACATCAGCCACTTTCGACGGGCGGAAATAATAAAGCGTCCTCGGCATGAGTTTTCCTGGGTGAGAGCGGGAAGGGTCCGCCGCTCCGGCTCTCCATTATATCTCCGTTCAGCCGGCGAGCCCGGAGTTTCATAGGCGAGCGGAAGCCCCGCCCCCGCTCGCGATTTCGCATGTCCCGCGAATGAGGTGGCGCTGGGTCACCTCCCATCAATTTTTCGCCGGAGGAATTCCCGAGAACTGGCGCGAGGCGGCGAGAGAGGTCCGTGCCGGTCTCCTCAGGCACCGGCCTGCTTGGCGAAGCTGCCAATGGCCTCGGCTTCGTCGTCGCGGACGTCAAACACGGTGTAGAGCTTCGTAATCTGCAACAGATCGTGAACTTTCTTGGTCAGGTTGAGGAGCTTCAATTGCCCGCCCTGGTTCGAAACCGCCGTGTAGGCGCTGACCAGTTCGCCGATTCCGGAGCTGTCGATGTAACTGACGTCGCCCAGATTCACGAGAATATTCTTGTTGCCTTTGCTCAAGTGGTCGCGGATCAACTGGCGCAACTGCGCGCAGCCCTCTCCTAGCGTAATCCTCCCGCTGACGTCGATGACGGTCACGGAATCCACCTGGCGAGTGTTGGCCTTCATGCTCACGGTCCATCCCCTCCTTAAGTAGACTTCGACTTGGAAACGTAGCGCTTGATCATGGTGACTTCGGTTCCGCCGCCCGCGAGCTTTTCCACCCGAAAATCGTCCATGAAGGATCGAATCAGGAAAATCCCCCGGCCGGAAATATTCAGCAGGTTCTCTTCGGCCAGGGGGTTCGGGATGTTCGTGGGGTCGAACCCATTCCCCTGGTCGCGCACCCGCACCTCCAGCCGGTCGTCAAAGATTTCGTATTTCAACCAGACTCGCTTGCTGGCGTCGTTCTTGTTGCCGTGCCAGATGGCGTTGATCAGCGACTCGTGCACCGCCATCTCGATCCGCTGCCGGTCCTCTTCGTCGAACCCCGCCCTGGTCGTCACCCGGCGAGAGAGTTCGTCGGCGACCTCCACGTTTTTCAAATCGCTCTCGAGGGTCACTTCAACGACGCTGGGTTCCGCAGCCATTTTAGGCGGAGGTCCGAGCAACCCCGACGGTTGAACCTACAATATCGTTCCCGGAATGTCAACGAATCGGGTCCGCTTGGACTTCCGCTGATTTTCTCCGTCCCGCCGGTCCCGCCATGAGGGCCGGCAGTCCGGCTTCGAAACCGCGACAGCTCAAATCCTTCGCGTTTTTTCCTCTGCGCCTATGCCCGAACCGGCTGGCGCCGGCGGCCGCGCGCGAGGGGCGTTCCAACTTGCCTGCGGCGGGCAGGGCATTCCTGGCTAACTCTGTCCCAAGTCGTTCGACTTCGCTCACGACCGTGACCCTTCACTGCTTCCGGGGCAGTCTGAAGAAGTGAAGACTGGGCCTGCCTAACGGCAGCCAACTGCCTCCCGTGTTCCGGCCCCGCCCTGCGGGACGGCGCCCGGGCACATCAACGTGGATCGGCGCTAGACTTCAATCACCATCTCTTCCAGACGTGTCGGATAGCGGTTCATTATCTCGCCCCGCTCTTTCGCCACCACCACGGTGTCGGAATGACGAAAGCCCCCGAAATCGGGGTCGTAAACGCCTGGCTCGCAACTGAAGGTCATGCCTAGGCGAAGCACGGTCTTGTCGCCCTCGGCGATCCAGGGCGGCTCGTGCCCTTCCAGACCGATGCCGTGCCCGGTGCGATGGCGCAGGAAGGATTCGAAGCCCGCCCTGCGAATCTGGTCGAGCGCTCTTCGGTCCACGTCTTCGGCGACGGCCCCGTCCTTCATTTCCCCCGCGCCCATGTCGTGTGCCGCGAGCATCGCTTCGTAGAGCCGGCGCGCGCGGTCGCTCGGCTTGCCGATGGAAAACGACCGCTCGCATTCCACGTTGTACCCGCCCACCCGCGCGCCAAAGCTCAGGATGAGCGCGTCCCCTTTCTGGAGCCGGCCCTGGCTCGGCACGGCGTGGGGAAAGGCCGACCGCTTGCCGAACGGCACCAGGCCCCCGAACGGCGGATCAATTGACACGCCCACAACGTCGCGCAGCTCGCGGGACATCTTGTCGGCGACCGCATCGGCCGAGGCCTTCAGGATTTCGTCTTCCGTCACGCTGCCGCGGCTGGCCACAAACTCCCGGCCCGCCTGGACCGTGAAGTCGGCGAACTCCATGGCGCGGCGCATGATGGCGATCTCGTCGTCGTCCTTCACATAGCGCATACGCTCGATGAGTTCGCCCGCCACCACGATTCTCGCGCTGGGCGCTCCGGCCTTGATCTGGCGCAGACGGCCGAGCGGCGGGTCCTCGATGCCGATGCGCCCACGCGATAAACCGCGCTTCGCCACGCGCTCAAATATCCAGCGCACGCGGTTCTCCGGGCCGGGATAATCGAAGTACGACTCGAAATCCTTGATCCACCCGAGCTTCACCTGGTCGGTCTCAAGCCCCGGGATGAAAAGCACCGGTTCGCCCGATTTCGGGATGAGGACGGCGAGCGGCCGCTCCGTGGAAAGATGAAAATAACCCGTCGTGTAAATGACGTTTGTCGAGTTGAGCAGGACCATCGCGTCGAGCTTGTGCTTCGCCATTTCATGCTGCACTTGCTGGATTTTCGTTTGGTACCACTCGGGCTGCAAGCGGTCGTGGGCGCCGAGCACGGAAACCGTCCATCCCGCCCGCACGACGCGCGCCCGGCCGAAGGCCCCTGCCGCGCTCACCACGGCAGCCGTCCCGGCCCGGCGCAGGAATTCCCGGCGAGGGTGGGCGTTCTTCAATTCGTTTCTCCTTGGAGAGCGGCGCAGAGCCTTGCCCGCCGAAGCAGCATAGTCAAAGCTTTGCCACACGTCAATAATTTCATGGCTCTATTTCGGGCACTTGACAGTGTCAGGGCACGCTTTTAAGGGCAACAATATACTTGACAAAACGGCGATTTAGGCGTATGCTTTGAACATGAGCATACGAAAACAGCAACCTAGCACACTTCAGGAAGCGATAGTCTACTTCTCCGATCCCGTCAACTGCCGAGAGTACCTTGTCGCGCGGCGCTGGTCCGATGGCGTTGCTTGCCCGCGATGCGGCAGTAAGGACGTTCTGTTTTTGGAGAACTACAACCGCTGGCATTGTAGGGGGGGCCATGCCGCCCCGCAGTTCACCCTCAAGACTGGCACGATATTCGAGGACAGTCCACTTGGCCTTAACAAGTGGCTCGTTGCAATGTGGCAGGTCGTGAACTGCAAGAACGGCGTCAGTTCCTATGAGATTCACCGCGCCATCGGAGTAACCCAGAAAAGCGCGTGGTTCATGGATCACAGAATCCGGCTCGCCTTGAAGAAAGGCTCGTTTGCAAAGCTGACCGGCGAAGTGGAAGTTGACGAAAGCTACATCGGCGGGAAAGCGATCAACATGCACCTATCGAAGCGCCGAGCGAGAATCAAGAGCACCGGGCCGAAAGACAAGGTTCCAGTTCTCGGATTCCTGCAACGCGGCGGCGAAGTCCGTGCGGCGATGGTTCCGAGCACCAAGCGCAAGGCTCTGATGCCTCGCATTGAGACGCACGTCGCGGAAGGGTCTG
>QHZN01000262.1 GCA_003225365.1 Acidobacteriota bacterium
GAGCGGGGACCCATTGATTCCCGCCTCCGCGGGAATGACGGCGATGGCGGGACGCCGCCACTACAGCCCCGAGCAGCGCCACGAGCCACAGCAGCAGGGGCCGACGGCTATCGGTCCACGGCATCCGGCCAAACGGCGGCACTTCGAGCGGTCCGCGCCGCCCCGAATCGTACGGTTCCGAGCGCGGCGCGACCAACGTTGGCGCGGTCGTGGTGAGCGTCACCGTGGCCGTTGAGGCGGTGGTGCCGCTGGGCGTGACGGAGGCGGGCGTGACCGCACAGGTTGAAAACTTCAACGTCGCGGGGAGCGAACAGCTCAAATTGACCGTTTGGTTAAATCCGCCTTGCGGCGTAATCGAGAGCGTAAACGTCGCCGTGCCGCCCGCCGCCACGCTGGCCGAATTCTGATTGGTGGAGAGCGCAACGTCCTGGCCGGTGCCGGAGAGCGCCACCGTGTGCGGGCTGCCGATGCCGTTGTCGGTGAGCGTCAGCGTCCCCGTCAGGTTGCCGCCGACGGTCGGCGCGAAAGCGACGTCGACGGTGCAGCTTGTGTTGGGCGCAACGGAGCCGGAAGTTGAACAGCTTCCACCCGAGGCGACGGAGAAGCTATTGCTCGGCGTGATGGCGGAAAACCTCAGCGGCGCGGTGCCGGGATTCGAGATGGTGACGGCTTGGGCCGCGCTTGTGGTGTTCGCCACCTGCGGCGAAAAACTCAGGCTCGCGGGCGCCGCGCTCACCCGCGCCATGTCGAGCGCAATCGAGCCGCCGAAACCTTGCTGCACGCCTGAGGTTGTGGTGGAGGGTCGCGGCGAAGCTTGTCGGTGAACTAATCCAGGTCGACTAATTGCGGCAGCGAACGTGGCCGTACCACTTGCGCCTGTTACCCAGGCATCGCCGCCGGCGTCCGTGGCGATGGCGAAGCCCAGTTGCTCCCCGTTGCCAAGATAGGTTGAGTACGCCAACCCTGCCCCGCCGGCCTGGAGTGCCGTGACGAAGGCGTTCATGCAGGACCCGGTACCGGAGGCGCTACACCCGAGGCTCCCCTGAATGGCATTTGCTGTGGGAAAGTCGGTCGACTCCGTCCAGCCGGTTATAAAGGCTTCACCATAGGAATCAACGGCGACAGTATGGGGCTGGTCAGCGGTGCTGCCCCCCAGGAACGTCGAGTAGATGAGTTGGCTCGCCCCCGCGTTGAACTCGGTCACGAAGCCATTCACGCTCCCTCTCAGGACGGTTTGGAAGGCATTAGCGAGGGGAAAGTCAATGGATGCGGTGCCGCCTGTAAGGTAGATATCCCCGACGGCGTCGAGCGCAACTCCGGTCGCTTCGTCGCCGCTGGACCCGCCGAGGTACGTCGAAAAGACTAGTGCCGACCCGCTTGGATCGAGCTCTGCGATGAACCCGGCGGCGCATGGGAGCAGCGTACCCGCAATCTTGGTTGGACAGGACGGCTCAAACGCGTTGAGGACCGGAAAGTCGGCGGAATCCGTCCCCCCCGCTATGTAGGCGTCTCCCGCAGCGTCCAAGCCGATCCCGAGAGCGAAGTCGGCGCTACTGCCGCCCAAGTATGTAGAGTACAAGACCCCGGAACCTCCCGCCCCCACCTTGGTGATAAAGGCGTCACTGCATGGCTGAGGGAGGCTTGAACTTCCACATTGTCCGCCGCCCAAGGCCGCCTGGAAGGCGTTGGGCGTCGTCGGAAAGTCCGAGGATTGCGTTTCACCGGTGACATAGGCTCCCCCTGCCGAGTCAACCGCAATCCCGTCCCCCTGTTGCGAGTTGATGCTTGCGCTTATAGACCCCCCAAGATACGAGGAGTAAATGAGGGCGCTGCCCGTAGGGTTGAGCTCGGTCACGAAGGCATCCCCACCGCCCGCAAGCGCCGGCTGGAATGCGTTGAGGACCGGGAAGTCTGTCGACTCGGTCGTACCCGTTACGTATGCGTCCTCGGAGGAGTCAAGAGCAATCGCAAAGCCTTCGTCAATGCTGCTCCCGCCCAGGTACGTTGAATAAACAACCGCTCCGGTGGGATCAATTTTCCGCACGATGGCATCTGCCCCGCCCCCCGGCGCGGAGGCCTGGAATGCTCCCGGCGTTGTGGGGAAATCCGTTGAGGTCGTAAAGCCGGCAACATAAGCGTTCTGCGCCGTGTCTACCGCCACCCCCTGGCCTGCGGTGTTGCTACTTCCGCCGAACGTCGAGAGGTAGTTGAGCGTGGGGTCAATGACCAGCTCCCGCGCCTTGTCATAATTGGGCAGCGCAAAGCTAATATGGCCGTCCGCGCTAAGCTGGTACTGTCCATCGAGAAGTTCTGAATTCTGAATTCTGAATTACGCGCCTGGGCGTGCGCCTCTTCGTCGTCCGTCGTCAGCTGATAAATTGCGGGCTTGCCGAGCCGCACCTCGCCCGCGTCGGTTGAAATTACGATGTCGTCGTTGGCGACACGAAGGGGTGGACCGGTGTGTGCGCGCTGAATCGGGCGGACACGTGCGTCCGCCCCTACGGCCAGCCGGATCACGCTCGGGTCAGCGCCCGGATGCACCACAAAATCGTATTCGAGCTCCCCGTCCCGCCCGTAATAGATCTGATCAATTCCCGGGTACACGTCCTTCAACATAACGCGCGCATAATTCGGGACGTTCGTCCGCCACCTCTTCGGGTCGTTGCCAATGAAGTAGTTGGATTTGCCAGGCAGTTTATCCATGCCAAGGATTTTGGGATGAGGATTGCCGCCAAGGAGCTGTAGACGAACGAAAGAAGGGGCTGGGGACTGGGGGCTAGGGGTTGGGGAATTGAAGACCGCTGATCGAAGATTGACGATTGGAGAAGAGAGCAAGGGAGTTCGGAGTCCCGCGTCCGGAGTCTGGAGTCGAGCGTCCGCAATCCTCTGCGAAGATCTTCTTAGGTTCTGACTTCTAACTTCTGCCTTCTGACTTCCGAACTTCAGCACCATCCCGTCCCCAGTCAGGAAAAGAAAGTACCCTCCGCCGTGCGCGAGGAATTTCGCCTGGGGGCTCGTCTGGCCCACGTTCGGCTCGAATAGGAACCGGGGTTGCACCCAGGTGGGAGTTCGCTCCGCGACCCTCTGGCCCGTTGCGAACCGCGCTGCGCGCGAGGCCGTCTTCCCCGCGATCCTAATACGCGGATCAGCGCTTGGGCCTCGCCGCTGAGCAATTCCGCCGCTTGGCAACGGGAGGCCCGCAAGCCCGACCAGCGCCGCGAATCCGGCCGCAGCGAAGATGTATAACAACGGATTGACTTCAACCACTGTCCCTGCGGTTCTCGTCTTCATGCTTCGCCCTCGCTGGGGGCTCCTTCATGTCCCCGACTGCATCGGGTCGGTTGCCCAAGCGGTGCCGCTGCTTTCGCAGTAAAAGCTCTGGCGATTGTGCTCCCCGGCGTTGGTCTGTGGCGCGCCGGTGATATTTGTTCCGCCCTTAAAGTTGGTCCCCCAAGTGAACGTGTGCGTTGAGGTTCCGTCGCCAACCACGTCGAAGGCCAGCCACTCGCCCGCCTGGCAGTTTATCAGGTTCCCTGTCGTGATCCCATTTAGAGTCAATTTTTGGGTGTTGCCAAGTGAGGCGTCGAACGTCACCGAGCCGCTGCTAGTCCCCTTGTCGTTCACTCCCGACGCCATAGCCTTGGTGATTGTGAGCGGCCCGCCACCCGCGATCTGGTCTGGGAGGCGCGCGCTCGCGGCCGTGTTGCTGAGGTAGGTCACGCTGGCGGTCGAGTCGGCCACCAAGCCACCGGTGAATTGCAGGTCGTTCCCGATGGCCACGGCCTTTTGCGGCGGCTGCGCGACGTGGAAAAGGTAGCCGGGATTGGCAAAGCCCGTCATATGGCTGTCCATGACGCTGACCTGGGCGACGGGCGAGTTCAAATCGAATGCCGACGTGCCAGCTAAGAAATAGCTGGCCGTTTGGTTCCCCGCCGACGTCTTGAGGGTGAGGTGTGTGGTGTCGGTGACCGTCTGGATGACGTAAGGGTAAGGCCCAATATAGATGGTTTGATTGTTCCAGCTTCCATCAGTTACGAATAGAGGGCTGGGGGAGGTCAGGCAAACCGATGTTCCCGAGGCCCCGCACGATCCGTTCGTGCCCGTATTCACTGTGCCCGAGCTTGCCGCCACGGAGCGGAACGTGCTCCCCACTAAGCTCACGTTGCGAGCGTACGTCGATCCGGTCGTTTCTACCGAGTAGCTCGCGGGTGTGATGCTGTTGGCCTGCTCGAAGTAGTTTCCGCTAAACAAGGCATTCTCGACCCGCGCCAGGTAGACCGGGGTCTTGCCGTTCACCGGGACTCCGTAGATGGAGCCGATACTGTGGACCGCGATCACGCCCCTCCCTCCGGTGGGGTCACCGAGCTGCAAGTCAAAGGAAGGGCCGGTGTAGCTGTAGGTGCCTGAAGTTTGCGCCGCAGGCGTAATCGTCAGGGATGTACCGCTTGTGAATGAGGCCACGGTGTAGATTACATTATTTATTGTGATCGGGGAACCGACCCAGTTGGTGCTAAAGGTGGATCCGGACGCCCAGCCAACGGTGGCGCTGCCGCCGGAGGTGGTCACCGTGCCTGAAGACACGGTGCTGCCCGAGACTTTCACATCCTCGAGGAGCGCGCTCGCCGCCACCTGGCTCAAGAAGATGCCGATCGGGGCCGCCGAGTAAAGCGAGACGTTGCGCAGCGTCAGGTTATTGACATTGTAAGTGGTCGCAGGATTGGTTCCCGGGCCCGCGCCCATACCCGCGGCGATGCCCGCTACCGAGAACGGCGTCGCCGGCTGGGCGATAACCACGTCGTCGAGAATTACGTCTCCTGCGCCGCTCTCGATGTCGATTCCGACCGTCGCGGTGCCATGGTTGTCCAGCGCAATGCCGACGAGGTGCGTGCCCTGAGCGGCGCTGCCCGAGACGGAGAACAGCGGGGAGCCCGTGCCCGTCCAGTTAAGCACGACACTCTGGTGCAAGCCGACATTTGCGTCCGCGGTCGGCCCGCCGATCAGCCAGACCTGCCCGGTGGTGATCGCGATGGTCTGCGAGACGGATATCGTCCCGGCCCCTAGTAACACCGTCACAGGCTTCGTCACGCTGGAAAACGGATTGCTGCTCCAGGTCTGGCTTCCCGTCAGCCCGCGCGCGTCGCACGTGCCGCCCGATGGAGGCAGCGCCGCGATGCAGTTTTTGATTTGCACGTCTGCTGTGGCGCCGCCGAAAGAGGACACATCGAGCGTCGTGAGGGTCGGTGGGAACCACGTGCTGAGGTTTGTAATTGAGGTGATGTTAGTCCCGTTTGTAAACACAACAGCGATAGGAACGCCCGTCGCGGGGAAGCCGGTTGTGTTGATCGCGGGCGGGCAGGTTGTGCTACTTCTGTCGAGGAAGACGTAGTTCGTTGTCCCCGTCCACGGGAGCGAGCCGCCCGCGTACGTAACCAGTGAGTTTCCGCAGAAAAATGCCCCAGCAGCCAGTGTGAGCGTCGCCGTGCCGACACCACTCGGCGTATAGTAGGCCTGCGGTTGCTGGCCGAGCGCAGGCCCGGCAAATGTCAATAAAGCCACTAGCACCCCGTAGCCGACATCCAAGCTCCGCTTCATCTGCTCCCCCCCGATGTGAAGTCCAGCCCGCCGGGCGCAACGGCGGAGGGCACGAGCGGCTGATTGACGAATGGTACGGGGTTCGACTGCGCCCAGACGCTTCCCGGTATTAATCCTGCCCAGAGGAGGAAGGTCAATCCGGTCGTGAGGCGATGACCGAGGCGCATTGCGAGCCTGATGTATAGAGTCTCGTAGCGGTTTACGCAAAAGTCAATGATAGGACGATTCCGTGGGGGGCTTGCGCCTCGGCCCCCAGTTGTTGGGGACGCGACAGCAAAGGCCTTTGAGGCGGCCCTTAGGGACTTGTTGGGTCTCGCCGAACGCGAGTTCGAGCAATGCCTCCGCGTGGCGCCGGACTACGAGCAGGCGTACCTGAATCTCGCACAGCTCGAAGTCGCACTTGGGCACAAGGACCGAGCGCGCGCGTTATTGCAAGAATTCCACCAGCGCCACCCCGAAAATAAACCCGTCGAAGAAGCGCTCCGGCAGCTCGGCCCGTAG
>QHZN01000230.1 GCA_003225365.1 Acidobacteriota bacterium
AACCGGCCCCACCCTTTCCCGCCCTTCTCATCGCAGATCTTTCGGTGAGTGATGATCCCGAAGCAGACGCCGATAGTCTCGCCCTATTTGCCCGCCAGGCGCCCATTTGGGTCATCGCGGCGAGAACGATGACCTTGCCGAAAGCCCTCAAGGACCGCGGGTTTGAAATGATTTTGCTTAAGCCGCTCGACGTCGGCGAGCTCGTCGAACAGATCAAACTACGGCTCAAAAAGCAGTAGCCGCAGCCCTCACTGCTCCTAGCGTGTTATCCCATTCAATTTATTACACCACCTCCAACTTGCTGTCATTCCGATCCGTCGGCTGACGGAGAGGAATCTGCTTGTCCTGGTCGCAGAAGCAGATTCCTCAGCCTTCGGCGGAGGCGCGGTCTTGCCGGATTGTCGTAACGGGCACACCCGTCCAGCGCGCCACAACATCTTCGATGTCGTCAACCGTGACCGTGCTGGCGGCCTTCTGGTCGAGGTTATATATCTCGGACAGTGCCCGCAGGTTTTCGCGTTCTTTCCGCTCTTCCTCCGTGTAGAACTTTGCCTTTTCAAATTCATGGTTCTGGATGGCATTCTCCATCCGCTGGACGATGAACCTGATGCGTTTGCGAAGTTCGTTCACCTCCTCGGGTAGCGAGCCCTCGCGCAGCATCACGGAGACTCCCGCCTCGTCCATCAAGTCTATTGCGATGGCCGGCAGATGGCGATTGGGGATGTAGCGCTTGGAGTGATTGACGGCGTACTTGAGGGCTTCGTCGGTGTAAGTGACGCCGTGGAACGTTTCGTAGCCGCCCTTGATGGCGGCGAGGATTGTATGAGCTTCGGCCTCGCTAGCCGGTGGCACGTTGATGGCCAGGAAATAGCGCTCGATCCACGGCTCGTTCTCGATCGCCTTGCGATATTCTTCAGGAGTGGCCGAGGCGATACATTGGATCGTCCCGTGCGAGAGTGCTGGCCTCAAAAAGCTGGCGGCAAGCGCGCCGGCCAGGATGTATAAGTCTTCGACGAAGATGATGGTGTTCTCGGCTTCCGTCAGCCCGGTCGTGACCGCTTCCAGACTCCGCCTCGTCTTTGCTTCCGTCAGCTTGATCGCGGTCTCTGCCAGGCTCCGCCACAATTGTGCGCCTTGCGAGGTCATGCCCGCCAGCGATGAGGCTTCGAGGGCCAGGATTCGCTTGTCGGCCAGAAGTGATGGCACGCCGCCGTCCGCGATGCGCTGCGCCAGGCCATGCACAACCGCTTTCTTGCCGACGCCCGCCTGGCCAATCAAGACCACATTGTTCCTCGTCCGGCGGCAGAGGATTTGGACAACACGCTCGAGTTCGTTCTGGCGGCCTATTAACGGATCGAGCTGCTTCTCCATCGCAGCCTGAGTCAGGTCGCGGCTGAATTCCGACAGCAAGGAAGTTTCCTTGGCGCGGTTGGAGGGAACCTTTTCGCTCTGCAGGCGGGCCAGCTCTTCGCGGAGTGCGAATAGGCGCAGCCCGCGCTCGTCCAGAATTTGTGCCGCAAACGATTTATCTTCGCGCATTATGCCCAGGAGCAGGTGCTCGGTCCCGATGTGCTTGTGCGAAAGCCGCTCGGCCTCTTCGGCGGCATAGGCGAGCACGCGCTTGCACTCCTGGCTGAGCGGAAGGTCCACTGAGGTCGAAATGTGCTCCCGAACCTGCGTGCGGCCTTCGATCTGTTTCCGGATGGTTACAACGGAGATCTGGGAGCGGAGGAAACGGTTGGTCAGTTGTTTGTCTTCGCGCAACAGGCCGAGCAGCAGATGCTCGGTTTCGATGTAGGGGCTCCCAAACTGACTGGCCTCGTAGCGGGCAAAGAAGATCACCCGTCGCGCTTTTTCGGTATATCTTTCAAACATAATGCCGCCTCCGTTGGCGGATGTTCTGATAATCTTGCGCGCCAAGCCCGCAGAGTCAAGCCAGGGCGCTGTGATGGAGGGTCGTCACTCGCGAGTAAGAGCCTCCAGTTCTTCCACGGTTCGCGGCCAATCCTTCTTCAGAAGGCGGGAAAGCGCGCGGTCGGCCAGCAATTTGCCGCCCGTCTGGCAGCGCGGGCAGTAGTCGGTCTCATTGTCGGCATAGCGAATGCGCTGAACCTTGGTTCCGCAGCGCGGGCAGGGCTTGCCGAACTTGCCGTGGACCGCCATACCTGGGCGGAAAGCAGTCACCTTCTCGGGAAAATTGTTTCCGGCTTCGTTGCGATTCCTCGCGACCCATTCGTTAAGGGTCTCGCGCGTGGCTTCGAAGAGGCGGCGGACTTCTCCGCCATTCAAGCGTTGGGTCAACGCCACGGGAGAAAGCATTGCGCGGTGCAGAATCTCGTCCGAGTAGGCATTGCCGATGCCGCTGAAGAGGTGCGGGTCGGTGAGCGCTCGCTTGAGGGTGTGGTTGGCGCGCGTGATTTGACGGGCGAAGGTCTCGAAATCGGCCTCGAGAACTTCGATGCCGCCCGGGTCGAGCGCCCGAAGACCTTCCGCGCCCTCGACCAGATGCAAGGAGGCCCGCTTCTTCGAGCCCGCTTCGGTTAGGAGCAGGCTGCCATTCGAAAAATCGAACGCCGCGAGGCCACGTCTCGCGGGGATTTTGGCGCCTCCCTGGTGCCAGTGGAGGCGGCCAGCGATCATCAGGTGCAGCACGAGCCAGTAGTCGTCTGCCACTCCGACGGCGATGCGCTTGCCGAGACGGCGCAACTCGGAGACCGTCTTTCCCTCGACGGCTTGAAGCGGCGGGGCCACAGTGCGCAGGAGGAATGGGCTGATTACGCGCACGCGATTGAGCGTCTGCCCGAGGATCCGCTGTTGCAGGGCCTCAATGTAAACGACGATGTCGGGGAGCTCCGGCATGAGCCCGACATCTTGTCATGCCTCTCAGGAGAGAGTAAATGCCGGAGCCGTTCCGCGCGCCCATGGTGCGACCGGCCATGTCCGTCAGGGCACGGCTTCAGAGTCTTTGTGATTACTTCGTTTTCGCAATTTGAGGTTCTGCGAAAGGGCCCCGATTCATCGGGGCCGCAAAAAGTTCGAATACAGGAAGGCCATCTGGCATGAGTCCTCAGGGGCTAAAGCCTGACTCTATTCTTTGCCCCTCGCTGGTGACACGGCTGAAGCCGTGCCCTGAAGCTATGCGAACATACTTATGGCGCTCAGCTTAAAAGGCGAGGTAAACCGGATTTTCGAGGATACCGCGCAAGGATTTCAAGAACGCGGCCCCGGTCGCGCCATCCACGACGCGATGGTCCGAGGAGAGCGTCATGCGGCAGCGCGAGCCGATTTCGATGCGCCCGTCCACGGCCACGGGCTTCTCGACCACCGCGCCCACGGCGAGGATCGCGCCCTCGGGCGGGTTGATGACGGCGGAGAACTCGTCAATCCCCATCATGCCGAGGTTTGAGACGCTGAAGGTGGCGCCAACGTATTCCTCGGGCTTCAACTTTCGGACGCGGGCGCGAGCCGCGAGCTCCTTCGCCTCCGCCGAAATCTGCTGGAGCGTTTTCCGATCGCAGTCGCGGATAACCGGCGTGATAAGCCCACCGCCTTCCACCGCCACTGCGATCCCGATGTGCACGCGGTTGTGGTAGCGGAGCGAGGCCCCCATGAACGACGCGTTGACCTCCGGATGTTTGCGCAGCGCGGCGGCCACGGCTTTCAGAATAATGTCGTTGTAAGTGAGCTTCTGATTCGGGTCAAGCAAGTTCGCGGACTCGCGCAATTCTTTAGCGCGGCGCATGTCCACTTCGATAGTGAGGTAAAAGTGCGGCACGGGGCCTAGGCTTTGCGCCAGGCGCTCGGCGATAACCTTGCGCATCGTGGAGAGCGGCTCGTCGCGGAATTCTGGCCCGGTGAGCGGCGGCTCGCGCCGGGGAACACCGCGAGGCGGGGCCGCGGTGCCGGCGCCTTCGACGTCGCGTCGAATGATTCTCCCTCCAGGTCCTGTCCCGGCCAGGCGCGAGATTTCGACCCCCGCGTCTTTCGCCATGCGTCGCGCGAGGGGCGAAGCAAGGACACGCCCGCCGACGGGCGTTTTCGGCGGGGGGGGCGGGGGCGCTTCTGCGGTTGCCGGAGCAGCCACGGGCGGTCCTTTTCGCGGAGAGGGCGCAGCAGGTGAGGCTTTGGAGGGCGCACTCGAGGCGAGCAGAGAGGAAACGTCCTCATCTGGTTTCCCGATGACCGCCAGCAGCTCTCCGACCGGCACCATCGCGCCCTCATTCACCAAGATTTTCCGCAGGACGCCCGAGGCCATCGCCTCGACTTCCATATTCACCTTGTCGGTTTCGATTTCCACCAGCGCGTCGCCGTCTGCGACGGAGTCGCCCTGCTTCTTCAGCCACTTGAGGACTTTGCCTTCCGTCATCGTGTCACTGCCTTTGGGCATCAGAACGCGGGCTGCCATTCAGGTTGACCCTCACTCCCTGGTGAATTCAATCTTTCAGTGCTTATAGAGGACGCGATGGACCGCCTCGATGACGCGCGCTTGGTGGGGGAGACACAAGTGTTCGAGGTTTTTTGCGTAAGGCATCGGCACGTCGGCCCCCGTCACCCGCAGGATGGGCGCATCGAGGTAATCGAAAGCGTGATGCTGAATGGTGTCCACCATCTGGGCGCCAACCCCACAAAACGGCCAGCCTTCCTCAACAATGACCGCGCGGTTGGTCTTCTTTACCGAGCGGAGAATTGTTTCCGAATCGAGGGGCCGGAGCGTCCGCGGATCAATTACTTCCACTTCGATCCCTTCTTTTGCAAGCTCCCCGGCGGCATCCAAGGCCACCAGCACCATTTTGGAGTGGGCGATCACGCTGACGTCCCGCCCGGGCCTCTTAATTTCCGCCACACCCAAAGGTATCACCGCTTCGGCCTCTGGTACTTCGCCGCGAGTCCCGTAGAGGACTTCTGATTCGATGAAGATGACCGTGTTGTTATCCCTCACCGCGCTCTTCAGCAGTCCTTTGGCGTCGGCGGGGGTCGAGGGCATGACGACCTTGAGCCCCGGAACGTGGCAGAACCAGGCTTCCAGAGCCTGCGAATGCTGAGCGGAAAGCTGGTGGGCCGAACCGCCTGGGCCGCGGATCACCATCGGCACCCGAAATTGCCCGCCCGACATGTAGAGCATTTTTGCCGCACTGTTGACAATCTGATCGAGCGCCAGAAGCGAGAAGTTGAAGGTCATCATCTCGACTACCGGCCGCAGACCCGCCATGGCCGCGCCCACCGCCAGACCCGTAAAGCCCAGTTCGGTAATCGGGGTGTCGAGGACGCGCTCGGGGCCGAATTCCTCGAGCAGGCCCTTGCTCACCTTGTAGGCGCCCTGATAGAAACCCACTTCCTCGCCCATCAGGAAAACGCGCTCGTCGCGGCGCATTTCCTCGCGCAACGCCTGGTTCAATGCTTCCCGGTAAGTGATCGAAGGCATGCTCTCGGCTCCGTCATCAGTGGCCCGATTCCGCCCGAAGGCTGTTTCACTGGCGGGCTGCTGAAAAAGTCGAATCTGTCATGCTGAGCCCCATTCGCTTCGCTCACAGTTCGACTTCGCTCACTGTCCCTGAGCGGAGTCGAAGGGAGGGCAAGCTCTTCGCTTGTCATTCTGAGCGAAGCGAAGAATCCCTTTCATTCCGCGCTCAGGGTAAACTCCGCGAAGTACCTGCTTTTCATATTGAACGGAAAGAACTTAGATTGTTCTCCCGCTCTGCGGGATCAGAATGACATGGCCCAAACCCTTATTCAGAAAGTGCCTAAGGCACGTAGACGTCGGTATGAAGCTCCAGAGGCTCCGGCTCTTCGCTGCGCTCTGAAAACGCGACGGCGTCCTCGACCGAATCCCGGACCTTTTCGTTCAACTCTTCGATATCTGCGGGAGAAACTACGCCGAGGGATTCCAACGTGGCGATGAAAACCTTGATAGGGTCGTGGCGCCGCTGTTCTTCCACTTCGGCTTTGGTGCGATAGTGCCCGTGGACAGGGTCGGACATCGAGTGCCCCATGAAGCGGTAGGTCCGCGCTTCGATCAGCGTCGGGGCGCTTTGGCTTCGGGCGCGCTCCACGGCTTCTGCGACGGTCTCGCGAACCGCCAGGACGTCCATGCCGTCCACGCAACCGCGAGCCATGTTATAGGCGCACGCCTTCTGTGACAGGTCGTAGAGGGCGGAGGTTCGCTCGATGGGAGTTCCCATCCCGAAGCGGTTGTTTTCGCAGATATAGATTACCGGCAGCTTCCAAAGCGCCGCCAAGTTCAGCGACTCATGAAAGGACCCGATGTTGACGGCTGCTTCGCCGAAGAAGCAAAGGGTGACGGAGGGCTTCTTGAGGTATTTTTCGGCAAACGCCACGCCCGCAGCCAACGGGATCTGTCCCCCCACTATCGCATGGCCGCCCAAAAACCCCCGGGGTTTGTCGAAAAGGTGCATGGAGCCGCCCTTGCCCTTGGAAACACCGCTCTTCTTCCCGCAGAGTTCCGCCATGATCTCGCCCGGGTCGAGGCCGCGCGCCAAAGCCTGACCGTGCTCCCGGTAAGAGGCCAGGATGTAATCGTCGGGGCCCAGCGTGGAAATGGCGCCCACGCCCACCGCCTCCTGGCCGATGTAGAGGTGGCAGAATCCGCCAATCTTCCCCATGCTGTAGAGTTCCGCCGCCTTCTCTTCAAACCGGCGAATCAACAGCATTTTTTCGAGCAGGTCTTTCAACACTGCGGGGGGCGTGCGCTGGGCGCGGTCAATCTGCATCGGCCCAGGCGGGGTTCCCGATGCGGAGACTTCTGTCAACTGAACTGTTCCCGCGGCTGCGTGGCTTGCTTCCATTTCGAATCTCCTCCGGTCTCCTTACTGTTGATAACTCCACCCCGGGCTTGCGCCTCGGGACCCTGAGGTCCGCCGAAGGGTTCGCAAGCCCATCGGTTGAGAACTCTCTCGGCTACGTAGGTTTAGAATACCATAAGTCCCCGTGGGGGCCTTCCGCCAAAGCGCCCCATCACGTGTCGAGGATTGTTCAATGAGTCGGCGGAAAAACATCTGAAACGCCTGCGGGAGCGGAAAGTGCTTGCTTGAACGCGCGAAAATTGTTAGCTTAACGGCATTGAGATTTTTGAGGAAGCCGACGGTGCGTCCTGCGGCAGGCGCGATTGGTTCTGCGACTCGCTTGGTGGCGCTCAAGGTACGCTACGGAGAAGCTCTCAAGGCCTTTGGGGCAGTTGGAGAGTCTGGCTCTACGGAAAAAGAGCACTAAAGGGTCATAAAGGACTCGGCGGAGGAGATTGTTTCTAGGGACCACCGTGTTAGCCCATAGCTCAATCCAGTGGTTTTCCTCCGGCCACGCATGGCTTGGAGATTCGTAATAAGTTAACCGGGAGGGAATTATGGCGCGCGAGTTTACTATAGGGATCGGGGGCGCCGCCGGCGACGGTCTGGACAAGTCCGGCGACACCCTGGCCAAGAGCGTTTCTCGCCGGGGGCTTCACGTCTGCGCTTATAACAGCTATCAATCTGTGATCCGAGGCGGCCATATTTGGCTGCGGGTGCGCATTAGCGAACAGAAAGTTTACTCGCACGGCGACCGCCTCCACCTTCTGATTGCTCTGAATCAGGACTCGGTGGAACGCCACGCGCCCGAGGTCGAACCCGGCGGGGCGGTGCTCTACAACTCCGACCGCTTTAGCTGCGATGCGTCCCTCCTGGGCGACGGCGTTGTCCCGCTGCCTTTGCCAGTGAAGGAAATTACCAAGGACCTCGGACGGCTCCTGCCCATCATGCAAAACACGGTGGCATTGGGAGCGGTCGTCTTCCTCGCCCGCCTCGACTTCGATTCCATGGCGGGCGTACTGGCCGACACTTTTAAGCACAAAGGACAGGCCGTCATTGACCAGAACGTGAAAATCTTACAGGCTGGTTTTGATTACGCCAAAGAACGCTTCGTACCCTTGGCCAAGGAGGCTTGGAACTTCAGCGGCATGCGACGGCCCTTCGCCACCGGAAACGAACTGTTCGCGCTAGGTGCCGTCGCCGCCGGCTGCAAGTTCTATTCCGCCTATCCGATGACCCCCGCCTCATCTGTCCTTCACTGGATGGCGAGTCACGGCGAGCGATGCGGCTTGGTGGTCAAGCAGTGCGAAGACGAGCTGGCGGTGGTGAACATGGCGATTGGAGCGGGCCAGGCGGGCGTCCGCGCGATGTGCGCGACTTCCGGAGGCGGCTTCGCCTTGATGACCGAGGCCATCGGCATGGCGGGAATGATTGAGACACCGGTCGTCGTCGTGGAAGTCCAGCGAGGCGGACCCTCCACCGGCATCCCCACCAAGACCGAGCAGGGAGACTTGAATCAGGTCTATGGCGCTTCCCAAGGGGATTTCCCACGCGTTATCATTGCTCCAACGGACACCACAGATTGTTACTGGGCTACCGTTGAGTCCTTCAACCTGGCGGAAAAATATCAGCTCCCCGTCTTGATCATTTCCGACCTCCTCCTCTCCGAGCACCCCGAGACCATCGAACCCGACGCCCTCCGGCACGACGTGCCCATTGAACGGGGCGAATTGGTGAACGAATGGCCCGAAGGGAATGGCCCGTACAAGCGTTACGCCTGCACACCCTCGGGGGTGTCTCCGCGCGCCCTGCCGGGCACCGCGGGCACAGAATATGTGTCGGCGACCGACGAGCACGACGAAGAAGGGTTTACGATCAGCGACGTCTTCACCAGCCCTCCCGTGCGGCGCAAAATCATGGAAAAGCGCATGAAGAAAATGGAGGGCGTTATCCGGGAACTCGCGCCACCCAAGCTCGAAGGCCCGGAGGATGCTCCGGTAACGCTGATCGGCTGGGGATCCACCTGCGGCGTCATCCGCGAGGCGCGCGCGCTCCTGGCTGCTCAGGGAATCCAGTCCAATCATCTCCACATCAAGTATATTCACCCCTTCCACGCAGAGGATGTGACGGCGATTTTGAAGAAATGCAAAATCTTGATCGGCGTGGAAGTAAACTACTCCGCTCAGTTCGCGCGTTACCTGCGCGCCGAAACCGGCATCACCGTTCATGAGTCGATTCTGAAGTATGACGGCGAGCCTTTTGAGCCGCGCATCATCGCCGAAGAGGCCAAGCGCATCCTGGCCGGGCGCCCCATCAATTTGGACGTCACGAAGGAGGATGCGCGCGAAATGGCCTATCACTACGTCCGGACGCACCTGGCCGACGCCGACCGGCCTGCAGAGATCGAACTGGCTGACGGAAACTCGCACGGCGAGAGCCTCTGGCGCGTCCAGCTGGTGGATCGAGCTTCAGGCGAGGTTCGAGGCGAGCTGAAGATTGGCGTTAAGACAGGCTCGATTTACGCCTGGGAACCTCTCACCGCCGCCCGAACTTAATCGGCCATGCGTCGGTGGAGCGGAATTGAAGGACGAAAGGAAGGGACTTATGGCGACCGTAGTTGAACTGCCTCTGGAAACCTACCAGAGCATTATCGAGCCGGACTGGTGCCCCGGATGCGGCGATTTCGGCGTGCTCCGTGCGCTCGAGATTGCGGCCCAAAAGCTGAAGCTCGCGACCAAGGACATTTTCGTGGTTTCGGGGATTGGCTGTTCCTCGAATCTGCCGGGCTTTTTCCACGCCTACGGCGTCCACAGCCTCCACGGCCGCGCGGTCGCCGTGGCAAGCGGCGCCAAGCTTGCCAATCATGACCTGCACGTGGTCATCACGGGCGGCGACGGAGACGGCTATGGCATCGGCCTGAATCATTTCGTCCACGCCATGCGGCGAAATCTGGACCTCACTTATATCGTTATGAACAACCAAATTTACGGCTTGACCACCGGCCAGGCCTCCCCGACCACCAACAAAGGCCACAAGACGAAATCCACGCCCCGCGGGAACGTCGAAGCGCCCATCAACCCAGTCGCCCTGGCGCTGGTTTCCGGGGCCACCTATATTGCGCGGGGATTTTCGGGGGAAGCGAAGCACTTGGCTGACCTTATCGCCGATGGCATCGCCCACAAGGGGTTCTCGCTAGTGGACGTCTTCAGCCCCTGCGTCACCTACAACGTGATCAACACCTATCCCTGGTTCAAGCAGCGCGTTTATAAGCTCGAAGACCAGCCGGGCTACGATCCCGCGGACATGGAAGCCGCGTTTGCAAAGTCGTTCGAATGGGGCGACAAGATCCCTATCGGGCTTTTTTACAAAGGGGACGAACTCACTTACGAGGACAGCGAACCGGCCCTCAAGAAAGGGCCTCTGGCGAGGCAGCCCGTGGGGTTGGAGAAAGGCCTGTTTGATAGCTTGATGGAAGAATTCTACTAGACTCTCGCGCCGCTTGGAGCTTGCCCCGCCGGGCGGGGAGCGGCGCCTCTTTTTCCGCAGGTCATCCTTCGACTTACGCTCACAGTTCGACCTGGCTCGCTGTCCCTGAGTGAAGTCGAAGGGAGGACGGTGAGCAGTAGTCGAACCGTAGACCGGCGCTGCAGACGTAGTCCAGCTCGGGAGTTCGGGCCGTTACCCATAGATTTCCATTCTTTTGAGCGCATCGCCGTGTCTCGACGCTCGGCGACAGACTTCCCCCCTCAAGGGTTACCTCCTCCCGAAGTTGCTGGCTTCTCGAACAGTTTCGGGTCCACGGCGGGGTTGACCTCGATTTCAACAGCCTCCTCAGAGGAGGCGAACTGGCCGTTTCGCGTACTCGTTTCTTTGAATGGGAAGATTACCCCTTGGACCGCCCGCCAGTCCGAATAATCGGAGACTACTTCCGCCGGGGCGCCCATTTCGGCCGTTTGGGCCACGGTACGGACAACGTGACCGGTTTTGGAATCCACAAACCAGCGCACTTGTGAACCGTTCGCGGTGACGTCTAAGATGTTCGCCTCTACGTCCCCGATCTTTTCTATTCCACCTGCCGCAAAGGCAAATTTCGGATCCTCAGCGTGCTGTGCGACGAACAGGGGATCTGTCCACAGTTCCTGGAGCATTCTGTCCTTCTGTGGCCCGGGAAGGTCCCGAGTCCCCGTGGGCATTGACATGAAGGAGGCGTCGGGCGTGACGACCATCGCCATCTCGCCCATGGGGGTCGTCATCCTCTCTGCCACACGATCAGGAAACACGGAATACCCTTCACCATCCAAGGACATCTCTCCCTGCGGAGTTTGAACTTTGAGCTTTACCTTCTCCCGGAAGGCTTTGACTTCCCGCACCTTCTCGGCGCCTCCGAGCCCCTCGATAACTTTGGACATCAGGGCCTTTCCTTCCGAGTTCGTGGCCTTGCCCTCCGTCTTCTTGGCCCCGCCCGGAGGCGGGATGGAAACGTCCAGCGCAGTCACCGGGCCGAAAGAAGTGAGCGGGCGGTCGAAGTCCGAAGCCTTCCCGACCACCAGCACCGCCATGCGGTCTCGGTGCACGTAGCGGCTAACGACGCGCGTAATATCGTCCTGGGTGACTTTCTCGATTCCCGCCTGGTAGCGTTCCAGGAAGTCCGCAGGATAACCGTAGAACTCGTAGGTCATCCGTTCCCGCAGCACTTTTTCCTTCGAGTCGAAACGGAAAACGAAAGAGTTCAGAATGGACTCTTTGGCCTTCTTCAACTCTTCCGGCGTAGCGGGATTGGTTTTCAGCTCATTGAGCTCTGCGAGAAAAGCATCAAGCGCGGCGGCTGTGGTTTTGCTCTTCGTCCCCAGGAACAGCCGCAGCACTCCCGGGTGGTCGAAATCGGTCCCGATTCCTCCTCCCACAGCATATGCCAGACCCTTCTTGGAACGGATGTTAGAGAACAGCCGGGAGGAAAATCCCCCGCCAAAGAATTCATTGAAGACGTCAATGGCGTAGTAGTCGGGGTTGTCGCGCCTCGTGCCCAGATCGACCATTTGCACGGTACTGGCGGTTACGTCGTCCTTTTGGACGAAGTAGACGCCGGGCTTCGGCCCCTCAAAAGCCGCATCCAACTTTGCCGCCGCGGGGCCTTTCGGCCAGGATTCGAAGGCCTCCCGCAACGTGGCCTCCATTTTCGCCGAATCGAAATCACCCGCGACCCCCAGGATGATGTTGTTGGGATGTACGTAACGCTCATGCCAGGTCAATAAGTCCTGGCGCGTCACCGCGGCAACGGTGGCGTATTCAGGGACCCGCGCGTAAGGCGAACCCGCCCCATACACCAGCTTGGCCGCTTCGCGGAACGCGATTTCGAAAGGATCGTCATTCCGCCGGGAGATGGAAGTATCCGCCTGGTTCTTGGCCAGAGGCAGCTTGTCCTCGCGAAACTCCGGGTTTCTCAACAATTCGACGAAGACTTTGAAAACGTCATCCAAATTTTCTTTCATGCAGTCCCAGGTTACGGTGGTGTGATCCGTTCCCCCGGATGTCTCGACCTTGGCCGCGTGCGCCTCCAGGTAATCATCAAGCTGATCGCCGGTCTTGCTTTGGGTGCCGCCCGTGCGCCAGACCTCCCCGTAGATCTGGACCAGGCCGACCTTTTCCGCCGGCTCGTTCAGGGAGCCGCCGCGAATCTCAGCGGTTCCACGAATGAGCGGCAGTTCGTGATCCTCCTGGAGGAAGATCACCATGCCGTTGGGCAGCTCGACGCGGCGCGGTTCCTGGGGATGAAACGCGTGCAGCGGCGGCGCCTGAATTTTTCTCCAATCCGTCGCCTGGCCGTGCGAGGCCGGCGCGGAAGCGAGAAGGCAAAGCGTAACCGAGAGGGCAACGGTAATTCGTTGGCGAGGGATCATTATTTCGTCTCCTTCCCGGCGGCAGACGCCTGGGCAAGCTGGGTGGATTCAATCATGCCCACCGTCCGGTTGGACTCCACGAAGGTGGCGTTCGCCACCCTTCGTATGTCCGCCTTACTTACTTTAGCGATGTCATCGACGTGGCGAAAGAGCTCCCGCCAGTCTCCGTAGAGCGACTGGGCGCTCCCCAGTTGGAACGCCAGGCCCTGGTTGTCCCCCAGTTTTCGGATCAGGTCCGCCTTGGCGCGCGTCTTGATCATTTGGAGCTCCTCATCCGTGATGTCTTCCTTTCTCACACGTTCGATCTCCGCGTGAATAGCGTCGCGAGTTTCGTCAGGCGTGTGGCCGGGAGTGGACACGGCGAAGAACACGAACAGGTTCGGATATTTGGAGCCCGGGAATCCGTTGAAGCCGCCCGAAAAAGCCGCAATTTTCTTGTCCCTCACCAGAGACCGGTACAGCCGCGACGTGCGCCCGTTCGACATCAAGTCCTGGAGGGCGTCGTAATCGGCATCATCTTTGTCCCGCGCGCCCGGCTTGTGATAGCCCTCGATGAAAACCGGCTGCGAGGTCTCGTGCAGGATGACGATCCTCTCCGCGTTCTGCGGCGGCTCGATAGTGCGGAGCGGCTCCGGCTTCGGCCCTGCGGGCAGGCGGCCAAAGTACTTCTCCACGATCGGCAGGACTTCGCTTGCCTTCACGTCGCCCACCAGCGTCACCACCATGCTCGCGGGCACGTAATATTTTTTGTAGAAATTCTCGGCGTCAGTCTCGGAAAACGATTCCAGGTCGGAGGGCCAGCCCACCACGGGTCTCCCGTAGGGGTGCGCAATAAAGGCCGCGCCGGAAAACTGCTCGAAGAGGCGCCCGAAGGGGCTGCTCTCGCTCAGGCGGCGCTCCTCGTGTACCACGTCGCGCTCCTTGTAAAACTCGCGAAACACCGGATGGAGGAAACGGTCGGACTCGAGATAAGCCCAGACCTCGATACGGTTCGACGGGAACGAGTAATGATATCCGGTCTCCTCATTGCTCGTAAAAGCGTTCAGGCCCACGCCGCCGTTCTCTTCCACGATTTTCCCGAATTCGTTTTCCTTGACGTATTTTTGGGCTTCCTTCATGGCCTGCTGCCAGGCCTCTTCGAGCTCCGCCAATTTCTTTTCGTCCCGGCCCACGGATTTTTCGCGCTCCCGGAGGTACGCCTGGTACTTCCTCTCGACCTCCCCGAGCGCCGGTTTCTCCTTGGCATAGTCGCCGGTCCCAATGGTGTCTGTGCCTTTAAACGCCATGTGCTCGAACATGTGCGCCAGGCCCGTGATCCCGGGATACTCGCGGTCCGCGCCAACGTCCACGTGCGTGAAGAAAGAAAAGACCGGGGCTTCCGGCCGCTCGACGACAATCACCGTCAGGCCGTTCGGCAAGACCTTCATGGTCGTCCGCTTCTCGAAGGATGCCAGGTCCTGCGCCCGGACCGATACGGCCAATGACGCCATTGCCAGAGCCACCGGCACAACAATCCGAAAAAGCTTTTTCATGGAGCGTTTCTCCCTTTGCGAAAGGAGCCCTGTTTCGCCGAACTCCTCCTCGAATTCCCCAACCTGACAGGTTCCTGAAAAAGGGTTTGGGCCATGTGATTCTGAGCCCTTCGCTTGTCATTCTGAGCGAAGCGAAGAATCCCTTTCATTCCGCACTCAGGGTAGACTTCGCGAAGAATCTAAGTTCTTTCCGTTCAATATGAAAAGCAGATGCTTCGCTCCGCATGACAGTATCGACTTTTTCAGCGACCTCCTCAAGGCGCCGGAAATAGAGACGAAGATTCTAATCGAAAAGTTCCGCCGGGGGAAAAGAATTCCTTCCCTGGGCTCACCAAGGTTTTTCACGCAAAGGCGCAAAGCCTGGGGAAAGAAATCATTCCCCGCGCCGTCCGGGGCCCTCTCGGAGGGATCCATCTGCTAGAATCTCCTTTCCGCCGGTTTCGGCCCGCGGCGCGCTTTACGGCTCGGCTGATATGTCGCCCCTCATCGAAGTCCGCAACCTCGCGAAGGAATTCCGCTCCTTCAAGCGGCGCGAAGGTGTCCTGGGGGCCGTCCAAAACCTTTTTGTCCGCGAATACGTCACTATCCGCGCCGTGGACGGCGTGAGCTTTACGATCCAGCAGGGCGAGATGGTCGGCTATATCGGCGCGAACGGCGCGGGAAAATCCACCACCCTCAAAATGCTGACGGGGATTCTGGTGCCGACCAGCGGCAGCATCATCTCGAACGGCCACGTCCCGTACCGCGACCGGCGGCGCTACACCCGCCACATCGGAGTGGTCTTCGGCCAGCGCACCCAACTTTGGTGGGACATCGCGGTGGTGGAGTCGTTCAAGCTGCTGAAAGAGATTTACGAGATTTCAGACGTCGATTACCGGCGCCGCCTCGGCCGCTTCTCCGAAATCCTGAACATCGGCGAGTATTTGCACACCCCGGTGCGCAAGCTTTCGCTTGGCGAGCGCATGCGCTGCGACCTGGCCGCCTCGCTCCTGCACAATCCGCCGCTGCTCTTCCTTGACGAGCCCACCATCGGCCTGGACGTGGTTGCCAAGGAGCGCATCCGCGAATTCCTGAAGGAGGTCAACCGCGCCGAGCGCACGACCGTGCTCCTGACCACGCACGACCTCTCCGACATCGAAGAGCTGTCGCGCCGAATTCTGATTATTGACAAAGGCCGCCTGCTTTTTGACGGCGACCTCGCCGAAATGAAAAAACGCCTGGCCCGGTACAACCAGGTCAAATTCTTTCTCAAGGACCGCTCCCAGATTCCGCGCCTGGCGGAAGTCACCTCGAACGGCCTGGCGCTCGAGCGCGTGGACGAGCTCACCTATATCATGCGATTCGACCGAGACGAACACTCCAGCGCCGAAGTCATCCGCACGCTCGTCAACCGGCTGGAAGTACGCGACCTCTTGATCGAGGAAGAGCCCATTGAGGAAATCGTCAAGCGGATTTATTTGAGCGGGGAGGTCGGCTGATGGGCGCCGCCTTGCTCGTCCGCGAGCCCTCCCCTCGGTCCTACCGGCCGGCATTGCTCGGCACCCTGCGCACTTACGGCGAGTTCGTCCGCATGGGCTTCGTGGACACACTCGCCTATCGTCTGCGCTATTACACCGGGATCGTCACTTACTTCATCTACGTCTCCGTGTACTACTTCATCTGGAAAGCCATTTATGAGCACGGGACCGCGATCGGAGGCTTCGACTTTCCCCAGATGATGACCTACGTCGCCGTGGGCTGGATTATCCGCTCGCTCTACTTCAACAATATTGACCAGGACCTCGCCACTCAGGTGAGCGAAGGGACGCTGGTGATGAACCTTATCAAGCCGGTGAGCATCCAGGGGGCGCTCATCGCCACGGCCCTCGGGCAATCGGCCTTCAGGCTGACGATGCTCACGCTCCCGACCACGCTTGTGCTGTTTGTGGTCTTTCCGGTGCGCCGGCCGGCGAGCCTGCTCCAATTCGCAGCTTTTTCGGCGAGTGTTGTTCTGAGCTTCTTTATCGTCGCCGCCCTCAATTTCGCCGTCGGCACGCTCGCCATCCGCCTGCTTTCCATCCTGGGCCTGCTGCGCGCCAAATATTTCCTGCTTGAACTTTTGTCCGGCCTGCTGATTCCCATTTCGTTTTTCCCGCGCATTTTTCAGCAGGCGCTCAATTTCCTCCCGTTCCAATACATCAGCTATATTCCGCTCTTGATCTATCTCGGCAAGCTGAGCGGCGCGGCGGCTTGGAAGGCTCTGGGGACTCAGGCTTTCTGGGCCTTGGCGCTGGTCGCGCTGGGAGACGCAATGTGGCGGTGGTCCAGCCGCAAAATTACCGTTCAGGGAGGATGAGTCGTGAACAGCAAAATCGAAATCGTCTCACGCTTTATTTTTCGAGTCTGCGCAACCTCCTTGGCCGCGGCGCTGCTGGCCGGTGCGGTGCCGCCTGCAGACGAAACTGGGCCGCCCACGCTCGCGCTGGGCTCCGCGGCGCCCGATTTCTGTCTGCCGGGCATTGACGGCCAGACGCACTGCTTGAAGGATTACGCTTCGGCAAAAGTGCTGGCCGTCATTTTCACCTGCAACCACTGTCCCACGGCGCAGCTTTACGAGACTCGAATCAAAAAACTCGTCGCCGACTACCAAGACCGCGGCGTGGCTTTCGTCGCCATCAACCCCAACAGCCCCGACGCGGTCCGTCTCGATGAGCTCGGTTATACGGACGTGAGCGACTCGTTCGACGAAATGAAGATCCGCGCCGCCTACCGGCACTTCAATTTTCCCTACCTCTACGACGGCGAAACGCAGGCGGTCTCCCGCGTCTATGGCCCCACAGCCACACCGCACCTGTTCATTTTCGACTCCGATCGCAAGCTTCGCTACGACGGCCGCGTGGACAACAACCCGCGCGAGGCTTACGTCACCCGTCAGGACGCCCGCCTCGCGCTCGACGAAATCCTGGCGAGCAAACCCGTCGAAGTCGCGCACACGCCGGCCATCGGCTGCTCCACGAAATGGATTTACAAGGAGAAAACACGTGAAGCGGCCATCGCCAAGATCGAAAGCCAGCCCGTCACAGTCAAGGCCGCGTCAGCCGCCGACCTCAAGGCGCTCGGCGCCAACCCGAGCGGGAAGGTGCTGCTGGTGGATTTTTGGGCCACCTGGTGCGGGCCTTGCCTCGAAGAAATGCCGGAGCTCGAGACCATGCACCGCATGTACGGCCATCGCCGATTCGATTTGGTCACCGTCAGCGTAAATTATCCCGACGAAAAACCCGGCGTCCAACAGGCGCTCGAGCGGCAGCACGCGACAACTACGAATCTCCTTTTCGGCTCGACGAACATCTACGACCTCATGGCCGCCTTCGACCCGTCGTGGAACGCCGCGGTGCCTTATACCGTCCTCCTCGGCCCGAAGGGCGGCGTGCTCTACAAGCGCCAAGGACCGGTGGACGCGCCCGAGCTGCGCCGGATCATCGTCGCCAACCTGCCCGACGACGATTACATCGGCCATCAAGCCTATTGGCGCCAGGCGGTTTATCCCGACGAGAGGGCGGCGGGCGGGGACCAGAAGTGAAGTCTGTGAGCGACGCGATGTCTAAATCTCGACCTTCACCCCGCTCGCCACTGGTCAGTCGTCACTAGTCACTGTTCTCGGCCATGAAGCGGCACCTGCGACTCTTCGCTCTCTATTTCGCGCAGTACGCCAAAGTGCGCCTGGCGTACAAGGCGGATTTCTTTATTGCTTTCTTTTCCTCCATGACGGCGACGGTCATCGGCTTCGGTTTTGTGCTGGTGCTCTTCACCAAGATTCCCACGCTTCAGGGCTGGTCGTTCTACGAAATCCTCTTCCTCTATGCTTTTTCGCTTGTGCCGCTGGGCTTTTTCACAGGCCGGGCGACCGTATCGTCGCCGATATGTCATTCTTCTCCCATCAAGCCCCGGCAAGGGGGGACATTGTTGTGTTGAAATCCCCCCGCACGGGAAACTTGATGTTCGAGAGGGTGATTGGCGTGGGCGGCGATACGCTGGAAAGCAAAGGTGCGAGAATAATTCTGAACGGACTCCCTTTGGCGGAACCCTACGCCGTCCGCTCCTCGGTCGACGGTCAGTACTCTCCATGGTTGGTTCAGTTCGACCGCATGACCGTCCCCTCGGGTAAATTTTTTGTCATGGGAGATGATCGGGACTTAAGTTGGGACAGCCGCAGCAGTGATTTTGGGCCTGTGGGCGCGGAATCCTTCAGAGCTAAGGCCCTGTACATCTGCTGGTCGAGTACCTACTCCCGAATTGGAAAAAGATTGGAATAGGCCTCGTCGCTGCAATCCATGCGCCGGCATTTAAGACTTTTCGCTCTGTATTTCGCGCAGTACGCCAAAGTGCGCCTGGCGTACAAGGCGGATTTCTTTATTGCTTTCTTTTCCTCCATGACGGCGACGGTCATCGGCTTCGGTTTTGTGCTGGTGCTCTTCACCAAGATTCCCACGCTTCAGGGCTGGTCGTTCTACGAAATCCTCTTCCTCTATGCTTTTTCGCTTGTGCCGCTGGGCTTTTTCAACGTGGTCAGCTGGAACCTTTACGAATTCGGGGACATTTACATCATCCAGGGCCACTTCGACCGCGTGATGCTGCGGCCCGTCCACACCCTGTTCCAGGTCCTGTTCGAAAAGTTCCGGCTCGAGTCGCTCCAGGAAGTGGTCACGGGCCTCGTCGTGATCACCGTCTGCCGCCACCGCCTTGGGATCGTAATGTCCGCGCTCGACGACGCGTGGTTCGTTCTGATGATACTTTCCGCAGTCCTCATCTACGTTTCTGTTTTCCTCATTCTCACCTGTGCGTCCTTTTGGTTCGAAGACCGCGTGGGCATCGTCCCGCCGGTTTTCAACATGCTCACTTTCGGACGATACCCGCTGACGATTTACAACACTTTTATCCAGTTCATGTTGAGCTGGGTGATTCCCTTCGGCTTCGCGTCGTTTTATCCCACCACGCATTTCCTGGGACGCAGCGCTTATGCCACTTACTTCCACCTGACGCCTCTGGTCGCGGCGGCGTTTTCGCTCTTGGCAGTAGTGGTGTGGAACCGGGGCGTCGCGAATTACAGCAGCACAGGAACGTGAGGAGCAGGTGTCAGGTGTGAGGTGTCAGGTGCAAGGGGTTAGGTGCCAGAGGTTGAACGCCGGCGTTGCAGCACCGCGCGAACGGCGGCAGAAACTCACGACGTAAGCACTTCGTTATATACAGCGAGCGTAGCTTCCGCTGTGCGGCGCCAGGTGAATCTTGGAACCCGGCCGAGCCCTTTCGCAATCAGCCACTGACGCAGCGGCTCGTCTTCGGCGACCTGCCGCACCTTCTCAGCGATGTCTTTCGGGTCGCGTGGGTCAATGTAAAGCGCGGCGTTGCCTCCGACCTCCGGGAGCGCGGACGTTTTCGAAGCGACCACGGGCGCGCCATGCGCCATCGCTTCGAGCACCGGCAAGCCGAAGCCTTC
>QHZN01000231.1 GCA_003225365.1 Acidobacteriota bacterium
TAAGGCAACTCCCATGGGCATATTCTTTGACAAGAAATACAGAGTCGGGTCGGAGGGAATTGAGAAGGACGTTCCCAGTCTCATTCTGCTGGAAATCATATCAACTGCTGCGCTGGTGCTGCGCAATTGTATCCTTGGAAGCTTCGGCAAGATTGCCGACAAAATCAGAAAGAATCGCGCTTATACATTCGGTCTGGATTATCCCCTGCAGGCATTCCACACGCTTGTCCAATTCCTACGACGAGCCCCAACCCAGTGGCGAGCGATTCAGGTTGGTCTAGCTATCCTGTCGGTTTTGGCACTCGTCGTGGGCATCAACTGGTGGAGCGAGATCATCTATCCCGAAAAAGGCCATTTCGCACTCCGTTGGTTCTTGGTTTTTACCTTTTTCCCCGCTTTCCTCCTTCTCGCCCAAGCCATGTTTTTGTGGCGCGGACGGGCGGAGGATATACGCCCGCGCCGCATCCTTTCGGATTTGGCTTGGGCCATGATGGCGCTTCTTAGTCTGCTGTCTATTATTGCCTGTGTCTCGGGCTCTTACGAGTTTGTCCAACGAGGCGTCGCACAGTGGGTCGAATCAATTCTCGGTAGCCCTCCGGTCGCTAATGTCGGGGGCTGGGTGGCCGTGGTGACCCTTTACGGTGTTCTCCCCCTGGTCCTTCCATTTTGGGCTGGTGCTTGGGCAGCCCGCGTCGCTCAAGGCCGCTCCGTTGTAAAACCGAGGTACCTCAAGAAAATCCTCAAGAAATACTTTGCACAGGAGCAACTCATTCAGCTGGCAGGTAGGCTGTCGATAAGAAATCTTCCTGTTGGCATGAATCAGTCCGGTCTTGCGGTTTATATTTTTAAGGAAGCACTGAAGACCAAACCAGCAATCGTGCTGGAGAGGCAGATGCGGAGTATAAATCCTGATGCGTTGGGCTGAATCTCGGTTGAAGATCACTCGAGTCATAATTGTCCTAGATGTAGTAGCCAGTGTGGATGCTGAAGGCGGTACTGGGCGAAAATAATATATTAGTTGACGCGAGATGGCGCAGAACCCGTATCTGCTGTTTGGAGCAGACGGCGCATAAAGCAGCAACCTTGGAAAACGATGGACATCGCCGTTCCAGAATGGCTCCACGTTGTGTTCGATATCGTATTGGGCCGGGTTGCCGGGTCTGTCGCCACAATCTATTTCAACCCCTGCCATGAGCGAACTCAAGTCGCTCTCGACATAATTAAGGAATACAGGGCGCTTTACAGCGATCTTGCGGCTGTTTTAAGGCTATATCTATTTACGGCGACATGCTCGTGGACGGCGGCGTCGCGGATAACCAGGGAATCGAGGCGTTGCTATCTGAGGGACAACCACCAGGAAACACGCTGCCGCAGATTCTGCTTGTGAGCGACGCGTCGGGCCAGTTGGAGGCCAGACACACCATCAGCACCGGAGATCCCGAGGTCTTCCTGCGCGTCAACGACATCCTGCAGTTTCAGGTGCGCTCGAAACTTATTGACCGCCTCGTTCAGTGGTGGAAGGAGGATCTGCCGTCCCATCGGTATTTTGCCTACACTCACCTCTTCCTCAACCTCAAGGACCGCGGCGTGAACGAGCGCCTGCCCGCTGAGATGATTCCCGGTGTGGCGCGCATCCGCACCGACCTAGACCAGTTCAGTCTCGTCGAGCGCGATGCCTTGATGTATCATGGCTATACGCTGATTGACGCGCAGATTCGACAATATTGCCTGCCGCTGACCCTTGCGTATCCCGCATCGAAAGCGCCCGAGCTGGCAGTAGCCCCGCTGTTTTCTGAAAAGGCACTCGAGACCACCCGGAAGCGCGATCTCATCCGTAAAGAGCTTGAGGGATTGGCATCGGGCTCGACTGGCTTCTGCATTACGCGAAACTTCCATTGCACGTGCCGCTGGTTGAAGGGATCGCCAACCTTCTGGGTGCCGCCGCCCTAGCAGTTGTTGCTGGGTATGTGCTTGCCTTTCCCACATACGACCTCGTCCGCCGACTGGCCATGAAGGCAGGCCGGCAGAATTACCGCGAGCTCACCGGAACGGGCCCAACCACTTTCTGGAAACCTGAGCCGTCGGGGGAGAAAGCACTGCCGTCGGATGCCGGCTAGTAACGGATCCCGCACAGTCGAACACCGACCGTTGGTAAGCCTTAGCTACGGAGAGAATCAATTTATTGAGTGATGTTCGCGTGTATAACTACTATTAAATATACATGCCGTCCTCAACCTCACTCTCCAAGACTCGGGAGAATCAAAGCGCAGCATCTCTGGGAAGGAACCTCCCATTTTCCTTGAAGCGATTTAGGAATCCTTAAGACAATTTACATCCTTAGCTGGAGCCGCGCCCTGCATTTTGGGCAAATGATACGAGTGCATGCCCAGAGTGAACGCGGCGCTGAGTAGCGCGGACACGACCATCCGCCGAACTCCAGCAATCAATGCCAGCGCCGCTGGAGTGTGTCGCAGTTGTCATAGCGCGATGTTCGGTAGACCAAGTCGCCGCGGCAAAGGCTTGAACTGGTGCTGCACCAGACTGCGTCGACTGATCCGAAGACCTTGGGAGTGAACGACCACGAACGAGTCCGGATCGGGCCGGTACTCGCGGGCCGTTTCTGATGGCATTACAGCTACTTAGCTATTTTCGTGCTTGGGTTGGCTGCGGGTAGTTCGGGGAGACTTGTCATGGGTTCATTCGCTGAAACACCGTCGAAAACGTTGCGAATCCTTTCATTTCGATCATCCTCGCGGGGTGCAGGCCCAGAAAACGAGCTGCCATTCGGAAACGGCAAGCTCCAGTTTCCTCCAGACATCGTCGCCGGCCATGATCATCCCCGTCTACTTATAGCCGCATTCCGATATCTGCGCTCGGGGCTGTGAGTGACACCCTCCGGCAGCGCAGAGCGTTTGTCCCGGGAGGGGTTCGAATTGCCATTGGCACTTGGACCTTGCCCAGCGGTTGCATCAGAGCGTCCCACTTCGAGTAGACGGGCCACCATGGCGGCGCGCGACCCTACACCAAGTTTGGCGAATATCCGCCGGAGGTGTGTGCAAACCGTCCAGGAGCTGATACTTAACACCTCAGCGATAACTTTGTTTGGATGGCCCAGAGCGACCATACGAACGATTTCGTGTTCGCGCGGGCTCAATTGCACACGGGCCTTCGAGGACTTGGGCAATCGAACGAGGAGATAGCGCGCTCCATCTACATCAACGTCGAAGAGCACTTCTTCGGCATATTTTTCCTCCTGAAGTTTGGGTGAACATCCATTGATCTGCGCAACACGGCTCACCAACAGCTGGATCAGGTCCTCCAGCTTACCATCGCCTCTGCGCTCGCTCGACGCAAGACTTTTGCCATTCCGCGCTGAGAGATTCGGCATGGGGCCTCACAAATGCCAAAGGGGCCACAGGACAATCAATAATGTGGAGCGTATTCCTCGGTTTCGATAGGGCCCTTCCCGAACTCGGTTCGGGCGAAAGGCCTCGGCGAAATGTCTAATAGCTCAACGCTGAAAACTGAGAGAACGGCATGCCCTAAAGCTAACCAGTAATTCCTAAATCAGCAGCACCTTCCAGAAAACTTAAATGTTTATTCATGAGGGAGAGACATTAGCGCTACAGGCAACACAAGTCCAGTCGCTTATTTAAGTGACGCCCCTCTAAGCGAACCTAACCGGGCTACCCAGGAATACTGACGCTCGTTTCGAGGAGCTGAACTATGCTCACCAGAAAATGTGACTAGCGCACCTTATGCGACCGGATTATCTTGCCGCACGGTGTCACCATCTTGAAGGAGGTAGAGCCATGGCGGACCACGAGGGCGAACTTGAATTGGAACTCGAACAGGAATTCCACGAGGGCGAATTGGAAGGAGAGGGCGAGGCAGGTCTGGAAGGTGAAGGCTGGCTGGGAGCCATCGGCAACGTCGTCGGCAGCCTCTTGGGTGAGGGTGAAGGCGAACTCGAGGGAGAAGGTGAACTAGAAGGCGAGCTCGAAGGTGAGGGCGAAGGCGAGGGCGAATTCCACGAGCTGCACGAATTCCATGAGGGCGAGGGTGAGGCAGGCCTGGAAGGTGAAGGCTGGTTGGGAGCCATCGGTAACGTGGCGGGGAGCTTGCTCGGCGAGCAGGAATTCGAAGGTGAGCTCGAGACAGAGCAGTTCTTCAAAGGCATCGGGAGATTCCTGAAGCGCGCGGCTCCCATTCTCAGGAAAGTCGCCAAAGTCGCGGCGCCCATGGTGGGCACGGCGATCGGTGGTCCGTTCGGGGCGATCCTGGGCAAAGCTGCCGGCTCCCTTCTGGAAGGTGAACAGGAACAAGAGCTGCACGAAATGCACGAATTCGAGGGCGAAGGCGAATTCGAAGGGGAATCCGAAGGCGAGTCCGAAATGGCTCACGAGATTGCGAGTCACGAACTGACCCATCACGAAGCGTTGGCCGAAATGATGGCGGAATCTGCTTCGCAAGAGCAGCACGAAGGTGAAGCGGAAGCCATGGCCGGAGCCGCGGCCGTCACCGTCATTTCACCTCGCGACCGTCGTGCCCTGAGGCGGATCCTCCCCTACCTGGTGCGCGGCACCGCCATCCTGACCCGAATCCTGCGTCGTCGTCGCGTTACCCGCCCGGTGGTTCGAGCAGTCCCCACTATCATCCGCCGCACGGTCCGCGACTTGAAGAGGCAAGCCACAAGGGGAGTACCCATCACCCGGCGCACAGCGGCACGCGCTGCCATCCGGCAGGTCCGGCGTGTGCTGAGCAGCCCCAAAGCGTGCACGGCTGCCGTCGCACGTAACCTTAAAGTGAGCCGGTCGTACAAGCGACCTCGCCGATTCCGCCGCCGGGCGATGGCACGCTAGGAGTTGGCCGGGCATAACGTCGAACATTTAAGGAGGAAGAACCATGGCAATGCCCGTGTGTGAGTCCTGTGGATCCAAATACGAACTGGAGAGCTTGCCTGAGTTCGAGGGTGAGCTCGAGGGCGAGGGCGAATACGAAGGCGAGGCTGGCCTTGAAGGAGAGGGGGGACTCGGCGCCATCGGCAATGTTGTCGGCAGCCTGCTCGGCGAGCAGGAACTCGAAGGCGAATTCGAGGGTGAGGGAGAATTCGAGGGCGAGGGCGAGTTCGAAACCGAGGTCAGCCCCATTCGCAAGATCTATCCTGACGCCATGATGGAGCACTTGGGAGAGCTGGCGGCAGAGGCCGAAACGGAACAGGAGGCCGCCGAGCATTTCCTGCCGCTCATCGGCATGGCAGCCAGCAAGCTCCTTCCGGTGGCAGCGAGGGCGCTGGCGCCGATGGCCCGGAAGGCTCTTCCCCGCATCGCCAGGGCAGTAACCCGGGTGACGCCGCAGCTCACTCGCGGAATCGGAAAGATAGCTCGCGGGCTCCACCGCAATCCCAACACCCGTACCTTGTTGCGTGCCGTGCCAAGCGTTGCCCGCCGTACGGTGGGCAGTATCGCCCGACAAGCAGCTCAAGGACGACGGGTCACACCGCGGACCGCCGTGCGGACTCTGGCGCGACAGACTCGCCGGGTGCTTGGTAGCCCGCGGCACAGGGCGCATGCACTTCGCCGACATCAACACATGGACCGGCGGTTTCACGGCCGCTGGGGTCGCGGTATGGTTCGGCCCCATTGGTGGCATCGCCGCTTTGCCGGCGGTGTGGGCCAGGCTCGCTATGGCGCGGGTCCAGTGTACCCAGGGGCGGCCCCCGGCCCGCAATATCGCGGTGTGTCCGCTGGTCCAGCTCTCGTTGGCCCACCCGTTTCCAGGTACGGACGCATTGTGGGCGGCCGCTGTATATGTTCCGCTTGCCCCACTTGCGGCGCGGCCGCTCCGTCCTACTGCCGCTGCTGTGGGCAACTGTTGCGGTGAACGAGGTAATCAGGCATGGCGACAGCAGTTGAGACACTGCCACAATCCGCGATACCCTCTGGGCCCTTTCCGCATGAGGGGTTCCGTGCCAGCGGCACTGCCGGTGCCAACCCCGTCCTCCTTCCCTGGGTGACGGCGCAAGCCACTAACCTGACTCGTCACGCTGCAGCCCTTCGGCCCTTTCGGCGGGACGAGTTTGGTACCGCTTCCGCTGCACCCACGGCTGGCCATCTGGAGGCGGTGAACGCGCTCATTTCGTCGCTTCGTCGTGGTTTGCTCAACCTTTCCAAGGGTGTGACCTCTGCTGCGCAGCGCGCCAAAGAAGAACCGGCGACCATTGCCCTTCAGAGGCTGGTTAACCGGAAAGAGAAAGCTCACCATTGGGTGCAGGGTATTGAGAAGATCTGGGACTTCTACTTTGAACTTTTCGGGCAGCGGCAGACGCGCTACGCAAACTGGCTTCTAAGTTGCGACCGCATCGCACTCGATTGCTACCGAGCCGCTTATCTCGGCCTCGGCGTTGCCCGGTCCATACCGGCGCCGCCTCCGTTCTCGTATATGCGCACGGGCTTTGCTCCCGCCACGATCCGTCGGGGAATTCCTATCAAAAGGCTGGGGAAGCAGCTCAACCCCTTCCCCCTGGTTCAACTGCCTTATCATCGCCTGATCAATCCCTGGACTCTTGGCGCTGTGCTGCACGAAGTCAGCCACAACCTTCAGACCGACCTGGGCTTGAGCAGGGACATTCCCCGCAAAATCGCAATGCGGCTGCTCAGGGCGGGCCTTCCGCGCGCCGTGGCTTCGGTTTGGACACGCTGGAACCGCGAGATGTTCGCGGACATGAGCGCCCTTCTGCTGGGTGGCCCGGGCGTATTGGGTTCCCTGATGGATGTCATCGGCCGCGGCTCGGCAACGGTAGTGGCTTTCAGCCCGAGGGGGGTGCATCCCACGCCCTACTTGCGGATGCTCAACAGCGTCGAGTTGCTGCGCCGCATGGGCTTCGCGAAGGAAGCGGAACAGTATCGAGGAGCCTGGAAACGCATCTATCCGAGTGCAGCGACCGGAAGCATCCCGCAGGCCATGCTCAAAACGTTCCCCGAAGCCTCCGCCCTGGCCGTGGATACCATGTGCTACCAGCCCTATCCTTCGCTCGGCAATAGGAGCTTGGCCCAGGTGATTCAGTTCGGCAAGAAAGAGCAGACGATGGTCGAAGAAGCCGCCCGGCGGCTTTCCGCCGGAGTTGACCCGGGGATCATTCCGGAGCGATTCGTCATCGGCGCAGCGCGCTTCGCTCTCGAACATCGCTTGGCTCGTCCCGGGGTGATTACAACCAACTTCTATAAAACTCTGGCGAGTGGATAGCTTCATGCCGATTGAGAGAACATTCCAGGACTTGTCCACGCAGCTCCGAAAGCTGCACGACACCTTCCTTGCGCTCCGTCTCACCGTGGTGGAGGATAAGCCTCTGAAAGGTGACGCGGCACTCGTGGACCAACTGGAGGATAGCATCCTGGACCAGATGGGCCTGTTGGACGAGGGTCGGAAGGCCGCGGAAGGCGCTCTGAAGGCGGTTGGCCACCCACTGGACTTGAGCCGGGCGCGGTTAGCGCTCACTATTTGCCAAGAGCGATTCCATGGCATTGAGCAGCAGTTCACAGCCGATTTAGTCTCGTACGAGAAGCTGAAGGATCTTGCGAGTCTCGGAGCGCGCGGAGGGGAGTGGCGCATGTGGGCAAACAGCGTAAAGCAGGGGATCGAGCAGTGCCGCCAACCGCTCGACGACGCCAGCAAAGCCCTGGCCGCCTGCTGGCAGGAAATCGCCGAACGCGTGGGGATGACTTCGATTTCCGTGCAGGCCACAAATATCGGCCAGAAGATCGTCACGGAAGCCGCTGAAGCGAAGGACATGGTGGGCGAAGGAATCACTTGAAGGGCTGCGCGCCTGGGCGTCAAACTGGCGCGAATGGCAGTGCAGCAGCGTCTCGAGTATTCCCGAACCGCTGCTCTGGAAGGTGACCATGAGTCAAGGAGGGAAACACCCATGGGTTTGAGAATTCTCGACTGCAATGCGACGCCCAGTTCAATTACTGTGACTTTTTCCGATGCCGTACACTCCAGTCGGCTGACGCCTTCTCCGAATACGTATGACGCGACCCATCCTGGTAATTACTCGTACGAGTCCCCGATTGGCGCAGTGTCGGTCAAGTTGAACCCAAGGAGAGCCTCGATCTCCCTGGACGCCTCACAGCGTGTCGCCACGGTCATACTCTCGGGTACCCCACTAAATAAGGGGGACTGGCTCGTACTAACTGTCACTCCCGCTAGACGTGCCAGAGCAATTGGAGCTAGGGGAGTCAAGAGTTCCACGGGCGTGGCCTTCGACCCGGGCGGCAACAGCTTCGCCACCATAGTCAACGGCGTGGATCCTACAATCAAACCAGCTGTAAAAGCAGTTGAGGATGCTGTTTCCTACCCGGTGCTTACCGAAGAAGTTGGCTATCCGCCGTCGCCCCTAGCCAAACCGTCCTCGGGGATGGCGACTAGCGGAGCGGGGGCGGGGATAACGTCGCTGGGGCAAGTGGCTACAAAGGCCGTGAGCGACGTTTTGGGCTGGAAAGTCAAGCCCGACGACGCAAAAGGTTTCGTGGGCGCCCTCACTCAGTCATTTACCCTTACCGAGGTTGAAGGACACATCGAATCAAAGTGGACGCCGCGCACCTACGCTGTTCAGACGGACCTTGCGGGCGGCATCAGCGGCGCCCAGGCGAGCATCTACTCCAGGGCTAAAGGTGCCGTTGACCAGTCGCTGCCACTCCTCGACGGTCTGTATAAACTGAACCCTGAGGCGGCTGACGAGGATGTCGCCGCGTTGAAGGCAGTTGCAGCAAGCCAGTTCTCCGAGCTCGTCAAAGAACTGGGTTTTATCCCCCCTCGGATTTCGCGGGTGAACCAGTACTTCAATCTGCTTCTTGGCTCTAACGCTTTTCCGGTAACCCCTCCTCCCATCCCCAACCAGCCGCTGACATTGTCTGATCCCGACCAAATCGACGGGACGCTGGGAACTTTACGAGACGAGCTCGGGCTGAACTTTACCACCCAGGACTTCGTGAACTCCGTCGAAGACGAACAGAACCTCTCCAACTTTCGCATTCTGTCGGACTACGCGACTTCGCTCGCGCAAAGTTGGGTCAACAATCTTGGCTTCTTCGGCTTAGGCACGGCTACGCCGTTCTTTGGAACGCAGTTGGTCTTGTTGTCCCGGCAGCTTTCCGTGGTTTCGGAGTCGGTTGATGAGGTGCGCTTCACTCTTGATTCTGTGTTCCTCGGCCCCGCAGAGCGACAGACAATGCAGGTCAGTTTCAAGACTGGCGACCCTGCGCTGTTTTTGGAGGATTTACTCGCATGGATTCAAAGCTTTGCCTCTGAAGAGGGACCGCGGCTCATTCAAGATGGAGGGAAGTTTGGAGTGGAGAACACGTTCCTTCCGGTCGCACAGCAATTGAATAGATTAGTCGGTGGCGCGCGGGACCCGAATCCGGCAAACGCAGTGCTGCCGAGGGGTTTTCACACCGTCCGTGTGCAGCGCGCGCTAGAAGAGCTGGGCGATGAACTCAAGGAGTTAGTAAACCTTGCGACCCCGATCCAGCACATCGTCACCCCCGAGCCTGACTTTGGATTGCCCTTCGCTGTAACTAGTGTGGATCCAGGTTCGGTCTCGCTCGGTAGTCTGCCGGCGAACAAAAAGACAATAGACGTTCGCATCCGCGGAGGTGGCTTCCAGGCGACGCCGACTCTTACGATTACACCAAGCATCTCATTTCGGGGACCTTACTTCCGCTCTGACAGCCTCTTGGTGGCAACACTTGATCTGAGCGGTGCCAGCCCAGGGAGATTGGACGTTACGGTCACCAATCGTGACGGAACAAGCGCCAAGCTGGCTGGCGGCTTCACTGTCACGCCTTAGAGTCTGGTGGATTTCGCATGCCCAGTGGCTTGGGCGCTTGGGAAGAACAGCGCAAGAGAATTCCTGAAGGTAGCAAGTCGCACTCTGTAGGTTGAGGAGGCGCATCGATGGCGACAGAAAAAGAGTATCAAAGCTTATACGACCGCATAGCGGCGTTGCGGAATCAGGTCACCAGCCGCTTGGCCTCCGACCTCATCTCGAATCCGCAGCTCGCCGACGCGCTCACCAAGCAGATTGACGACATGCTGCAGTCGGTGGTAGACGCGGACAGCAAGGCGACGCCGCCACCGGACAAGGGGCTCGGCGCGCTGGCAGGCGTCGGACCCGAAGCCGCCAAAGATTTCGGGACTACCCGCATCCCGGCGGGTGTTGAAGCCTACGATGAAACCATCACATCGGAGCGAATCGTAGCCGTGGGTGACATGTACTACCTCTGGCAGCATGAGAAGATCGGCGTCTTCCGCGTGGTCCTGAAGCTGCAGGAACTTTTCAAAGCCGGCACAGTCCGATTGTCCGGCGGGACCGGCGCATTCGCTTTGTACCAATTTGATCGCCGTGAAGTACTCCGCTACACGCAGCGCGATCGTTTGTCTGCCTACAAGCGGATCTTCGACTACGGCGGCGCGCCGGTTCCTACCGGCTCCCGCGCCAACACCGATTTCCACAAACTCTTCGCCCACTTCATTCATCAAGTCACGCTGTTCTGGCGTGACAAGCGCATTTCCGACGTGATCCGCGAGCGGGCATACGATCCCAGCTTTGGCTCGATTGCCATCGTGAGGCGCGCCGGACTTGATCTGCGGAACAACTTGAAGTGGTTGTCTTTTGGCCATCTCAACGTCCTGCGCGTGGAAGTTATGCAACTGCTCGAAGAGGCTTTCAAGATCCTCGACGCCGATGACGTGAAGAGGCTTTTTGGGGCGGATAATGCGTGGGATGTCATAGAGGAAGTTTTGATTAGATATTTCAATGAACGCTTGGTCACTTCGCCCCGTCAGCGCATGGGCGTGACAGGGCGCGAGATTCTCCGCTGGCTGGCTCAGGACCATATCCTCAAGACGACGCGCTCCGAGTTTGAGACCTTGCTGCTGGAGATCGCCGAGCAGGCGGAAGAGTGGCTCACCAGCGCGCAGGCCATGGGACTGGCCGGACGGCCGGCCTCGGCCCGCGTATTGCCCTGGGACCAGTCTTCGCCGTCACCGTTACGCGCCAACGGCAAGCCCAAGCCCGGCGTTTCGCCCCAGAGGGCCCCAGCGCGTGAGTTCGAGTACGAGTACTGATTCACGTTGACCCGAGAAGGCAGAAGCGCCGGCCCTGAAGTGGTATCGAAGCAAGAGGCTCGGATTGCCAACCCGCAACCGCCAGTTCGGTTAGTTCGGAGTCGTAGCCCGAGCCGTGCCATCCTGATAAGAATCTCGATATGGTTCATGATAACCTCACGCGCCCTCGAGTACGCTCAATCCCACCGACCGAGTTTCCTTGCTCAATTAAAGGATCTTGTCCGATTTCCCAGCGTCAGCTCTCAACCTAAACACGCGCAAGACATCAAGAGGTGTGCCGCCTGGTTGGCCAATCACCTGCGCAAAATCGGGCTGGACTCCGTGAGGATCGTCCCGACGCCGCGTCACCCGGTAGTCTACGGGGAATGGAAACGCGCACCGGGCCGTCCCACCGTGCTGATTTATGGTCATTACGATGTCCTGCCCGCTGATCCTCTCCGTGAATGGCACTCGCCTCCGTTCGAGCCGACGGTCCGCGGCGAGGATCTTTACGGCAGGGGAGCGTGTGACGACAAAGGGCAGTTTTTCACACACGTCAAGGCGTTGGAAGCTTACCTTCAGACAGAGCGGGCGTTGCCCGTCAACGTGAAATGTGTATTCGAAGGCGAAGAAGAAATCGACAGTCCTAACCTGGTGCCGTTTGTCGCTGGAAACAATCGAGCGCTGAGAGCCAACGTGGCCTTTATGTCAGACAGTCAAATGCTCGCCCCTGACCGGCCGGCGATCACTCATGCTCAGCGGGGGGCACTTCGTTTGGAGGTAGAAGTACGCGGTCCGAAGCAGGACCTACACTCGGGAAGTTTTGGCGGAGCGATTCATAACCCCCTCCAGGCACTCTGTGAAATGATCGCTTCTTTGCACGACAAAGTCGGGCGCGTGGCAATCCCCGGCTTTTACGACCGGGTCCGTCCGTGGGCTGCCGCCGAGAGTGCCTCGATGAGGCGCACCGGTCCATCTGACGCACAGATTTTACATGATGCCCGGGCCGAGAAAGGGTGGGGTGAGCGTGGATATAGCCTGTATGAGCGGACCACACTGCGTCCGGCACTGACTGTGAACGGCATTCTGGGCGGCTACCAGGGTCTCGGGGTCAAGGCGGTAATTCCAGCTCGGGCCTTAGCGAAGATAAGTTTCAGACTCGCCCCTGACCAAGACCCGAAGGATATCGACCGATTGTTTCGGCGTCACATCGCGCGGATTATGCCTGGAAGTGTTCAATCGGCAGTTCGCACGCTCTCAAGCGCAAAACCGGCCCTCATGAACCGCAACCACCCTTCCATGCGCGCGGCCGTCCTCGCGTGCTGGAAAGGCTTTGATGCCGTCCCGGCCTTTCTACGCACGGGGGGATCCATTCCTGCGGTGAGCATTTTTCAGGAATACCTCGGCATCCCCACCGTCCACATAGGACTCGCGCTGCCTGATGACCGCATCCATTCCCCCAACGAGAAATTTCACCTTCCGACTTTCTATAAGGGCATCACGACTTCGATCTGGTTTCTGGCGGCCATCGGAGCTCTGCGACGACTTCGCGCCAGCCCGAGAGAAGAAGTTGAAGCAAAAGCAGCAGAATGGAGTCTGGCTTATGATCATTGACTCTCATTGTCATGCGGGCAAAGGCGACTTGATGACCGCGCCGTGGAACACCGACGCGCCGATCAAACCCTACTTGAGGCGAGCTCAATCGGCCGGCATTGATAAGACAATCGTGTTTGCCGCTTTTCACAGTGACTACGCCCAAGCCAACGCCCAGGTGGCCAGCATAGTGGCCCGTTATCCAAAGCGCTTGATCGGTTTTGCGTTCGTTCACGCCGCCCGGGACCGGGGGCGGATTTTCGAGATGGTTCGCCGCGCTGTCACTCGATATCGCTTCCGCGGAATTAAGTTGCACGGATACGATGCCATGCCGTCACGAGAGATTTGCGAAGCCGCGAAGGCGTTTCGGCTCCCTGTCCTCATGGACGTGGTTGGCCAGGCCTTCGTGGTTGAAATGATCGCCCCACAATACCCGGAGGTCAACTTCATCATTCCTCATCTCGGGAGTTTCGGCGATGACTGGCGCGCTCAGCAGCAGGTCGTGGACCAGTTGGTCCGTTACCCTAACGTTTACACCGACACGGCTGGAGTCAGGCGCTTCGACTACATCGTCCAAGCGGTCAAGCGCGCCGGTCCTCATAAAATTCTGTTCGGCTCCGACGGGCCTTGGCTTCACCCGGGCGTTGAGATCCACAAGATTCGGTTATTGGGACTGCCACCGGAAAAGGAAGCATTGATCCTGGGCGGCAACGTCCTGCGACTTATGCGGCATGCCAGGGTTGGATGGGAAGCGGCGCAGGCCTCTCCTCCCGTCAACCATGGGCATGCACGGCCTGGGGTGTACCAAGTTGACGGCGGTCGCAATCCTGCCTACGCGCTCGATGGTCGACTGCCGCCCGGAGCACAGCCTGAGTACGAGCTGTAGCAACCTGGGAAGGCATTTCGCAATCACTGCCTGAACCAAGTCTATGATTCACGTGCCGGGTGGGTAAGAGAAAGGGCGAAACATGATTCCATAGGCGCGCAGCTCATTCCGCTTAGCCGGATGACGCGCTCTTCCTTGGGTTGAAGCGCGCCCGACCTCTGGAATGAATTCTCAGGCATCCCAAGTGCGAGCGTGGGCCGGTCGTCGAACCTGAAGGATCCACTCCGCAGAGGAGAGGTCATGGCGCTGCAGAGCAAGCGCGAAGTTCACCCCAAGCTTGCCGACAAAGTATCAGCATCACGCCTCCTTTCGAAGCCGATCACCAAGTACGAGCTTCCAAACCAGAGAATCGAGCATGCAACGGCCTACTAATCGGCCCCAGAGGCTACCCGTTCATCCAGTTTTGGATTTGAGGATTTCCTTCGCAAGGGCGACAAATTCAGGCTCGGTAGTCCTGTCCTCGGCTGCGGAGCTGTGGCGCTGAGGTCATAATGTTCGCCCCACGACTTGAGGGCGAGCCGGGCGAGCTTTTTGTCCAGGTTCTCGGGAGGCTCCGGGCGCTTCGCATAACGGAAGCACACCAGGCGGAACCCCATGTTTGCCTTAAAATGTCACGGAGCAAGGAAAGCGAACTCGTTTGGACGTATGGCTCAGTTGGTCAATCCTGCGGACTCAAAAGTTAGCGTCCGGTGAACCCAGCCGAAAAGTCACGCGCATGCGTAGCGAGAATCGGAAAAGGGTCCAAGACTTTCCACTACAGCGAGTTCAGGAAAGCGTGGACCTGCTGTTTTTCGACTGGGGTTAGCGCTTCGTACTGTTCGCGGACTTTGCTGGCCTCGCCGCCGTGGCGCATAATCGCCTGATGGTAGGTCACCGACTTTCCGTCGTGCGTCATCCAGGAGCGGAAGCGCAGGCCCCACAGCGGTGCCGTGCGGAATATGTCGGCCGTGGATTGATCGAAGTACTCCGGCTCCGCCGCTTGTGGGATCCCGTCTCCCGTGCCCACGTCGTGGAGCAAGAAGTCGCTATAGGGGTGAATGACCGTGTTGCCGATGAAGTCGGGGATTCGGTACGTCCCACTGTTGATCGGTGTTCCGGGTGGTAAGGTCTTGTAGGTGGTCACAAGACATAGGGCGCATCCCGTCCGGGCGAAGAGCTTTTCTCCGGATTGGGCGTCCATACTTGCGGCAAGCTGCTCGTCTCGCGCCGGAGGAGCCGTGTGGCGAACTTCCTCCACTACACGCTCTAATTCGGTTTTGCCCGGTCCCGCGTCTGCGGGATCAGGCTTGTCAAACGGCGTGGGCGGCGCGGTCCCGCCGCTCGTGTTGTGGGTGGGGTATTCATCCGAATAAAGCCGATTGCGAATCCCGAGCTCGTTTCTCAATGACTCGGCGCAGGCGGACAGCAGGCTGCTGTGCTGGCTTTTCCAGCCGAAGCGCCCGGCCTGCATTGTCGATTTCCGATTGCCGACTGCCGAACTGTGCTGGCCCCTCCAGCCGAGTGCTCGAGCTCCAGCTTGGGTTGTGGCGGATTTGACTCCAGCACAGGCGCGGACACAACCGCACCCGCAATTCCCAAGTCCGCCCGACGCTGCTCGGCTGCGTTTTGCTGGAGATCGCGATCATCAATCGCTTCCATATAGCCATCGCCGAGCAAGCTGAGCGAGACTCTCTCGCCGGTGATTTGATCAGCAGTGACCGGGACTGCGGAAGACGATCCCTGGCGGTGCTGAATGCCCCCTTCCGGGCCGGGGACAAAAGTCCCTGCCATCCGGCGGCCGACACGAAAGACTGTGAGCCGGGTGCTGCCGAATTTGGCTGGAATGGCATGGCATTGTTCGCAACTGCTCGCATTCCTTGGATAGGACTCGGCCTCGGCGTCTGTCCAGTCACAGAGGACAAGCACGAGGAGGCAAGAAAGTAGACTCGCGGTCAAACTCTTCGACAGATTCCTCACTCCACAGGTCCGGCAATCAGTGGTTAATCGTACGCTGGAGATTGCCGATCAGAGAGACTGCGTCATTCCACCATAGCTGACAACACTTAGGTCTTATAGCTTACGTAATAGAGTCTTTTATTTCTTGGGTCATAAAGGATGATGTCGGCGCCAGTCGGTTGATGGCCATGTATAACGACGGACCAGAACATTATCTTCATGGCTTCCGAGTTCGCCTCCTCGGCGGAAGGAAAGCAGTCACCGTGCTGACGGGCATCATTCACTCCCAGCTCCAACGCTTCGGCTAACAGAGGGTTCTTCTCCGGACCATCGTGCCATTCGTTTTTCGCAAAGTCTGCAACGTCGAACTTGGAAAGCTCAATACAGTAATAATCCAAGTGATCGCCTGTGACGCTTCTAGCTGACTCATAGCTTGCGATAACTTTGAAAACTTGATTGGTTGTGATACCGCCCCAGTTGAGAATGAAGAGCACATCCCTCGCCTTTGCGCGATTAACCTTCTCCGAAGTCAGGTCTCCGGCGCGACCGAGGACGGGATCATGAATCAACCATACCGCTCCAACCGGGAGCATAAGGAGCGATGAAGCACCGATCGTCGCTAACCCTACTCGAAGCCATTTCATGGTTACGTCCCCTGAGGTACCTGTAAGCCACTGAAGCTAAACAGGCGACGGCGCTCTCAGAATGACACAGGTCATATTCACGAGTTACGTCGCGGGCCGATCCAGGTGAATTAGCACGCGTTGACGGACCGCCTAGCTGACCGCCCACGCTTGAGAGAAACGCTGCAATAGGGTCGAAACGCGTTGAAGATATTGCCCCGGGTCACAAAGATCCCGTAGCCATCGACGACCGTCATTATGCGCCATTTTCTTGCTCACTATTGGCAGTTGCATGTGGACTTACCATCAATCTTCCCACCAAATGAGAGCCCGATGCTACCGGGCAGGTATATTCTGAACGGCGTCCCCTTCCACGGGCATCGATGCTTTCCAATCCAAGTCTTAGTTTCTCCCCACCAACCTCTGTTCGACGGAGGAAAGTCATAGATGTCGAACCCCAGCTTAGAAGAGAAGCCTCCTGTGAATTTCCACGTACAGTCACAATGCACCTGGATAGTTCCCTGCGCTTTCACGATGTGTCGTCCGATGATGCCCGCGTCGTAACCTGCTGTCAGGGCGTTCATGCTGAAGTTCACCGGGACTGTGCGTTCGGAACACGATCCGCCAACCATGGTTTTCACCTTGGTATTGATGTCGTTTTGTGTGGAACCCCAGTTAATTGAACTGAAGGAGCGCTCCAAGGGGTACCAGAGCCATCGCAATAGTGACTCCACGCTTTCCAAAAGTCGCCCTTGCCATACAGGCCAGTAGGATCGGCAAAGTTAAGAGGATTGTCGTTCACGTAACCATAGAAATTCAGCCCCGCGTTAAACGCGATAGGATCCTCGCTGAGGAACCTGCCGATAGAAGGGTCGTAGTACCTGGCGCGGTAGTAGTATACGCCCGTTCCGTCGTTTTCTCGCCCTGTGAATTGGAAGGAGTTGTTGCTGGCCGTGCCGCTGAAGTTGGTGCTCCCAAACGGCTCGTACGTGTACTGGGTCTGCACCGCACCGTTCGAATCCGTTAAGGCCAGCGTAGTGCCCAAAGCGTCCGCCAGGAAGGTGCGCGTTCCGACCGAGTCAGTCCGCGTGAAGACTTCATCCACCCCGAGTCCCGTCAGCAGATTCGCCGTGGGGGTGCTGCCCGAAAGCTCCTGCACTGCATTGACGCCATCGTAGAGGAATCCGGTCGTGGTCCCAGGCACAGTCTTGTTGGCGCGCCTTCCGAAGGCGTCATACTGAAAAGTCCCAATCGTGGACCCGCCCGAAGCAGCGGTGATCGAGGCTAACTGGTTCCGCGCATCCCAACTGTAGTTATTCACTCCGTCGCCCGTCAGGTTGCCATTCAGGTCGTAAGTTAGGTTCGCCGTGCCCCACTGAGTGAGCTGATTGTTGGCGTTGTACGTCGCCGAACTTAGCGCCAGCAGGAGGCCCGTGCGTGCCATGGTCGCTCTCCCGGGCGCTCTACTGCGCTCGGCGTTAACCGGCTTCTGGCGAGCCTGCCAAACCACTGCTACAGGTCACGCAGCCAGGCGAACCGCGTAATCCCCGACTTCGTGGCTAACCGAGGCACGGCCTAGCGGTGAACATCCGATCTCCTACTTAACAACGTGATGGGCTGATTCCCGCTTGGCCACCTGAAAACCCTGAAGTACGAGGAGGCTTACCGTACCGAATATCGCGACCTCGCCGACGCCCGGGCGAGCCTCGGCGTGTTTCTCGAAAAGGTCTACAACCAAAAACGCCTGCACTCGGCGCTCGGCTACCTGCCCCCGGGGGAGTTCGAGCGCGGTCTGCTCACTCAAGACCATAAGGACGCCCCGACAAGGTCGGGGCACTTTTCCTGATGAGTTTTCTGAGGCATGGGGAAATCTATCATTTCGATGAGGGCGCGATGCCTTGAAACCCCGCCCCCTCTCATCGAAACGATGAGTTTCCAGCTAGCTATTCCTTGGCAGGTTGCTCTCCGGCAAGGCCTGCCTCCGCTTCACCAGCCGGCTCGCATCTTGAAGAGAAAGGCTCTTGCGGTACAATGGAAATCCATCGAACGGCGAACAGTGTCTTAACTGTTTGTCTCACGCCAGGGGACAACCGCAACCCGATTCTATCCGAACCGGGTCAGAGAACCGTCGCTGAACCTTCAACGGAAGTCAGGACACCCTCGAGGCCGGGCTATTTCAACACAAGAGGGAAATAGTGCGTATCGCTCGACGGCCTATCGGGAACTATAGCCCAGTATGTCATAAATCTATCAACGCCTTCACGATTGAAGTAAATACGAACGAAATAGGAATTAGATGCATCCAGGCCATTTATCAAAAGGACGAAACTTCCATTTTCAAAGCGAAGAGATGCTTCGTGTGGATCGAATAACCCGTCGTATACCGAATCGGGAACGACTAGTGGCTTTCCGGCGATGGAAATCTCGAACGCTTCGATGACACTTATTTCTTTAACGTTTAATTCCTTCAGCGCCCATGCGGCGGGGCACGAACACACGCAGCTACGGTCGAATATCGTCGTATGAATTGTTACCTGCGCCTTTCCTTTTGGTGACGTAGCGCTGACAACCGTGGTCCCTGATCGCGCGATCTTGACCTGCGCGCGAGCAGCCACCAGAACGGAGCTTTGCACTGCGACGATCAGCGACGTCAGTAATAAATATTTTCTCAAGCTCAATCTCATGGCACCACTTCCAAACACTTGTCCCCGCTGTTTGCCATTGAATTTCGAACATCCAAGGGCAGAACGATACAGCCCTTCGAGGAATTCATATTCGTCATGTTGCCTCCATGGATGAGGAATCCATTGCGAGGGGGGTCACCCATGTTATTGTCGGGATCAGGAGTCAATCTCATCGAGTTCCCCAGAAACTTGGGCCCGCCCCCTGGTCCGCAGTGCGCACAGATTGGATTGTTTTGCAAGGGACCAATATCATAGAAGCCTTGCGGTATCGGGCCTACATTCTGAGTGAACTGGTCCCCTGGGTTATTCAATCCTTGACCCATTCCGGAATATCCGGTACCGGCATAAACGAACACATTGGAATTCATATAATCGGAATACATCGCGCCGGTCGATTGGACGTAGATCCAGCATAGTCCCAGAGGATCCGTTCTGTCCATTGGATCAACACCAGCGTAGGCATACAAATTGATTCCCCCCGCCAATTTAATCGGATCCTCGGAAATAAACCGCTGGTATACGGGGGAGTAATAGCGAGAACGATAGAAGTAAACGCCCGTGCCGTCGTTTTCCCGGCCGGTGTACTGGAAAGTGTTGGTGCTCGCAGGCCCGGTGACCGTGGTGTTGCCGAACGGCTCATAGGTGTATTGGGTCTGGACCGCGCCGGTGGAATCCGTCAGGGCGACCGTGCTGCCCAAGGCGTCGGTCAGCGGACTGTGCGTTCCGGTGGAATCAGTGCGGCTGAAGAATTCATCCACGCCGCCGGTGAGCAGATTCGCCGTGGGGGTGCTACCCGAAAGCTCCTGCACCGCATTGACCCTCTCGTACAGGGATGAGGTCGTGGTCCCGACCACCGCCTTGCTGGCGCGTCTTCCGAAGGCATCATACTGAAAAGTCCCAATCGTGGACCCACCTGAAGCCGCTGTGATCGAGGCTAACTGGTTCCGCGCATCCCAACTGTAGTTATTCACTCCGTCG
>QHZN01000263.1 GCA_003225365.1 Acidobacteriota bacterium
CTGGCCATGCGGGTGCGCCGCCCAAGCGAAACCTTCCTCCAACTGTTGACCCGCCTGCACCGGGCGATCGCCAAAGCCTACACCGACGACATCTTTACCGACGAAATCAACCCGCCGCCCACACCCTCCAAAATCCAATAAAAGTTCCCGCATCGATTGCAAGACGGTAATCGGCTGACGCTTACGAACGTCCTGGATCTCTTCCACTTGATGTGTCGCCACGACAACGGTGCGGCTGCGGTCGAAGTAGTCGTTCAGCAGGGAATCGTAGAACTGCTTGCGATAGAGGATGTCAAGACCAAGCGTCGGGTCAGAATATTCGCGGTCAAGATTGATTCAGTTCCAAGCGACCCAGCTTCGTCTTCCCCTCAGAAGGTTTTTACTGTAATTCGCATCATGTCGCCCTTGGGCAAGGGGAGCGGGCCCTAGCGGTCAGCCCGGTGGCTACCAGACTAGAAAAGCGGCAGCGGAGGTAACGTTCGCAGCGGCGGCGTAAGGGGCGTCTGGGAAATCGCCGCTGCGCACCGAACTGACTTTCACGGTATACCGCCCCGCGGGGATTGTCGTTTGCAGAGGCAGGGTGAAGAGGACAATGCCGTCACTCCCCGTCATTCCGGTTTCGTTGCTCAGCACGCTGCCGTTCGGGCACAGCACTTCCGCTTTGACATAAGCCCCAGGCACGGGCTTATCGCTCGAATCTTCGATCCTCACAGTCCAGTAGAGCGACTGCCCGGGCGCTCGCCCTGAAACCTCTTGCTTGAAGCTTGCGTCGGTTACGGAGATCGCGGCGACGTGCATAACGGGCGGGTCGGTCATTTCGGGAGCAGGCCCCATAGGCCCGAGTCTGCCGGTGCCGGTCTGGACAGCGAAGTTGTCGAAGAGAGCGACCGTGTTGGAGTAGGTAATCAGGCCCACCTGTCCCTTATCACTAAAAGTCGCGTCTTCAACATCCAGGAGCCTTTGCCCTTGAAACCGGATCGTATGATGGTTGCCCCGGGCGAAGACTTCCAGCAAGTACCACCCGCGCGTAGGGCTGGGCTCCAGGCGCTCGAATTCCACCTCGATGGGACACGGAGCGCTGGCCAGCTCGAAGGGCCGACCGTGTTTCATGGCCAATACACTCACTTGACCTGGGCGAGCGCTGGCCAGCGCAGCGTAGTAGTTATCTTTGTCCTGAGCCCGCCACAGGATTCCCGCGCTGGCATTCACGCCTCCCATTAATTTCACGAATACACCGAGGCTAACATCGGCGGCCTGGAAGCTGCGCAGGAAAGCAAGGGGATAGTGGTCGCGCTTCTGCAGCGTTGAGGCCTGAATCAGAACAAAATTCGGCGAGGGCGCTGACGGATCGGTATAGACGCGCCAGAAGGGACGTCCGGCCGCGAGCATGGGGCCATGCGAGCCCGTGGCGTCGTAAGCGAATTCATCGGGCACCGCCCCAAAGTGGTACTGGCTGAAGTCGATCAGGCGCCCCTGCGCCTCGGCCGCGCTTTGGCTCCCGCCCAGCGCCGGGAGCGAGAGCAAAACCGCGCCCACCCCGAGCGCCAGCAGCCAGCGCAGAGTCATCGCCCAACCCTTCGTCTTTCGTTGTCCCGAGCGGAATAAACGCGGACTTAGAGGGCGAGTCCCCGCTTCCTGTCTACGGTTTTTCCGCCGCCCCGATATCATAGCAACAGCCTTGAGGGATTGGTGTGCCGAAGTAATCTCGCGTCCCCATCCCGCGCAGCGCATCTGTGACGACTTGGCCGGCATCAATCGCCGGAGACCCCGGGCTTAATTGGTAGGCGGAGGGTCCGGCCCCGAGCGGACCAAACACCAGTGGATCGGCGTTCAGGCCGTTGGGGTCGAAGCCTAGCTTTTGCCAGCCGGGCCACGTGTTAATCACTTTACTGCCCCAGGCATAGCGCACCCCACCTTCGACTCTCCACCACAGGTTGTGGTTGAAGGTGAATGTACCCGCGCCGTCCGACCAGACGTTGTTGTTGACTGCCTGCGAATTCACGGTGCCGTTGGTGATGAAGATGTTGTTATAGGTGCGCAAATCCGGCTTTCCGGATTGACCGTAAACGGAAGTGGTGAGCGCGCCGCCTTCGCCGTTGAACATGTCAGTGCCGGCCAGACGGTCGGGTTCGTAATAGATCGTGTTGTTATAAATGACCGCCGGCGCGACACCCCCAAACACCGTGATCCCCCCGGCCAACTTTTTGCCGTCCCGTTCGCCGATGTTATAGCGCATCTGGGCGTTGTGGGTGATACCGCGCGAATAGCCGTAATGGATAGGGTAGGTCAGCAGGAGGAAGCCTTCGCCCTCATTGTCGTGCGACCAGTTGTATTGAATCATGCCATCTTCCGTACCGAGGTCCAAGTCAAAGCCGCCGCCGTCGCGCGCCCTATCGCTAGTGAGGGGCGTCATGTTGTGGTGGGATTCACTAAACTGAATCGTGGTATTGAGCGAGTCCCACGTCCAGCACCCGACGCGGGCGTTCCGGAGGCGGCCGTTGTAGGCGCAATTGTTGCCGTCGAGCAAGCCATTTTGCACTGGGCCTATCATCGCGCCGTCACCGCCATTGTCGTGCAGGTTCGAGTCGAGCACCTGGATGTTTTTCGTCGCATAAATTCTAGTCTTGTAGTAGGTGCAGGTCATTTGGATGCCGGACTTGTGGTGGTTCCACGATTCCACTTCGGTTACCACCACGTCCTCAACGTAGCCAAACACCCCGGTGTTGAGTTGATAGAAGCCGCCGCTGACGTAGATGCCGTTCCAACTTCCATCGTGAACCTTGAGGTTTTCCAGCCGGATGTGGCAGGCTGTGCCGGGGTCACCGCAGGTCTGGACTCCGGCCGGCCCCCCGAGCCCCAGGACGTGCACAACGGCCCGCATGTACTCGTCGGACCTCACATCGCAATCATTCGAGCTGTCAAAACAGAGGGCCTGTGGCGATTGCCCGGTCTGGGTCAGGTCCAGATTCCGAACGGTCCAGTATTGAACGTTCTCCAGAAGGACCGCCGCCTCGTGATCGCCGACCCCATTGATCTCGGGCAGAGCGCCAGCCCCATAGTCGGCGAGAGTGATCGGCGAAGCGACCGTGCCGTTGCCCTGCGCCTTGAAGCCCGGTTCACTCCAGACGCAGCCGCGCTTAAGCAGGATGCTGTCACCGGGTAAGTAAGTATTCAAATTGACGCGGGCAATCGTTTTCCAGGCCGTCGACGTTGACGTGCCGTTGTTGGTGTCGCTCCCTCTCTTGCAGTCGACGTAGTAAGTGGTCGCGAAAGCTCCCGCCGGCACGAGCAAGGAAAACCACAATGCCATCCGAATTTTGATCTTCAGGTTCATACGCAACTCCTTCCTGGCGATTCTTTTGGATTTCGGTCCGACACGCCACCACCGGAAGGCGGAGACGTGCACGCACTCACTTTGGCTGCGGTCGCAATCATCATCCCCTTGGGATGTCCAATCGCGGATTCAACACATTATGAAGCGCCGCAACCACGTACGGCCGGTAGGTCCGACACGCCGCTTTTAGGCCATTGTGCACCTTAACAGGAATTTCCATTATAGGTTCGGGGGCGACGGGCACCATACCACCGGACCGCCCCGAATGCAACCCAAGTCAACAGGCCCAAAAATATCTTGGAACAAACCCCTTTTTGCCGGGTTCAATTTAAGTAGGGTGAAAAGCGTATCGGAAGCGAGTTGCGCCGGCAAGGGCGGAACTGGTATGGTGGAGTTGGTATGGGTGGCGCGCGAACGGTAGGAGTTACGTTCGGTCGGGCGGTGCCGGCAGTTGGCGAAGAAGCGGCGCTGGTGGCCGAGCTTCAGGCGGGGTCTGAGGAAGCCTTCGCTTATCTCCTCGGCGTCTATCAGCACCCCATCTTTGATCTCGTGTCGCACATTGTCGAGGGCCCCGCCGACGCCGCCGACGTATTGCAGGATGTATTCTTGAAGATTTACCGAGGGGTGGGGAACTTTCACGGTGAGAGCAGCCTTAAGACCTGGATCTATCGCATTGCCGTTCACGAAGCTCTGAATCATCGGCGAGGCTTTTTGAGGCGGCTGAGGCGCGAGCCCGTTTCTCTCGACGCGATGCATCCCAACCCTCGGTCGGGCCCGGCTGCCCAAAACTGTCTGGACACCCCCTACGCGGCCGCCGAGCAGGCCGAGCGGCAAGAGATAGTCCGCAATGCGCTGGCCAGCCTCCCCCAGCCTTTTCGCACCGTTGTGGTCCTGCGGGAGATCGAAGGGCTCACGTACGAGGAGATTGCGGAGGTCCTCGGGACCGCCACCGGAACGGTGAAGTCACGCCTGATGCGCGGGCGCGAATTGTTGCGGCGAAAGCTCTGTGGCTATAGAGACTGATAGTCATGTTTGAAACCTGCACAGAAATTCGGAAATTCCTGTCGGAATACCAGGACGGAGCGATTGACCGCGATAGGTTTTCGTCGGTCCGATTTCATTTGACTTACTGCGCTGCGTGCCGCCAGCGAATGGAAGAATACCAGGAGGTCGGAGCGTGCCTTCAGTCGCTCCCGCAGAGGCGGGTCTCGCCCGAGCTCGCCCTCAGGCTGCGCGTCCAGTTGTCTCGGCGCCTGCACCGGAACTTGGTCTCGCGCTTTCTGGTTTTCCTGGACAATGCGCTGAAGCCTCTGTTGCTGCCAGCCTCTGGCGGGGTGTTGGGGGCGGTGGTGTTCTTCGCCTTGCTGATGAGCGTGCCGGGCGCATCGCTGGTGAGCGTGCCGGGAGCGGTAATAGCGGCGGCCACGCCGCCACGCATCCTGGCTTTGGCGCCGCTGAATTTCCCAAGCGGGGAAGAGGAGCTGGTGCTCGTCACCCACGTGAATTCCGCGGGCAAGGTGCTCGACTATTCCGTGATTTCGGGACAGAGCTCACCGGCGCTCCTCCACCGTCTCGACCGGATGCTCTACTTCAGCCAGTTTGCGCCCGCCACGGTTGATGGCAAGCCCACGGAGGGGCAGGCCGTCATCTCACTCAGGCGAATCACCGTCCGTGGGTGAAGCCGGCATTCTCGTTCCCCGCCGGCCAAATCCTCCGATTCATTCTTATAATTCCGAATGAGCGAGAGGGGCCGAGATCCAACGCCGTTGCCGCGTGACCCTCGCCTTTCCTTCCGGCCGCCGGGAACATCTTTTCGGGCCAGGGGGAGGGGTTGGAACGAGAGGGCGGCGCTGCTCATCCTCCTGGCGCTTGCGCGCCCGCTGATCACGCGGGCCCAGCAGGTCTCCAACGTTTACCTCGAGCCGAACGAGCAACTCTTTTCGGTCCTCGCTGCGCTAAAGGCCCGCCTCCCGACTTCAAATTGACGGTCGAAGAGACTGATCTGCCTCCCGACACGAAATCGGTCGAGGGCCTGCTTCCGCTGCTTCGGACGTTTTACAAGCAGGTGGACCTCGCCTCACTATGGAGCCGAGTCCATCGCCGATATGAGGAGGAAGCCGGTCAATTGAGCGGCCCGGTGCGCAAAACTCTGGCCGACTCCGATGGCTACTTGCGATTTCCGAGTGGCAACTACCTGGGCCGCACCTACGCCATTCACCTTTGCCTGCTTGGCCTTCCCCGGCAAGTCCAGGGCAGGATCTACGGCTCGAACTATTATTTGGTGATTACGGCGTCGAAGGAACCGCGCCTCTATGAAATCCGCCATCAGTACTTGCATTTTCTCCTCGACCCTATGGCGCTCAAGTTTGCGCCGCAAATCCAACAGAGGGCGGCCCTGGTCCTAGTTGCGCATCGGGCGCCCATGCTCGGGACCGACTTCAAAGACGACTTCTCGCTGCTCTTGACCGAATGCTTGATCCGCTCAATCGAACTTCGAATGGATAAGCCGGAAACACTCCCCAAAACCCTCGCAGAGCTGGTCGGCGAAGGCTATATTCTGGTGCCATATTACTACAAGGCCTTGCAGGAGTTCGAGAAACAAGACGCTTCGATGACCGTATACTATGGGAAGATGGTCGAGGGCATTGACGTCAAGGCGGAAACTCAGCGGTTGGCGGCGGTCAAGTTCACGCCAAGACCCGAGCGGCCGGAAGGCCAGGTCTCCGAGGCCCAGAGCGAGGAAGAACGCCTCCTTGACCAGGGCGACAACTTCATTTATCAAGCCAAGTACGAGGATGCGAAAACAGTCTTCCAAACCGTTCTCGACAAGTTCAACCCCAAGAGCGAGCGGGCGCTTTACGGCATGGCGATCATTTACTCGAACCTTCGCAAGCCCGACCCGGCGCAGGAATACTTCAAAAAGACGCTGGGGTTAGCGCGCGACCTGCGTGTGGTAACTTGGTCACACATTTATCTCGGGCGGATTTACGACCTTGAAGGCCAGCGGAAACAGGCGCTCGTCGAATACCACGCCGCCTCGCTGACCGCGGCCGCCTATCCGGGCGCTTTGCGGGCCGTCCAGAGCGGCCTCTCCGCCCCCTATGGCTCAAAGGAGTGAGGTTCTCGCCGGAGGCAATTGACACCGTTCGGGGATTCCTGTAGCCTTGCACTTAATGGGGCTGAGACTATCGAGGAGAGTGAATCCATTCATGGAAAATTCATTCAGGACTTTGATGGCTGTGCTCTTATGGGCTGCCCTGAGCTCGGCTGGCGGCGCCCGGCCGTTTCAGCAGGCGAAGCCCGATGCACAGAAGACGACGGGGCAGGCGGAAACGCCCCCACAGACTCCGAAACCATCCGCGGAAGAGATGAAGGACTTCCAGGCGATTGAAAATGAGCTGGACCAAGACAGGTCCATTCAAATGACGGAAGATTTCCAAAAGAAGTATCCGCAGAGCACCTTGCTGGGATGGGTCTTATTTTTCGAAGGCCAAGACTATCTCCGGAAGAACCAGGGGGACAAAGCGGTTGAATACTGCGTAAAGAGCGTCAAGGCGGATGCCAATAATCTGGGTAGTCTGATGATCGTCGCCTCACTGATGCCACAGCCCGCGTACATTTCCAAAAACGAGATGGAGAAGGCCAAGCAGTTGACCGAGGGTGAGGGTTACGCGACCCACGCCCTCGAAATAATCGAACAGATTCAAAAGCAACCCAACGAAGCTGACGACGCGTTCAAGGCCAGGAAGGACGACTACCAGCGCAAGATGCACGGCTCGTTGGGATTGATCCACTTGGAACGGGCGACGATGGGGCTCGGCGGGATGGACCCGCAAGAACTGGCCAAGTCCGAGAAGGAATACAAGGCGGCCGTGGATGGCATCGACAAGCCCAATCCGGAGTACGTTTTCCGCCTAGGTGAAGTCTATATGCACGAAAAAAAGGTGGACGAGGCCATCGACGCCTTCACTAAAGCGGAAACGCTCGAGCCGGCCTACAAGCCTTACGCCGACCCGGATTTAGAACAGCTAAAGAAACTGAAGGGAGCCGCGAAGCCCGCAGGCAGCCCTTGATGGACGGCCCCCCGGTGCGCGGGCACGCGTGATGGTTCGCTCCTCGTTGGACAGCCTCCAGGATGCCCTCGGATACCGGTTCCGCAAACCGGAACTGCTTGTTGAAGCCCTGACGCATTCGTCCTTTGCACGAGAATCCTCCTCCGGGGTGCGCGATAACGAGCAGTTGGAATTTCTGGGTGACGCGGTGCTGAATTTCCTAGTGAGCGTCCGACTGGCGGACACTTTCCCGGAGGGGCCGGAAGGGAACCTCTCGCGAGGGCGGGCGGGGCTGGTCTGCGCCGCGCATTTTGCCCAAGTGGCCGCGCGGCTGGACCTCGGCCGCTACCTTCGCCTGGGGCGCGGGGAGGAAAAGACGGAAGGGCGCGCGAAACCCGCACTGCTTGCCAACGCCTTGGAGGCTCTGGTCGCCGCACTCTTCCGGGATGGAGGCCTCGAGGCCGCGCAGGCATTCGTGGACCGGTTCGTGCTTCCTGTGGATTTCCGGGAGGACGCCGCGGGGCTCTTTTGCATGGATTTTAAGTCGGCGCTACAGGAGCTCCTGCAAGCGGAACACCGGCCTCCCGCCGAGTACCGAGTGGCCGAAGAAAGCGGGCCCGAGCATGAAAAATTATTCACCGTTGAGGTGAAGGCGGGGGAGGGCTCGACCGCGCGGGGCTCGGGGCGAAGCAAGAAAGCTGCCGAACAGCGCGCGGCGGAGCTTCTGCTCGAGCGGCTGGGGAAAAACAGCGACCATCATGACACCGCCTTATAAAAAATCGGCGACGCGAGATACTGTTGAATCGCTGGTCGTGACTGTCATCCTGGCGGTTTTCGGGACCACCTTTGTGCTTCAGGCGTTCAAGATTCCAACCGGCTCGATGGAGGATACGCTCCTCATCGGCGACCACCTGCTGGTAAACAAGGTTGCGTTTGCGTACCAGCCCGGATGGCTCCAGCACGTGCTTCCTTACCGCACGATTCACCGCGACGACGTCCTGGTCTTCAAGTATCCTTATCGCGACGACCAGACACAGGAGCCGGGCGAGCACTTTGTGAAGCGAGTCATCGGAATTCCCGGCGACCGCGTGCGCGTGGCCGAGCGGCACGTTTACGTCAATGGGAAGGCGATCGAGGAGCCGTTTGTCCGGCACGCTATCCCCGCCTCCGAACGCCGGCCCGGCGATGACTTTCCCCCGGCCGACGTCGCCGACATGAGCGGAGCGACCCCGCGCTGGATGGACGAGCTGCCAAGCCACATCCGGAACACCGAGCTCGTCGTCCCACCCGACATGTACTTCGTAATGGGAGACAACCGAGAGCAGAGCTGGGACAGCCGCTTTTGGGGGTTTGCGCCGCGGGAGCTCGTCGCCGGGCGGCCGCTCCTCATTTACTGGTCCTTCGAAACGCGCCGCGACGAATACTTGCGAACCGGCATGTCCGACCGCCTTTACGATATCTGGGACCTGATCGTTCACTTCTTGACGAAGACGCGATGGCGGCGAACGTTCAGGATAGTCCGCTAATGAGAGGATCCTTCCGCCGATACACCCGCTGGTTCATCGCCTGGGCGTCGCTCGTCGCGCTGGGCGGCTGGCTCCTGCCCCCGCTCGTCAATGTGGAGCGATACCGGCGGCGGCTGAAGTCGGAGCTTGAGCAGGAACTCGGCCGGCCAGTGGATTTTGGCGCGGTGTCCGTCCGCCTGCTGCCGCGGCCCGGTTTCTCCATCCAGAATGCAGCCATCGGGGAGGCACCAGGCTTTGGCGACGAGCCCTTCGCGCGGATCGAGCGCATCGAATGCGACGTCCGTTGGAGAAGCCTCTGGCAGTCTCGCTTATCGTTCGACCGACTTCGACTCGAGCATGCCAGCTTCAACCTGGTCCGCAGACCGGAGGGCGGATGGAATCTCGCGAGCCTCATTGGGCGGGAAGCTCCGGCGCGCGGCGGAACGGCCGCCGGTTCTCCTCCGGCGGACGCGGGCGGTCCTTTGCGGCTCGAGTCCGAGGGCGCGCGCCTCGATTTTAAAATCGGCGCTGACAAGAAGCCGTTTGCCGTGATCAATGTTGCGGCGCGCCTCGATCTGGATTTCACCCGGGGCAATGTGAATTTCCGTCTGGCGGGCGAACCGATTCGCACGGACATGTCCCTGCCTACACCCGGCCGGGTCGAGCTCGAGGGCGAATGGACGCCAGGGGAGAAACTTTCCGGACCCCTTGCGGCTACGCTTCGAACCGAGGGCGCGCTCCTCTACGACTGGATCCCTCTCTTGACCGGCCGCAACCCGGACCTTTACGGCGTGCTGGATCTCCAGGCTGACCTGCGTGGCTCCATTTACTCGTTTCAGTTTGAGGGCCGAGGGACGCTTCGTCAGCTTCACCGCTCGGAATTGCCTCCTCCCGCCGACGCCATGCCCGCCACACTCTACGCGCGTGGGCAATTCGACGCCCGAGAGCGGGGCCGTGTTGTAGTCGAGAGCGCAGATGCCTCATTCCGCGATTCGATCCTCCACTCGAGCGGCAATGTCGAGCAGGTTTTTAGTGCCCCCCAAATGGATCTGGTCGTGGCCGTTGAACATTCAAGGCTTGAAGACTTTTTCCAGCTCGCGCGCCGCTTTGCGAGCGGCGCCGGCGCGGCCGGACTTTCCGGGCGCCTGGACGGACTGGTCACCGTTCGGGGCCCGTGGCGCGAGCCGCGCCTGGGGGGATTTTTCAAAGCCCAGCAGCCGCGTTTTATTGCAGGCGGAACGACCTTTCCAATGTCCGACCTTGACTTGCGTGTGAATGAAACCGGCATCCGCTTGGCGCCAGTACGGGTAATGGTTGCCCCGCGGGTCGAGCTGGTCGCGGAAGCAGTCTTCCGGCCTCCCGCCCCTCCAACAATGCGTTCGAAACAGATCTCAGCTCCGAGCCCCCCATCCGCAGGTGAGCCCCATGCGTTCGGTCTTCGGGGCCTGCAATACGATTTGGCGCTTTCGGCAAAGGCGGTGCCCGTTAGCGATCTAGTGCGATTCAGCCGCTCCCTTGGGATTCGCGCCGCCCGGGAGGTGGACGCGCAAGGCATCGCCACCGCCTCGTTTGGCCTGACGGGAAAGGTCTGGCCGATTACGCCCCCCGCCTGGCACGGGCAAGCGGAATTGCGCGGCACCCGGCTCTTCTTGCCGGGCTTGACCGAGCCTCTCCATCTTCCGCACGCCCGGCTCGAAATCAGTGAAAACAGGATTGTGGTTGATCCCGTCACCGCAGTCATCGGGACCAGTGTATTTACAGGCCGGCTGGAGCATCAGGGCGGCCGGAGCGTCCCGTGGACATTCAACGCGCACACCTCCCAATTGAGTCTCGAGCAAAGCGCGCTCTGGTTCGATGTGCTCGGCCACCGGCCCCCTCTTCCACTGCTGGCGCGCATCCCCGGCATCCGGTCACTCCTGGAGCAGCGGACAGCGGCCTCGAGCCTGTTTGCAGGCCTTAATGCTAGCGGCCGCTTCTCCGTGGCCACCCTTACCTACCCTTCCGTCACGCTCACTAATGTGGTGGCCTCGGCGGCTGTATCTGGGCGCACCGTGCAACTGGGAGTGGAAAGCTTCCGGGCCGGAGGCGGCCGAGGCGCTGGTGACATCAGAGTGGATTTGACGGCCTCAC
>QHZN01000264.1 GCA_003225365.1 Acidobacteriota bacterium
AACGAAACTTGCGGAAAGCGTGGAGCTCGAAATCGAGCGCCGGATGGCGGAGACGGACCCCGTCAACGGCCTCGCTTCGCTCGAACCAACTCCCCAACTCGGCGAGCGCTATGTCGAGCACCTCGCGGCTCTGGTCCCTCCAAGGCTCGATTATTCTTCTTACCGGCTGGTGGTAGACTGCGCAAACGGCGCGGCGAGCCGCGTGGCGCCGCAACTTTTCGCGAGACTGGGCATTCACGCCGAAGTGCTTCATGCAGCCCCCGACGGCCGGAACGTCAATCGGGACTGCGGATCGCTTTATCCGGAAAAGGTGGCTCGGGCGACGCGTGCGGCGGGCGCCGACCTTGGCGTGGCGTTCGACGGCGACGCGGACCGCGCCATCTTCGCCCTGAGCGACGGGCGAATCGCGGACGGCGACTTTGTGCTTTACGCTGCCGCGAATTATATGGAAGACCGGGGCGCGCTCCGAGGCGGCGCTGTGGTGGGCACGCTGATGTCAAACTTCGGGCTGGAACTGGCCCTTGGCCGCCGCGGCATCGGCTTGAAGCGGACGGCGGTCGGCGACAAGTACGTCCTCGAGGAGATGCTCCGCTCGGGCTCGAATCTGGGCGGCGAGCCTTCGGGCCACATCATCTTCGCGGACCTGTCGCTCGCGGGCGACGGCTTGGTGACGCTCCTCGAAATGCTCCGCATCATGCGCGAGACGGGACAGGGTTTCGCCCAGATCGTCTCGGGCCTCAACCCTTTCCCGCAGCGAATCCGAAACGTCCGCGTACGCGAGAAACCGCCGCTCGAGGCGGTCCCGGGTGTCGGCAGCGCGCTCGCGGCTTGCCGCAGCGAGCTTGGCGAGCGCGGCCGCGTCGTGGTACGATACTCCGGCACGGAACCCGTGGCCCGTGTGATGGTGGAAGCGGATTCGGCCGAGCTGGTCGACCGCCATGTCACGCGAATCGCCGAGGCGATCGTCCGCGCCCTGGGGACCGAAGAGAGCGAAACCTGATCCGCGGCCCGGGAACTTTCCGGGCAAAATTTCACTGAGCGAGCTCGCCCATGCGCGCCCCTCGCAGCTTTTTCGTTGTGCCGTTCGTGATCGTTTCCTCCGCGCTTTCCGCGCAGACGCCCGCGCCGCCCTTGACGCCCGAAACTCTGCCGAAATTCTTGACCAATTGCGAACGAAGCCTGATTCCGCTGGAAGGCGCTTACGGCGAAATCGAAAACGATCCTCTGCCGCTTAACGATGAAAACGGCCAGCCGCTCGGCCATCGCCCGCTCGAGGACCGGCGCCGGGCGCTCGCCGACTTACGCGACACGCTGCACAAACTCTCCGATAAACCCCTCGACCTTCGCCTGGCCCTCAAACTGGTCTTCGAGACCGAGGACTTGACCGACGATCTCTACGACCTCTCTCAGATTGCCTACGACAACGACCGCGAAGATCTGGGCAAACGTTTATCCGACCTCATGACTCCTCTTGACCGCGACCGCGCTCAGATCGAGAGCTACACGCTGACGCTGGCGGAGGAGACCGAGGCTCGGGCTGAGGAGCTCGAAAAGCGCAATCAGGAGCTCGAGCAGACACGCAAGGGTCCAGTGAAGAAGTGACTGCGGCGAGGGGTGCAACTCACGAACCCCGCTGGCCATCTTACGATCCTGATAAACCCCCTGCGGAGGTGGGCCATGATTCAGAAGCAAATCCGAATCGGCGGGCTCGCGCTGGCGATCCTTGCCGCCCCGGTTGCTCCCGCCTACGCGCAGGCGCCTTCGACAGCCACCGCCAAGCCCGCTCCTGCCGCTTCCGGACTGGTCGTCTCCGCGGATACGACCATCCCGCTGGTTTTGAGGAACACCATCTCTACCCGAACGTCTTATGTCGGCGAGTCCATCTACTGCGAGACGATTTACCCCATTACAGTCGGCAACCGCATCGTGATTCCCGTGGGGAGCTACGTCAAAGGCTCGGTGACGCAGGTGGTGCGGCCGGGCCGCGTGAAGGGCCGCGGGCAACTGGGCCTGCGTTTTGATTCGGTCACGCTTCCGAGCGGCACCACGCATTCGATTCGCGCCACGCTGTCCGGCTTCGGAGGCAACGGTAATCAGGGGTTCAAAAAGAACGAATCGAAGATCGAAGGGGAATCGTCCAAGGGCCAGGACGCCGTGCTCATCGCGAATACCACAGCGGCTGGCGCGGAGGGCGGGTTGATTGTCGGCGCCATAAAAGGGAGCGTGGGGAAAGGACTTGGCATCGGTAGCGCCGCCGGGGCGGCGGGCGGGGTCATCGCCGTCCTGCTTTCGCGTGGCAAAGAAATCGTGTTGCCTCCAGGGACCAACCTGGAGCTTCAACTGGTATTACCCATTCGCTTCGAAGCCGGCGATGTGGACCCGCCTTCCCGATACGACGAAGGCCCGGGGCTCACACGGCACGATCCCGGAAACTGATCAAACCGCATTGCTGTAACTGAGGTCAGACCTCGCGCAGGCTCAAGAGGGAAAGTCTTTGGTCTCGGCCCTGAGGCTGTAGGGCGGGACGGACGGCGATGTCGAGCTTAAACCGCCGTGGAATCGAAGGTGCTCCTCGGTCCAGGCGCGGCGGGAATCCGGAGCACGGGCACCAACCCATTCTTCAGGAGATAAATTACGGCGTCGGAGCCGGGGTCACAGAAAGGGCAATCGTGGCGGTCCTCACTACGGTCTTGTTCGAGGCCAGAGTCCCCGTCACGTTGATGATGTAATTCCCGATGAGCGTCCCACCCGAGGTCCCGATAACGTTGCGGCAACTACCCGCGAGCGCAGCCAGCGCCAGCGCCCCTCCCGCCAAGGCCAGCTTCCAGCGGTGCGGCGCGAGGCGCCCCACTCCGTGCCGGGCGCGCAGCCGCCGTTCTAATTGAATCAGGCCCAAGAAACTTGCAAGGAAGCCCACCCACCACATCATGAAAGGCGGTAGTGCCCCCGGAGGCGGTCGGCGGAACACCAATGCGCCGGGTTGGACGGTGGTGATAATTGTAAGGTCCACCGTCACGAGGGAGCCGCTCGGCGTGACGCTCGGAGGTGCGAACGAGCAAGACGCCCCTATCGGCAGATTCGTGCATCCCAAGGCTACCGACTGGTTGAATCCGTTTTCAGGCGTCACGGTGATGGTGTATTTCGCCGACCCTCCGGGCACGATGGTGTCGAGGGGGGGCGTGCCCGCGAGCTTGTAATCGGCGAGCAGCAATGTGAGCGGCAGGGTCGCCGATTGCGACCCGCTGATGCCGCTCACGTTGAAATTGAAGGGGCTGGTGGTGGAAGCGGAGAGGTTGCTCAGCGTCAACTTGCTCGACTGCCCGTCAAAAATCGAGGTGGGGCTGAACGTACACGTGGCGCCCGCCGAGCAGGCAAGCGTAATGCTCCCCGAAAAGCTCGAAGGTCCGGAAGCGGCGACTGTGTAAGTTGCCGACGTCGTTCCGATCACGACGGTGTTGGTTGTAGCAGGAGAGGAAAGCGAGAAAACCGCGACGCCAATGCCAGTGAGAGAAACTGTCTGCGGGCTTCCGGTGGCGTTATCGCTTATTCTCAATGACCCGCTGCGGGCACCGCTGGCGGTCGGCACGAAGGTGACGCTCGCCGTGCAGCTTTGCCCGACGTTGAGGGTGTTAAGCACTGCCGCGCAGGTATCGGTCTCGGTATAGTCTCCGGTGGTGGTAATCGTGCCGATGGTCAGCACCGCGGTGCCGGTGTTGGTGATGGTGACGGTCTGCGCTGCGCTCACCGTGCCCACGGTCTGGTTGCCGAAAGTCAGCGAGATTGGGGAGAACGTCACCTGCGTCGCGGACGTCACCCCGGTCCCTTGAACCGTGAAGGTGTGCGGGCTGTTCACGGCGTTGTCCGTGATGGTAATGGTTCCCGTTTCTAAGCCGACCGTGGAAGGCGTAAATGTCACGCTGATATTGCAATTGCCGCCACTGGGCGGAACTGTCCCCTGCGCGCAGTTGTCTGTCTCCACGAAATCCGCATTCGAGCTGGTCAGTGAAAGTATCGTCAGAGGATCTGTTCCGGCGTCAGCGATGGTCACCGCCAGCGGCGCACTGCGCACGCTCTCGGTTTGATTCCCGAAGTCCACGAGTTGCGGCACAATCACAATGCCCGGAGCGTTGGCGGAATCCACTTTGGCCACAAAGGCGTTTCCGGCCACACCCTTCAGCTCTCCCTGGTACGCCTGGGCGATAACCGGGAAATTGGTCGAGGACGTGCTCCCCGCGACGTACGCCAGCCCCGAGGAGTCGACCGCCACACCCTGGCCGAAGTCCGCGTCGCTGCCGCCGAGGTAGGTTGAGTAAACGAGACCTGTTCCGAGAGGTTTCAGCTCCGTGACAAAAGCGTCAGGACAGGCAGAGGTCCCGCACGAACTGCCTCCAGTAATGCCGAGGATGGACTGCACGGCATTCTGAGTGGGGAAGTCGCTCGACGACGTAAAGCCGGCGACAAAGGCGTCATCCGAAGAATCCACAGCGATGGAGGTTGCCTGGTCCACCTCGGTCCCGCCGAGGAAGGTTGAGTAAACCATCGAGGTCCCGCCGGCGTTGTACTTCGTCACGAAGGCATCGCTCTTGCCGCTGTTGGAACTCTGGTAGGCCGCCGGTGTGGTTGGAAAGTTCGTGGACTGGGTTTCGCCCGCAACGTAAATGTTCGCCGACTTGTCCAGAGCGATGCCGAATCCGCGGTCGTCGGCGGTGCCTCCGAGGTAGGTCGAGAAGACCAAGGCTGAGCCGGCGTTATTGAGCTCGGCCACAAAGGCATCGGCCTGGCCGGCGTTCACTCCCTGCAGGGGATTCTTAAGAGGAAAGTTCGTTGAGAACGTGTAGCCCACAACGTAGGCGTTGCCGCTGTCCACTTTCACGCCTCGCCCGACGTCGCTCTGCGAGCCCCCGAGGTAAGTCGAGTAGAGGAGTGCCGTGCCGCCGAAATTCACTTTGGCCACGAAGGCATCGGAGACCCCCGCTTTAGTCGCCTGGAGAGGCGACACGGTCGGAAAGTTCGGGGACTGCGTCGAACCCGTCACGTAGGCGTTGCCGGAGCCGTCCACGGCAATCCCCTGACCGAAATCCGCGCCAGTTCCCCCCAGGAACGACGAATAAACCAGCGTGTCGCCGCCGCTGCCAAGCTCCGTGACGAACGCGTCGTCTTCGCCGCCGCCGTAGGTCGTTTGGAAAGCGTTCGCGGTGCTGGTGCCTGACGCGACCGGGCTCACAGGGAAATCCGGCGAAGTTGTCGAGCCGGTTATGAAAGCGTCGTCGGAGGCATCCACCGCAATGGCCGCGCCAGAGTCCGTGCCGGTTCCCCCGAGGTAGGTTGAATAGACAAGGGCCAGACCCGTGCCGGTGCCTGTGCCCGGCACAAACGTGAATTTGCTGACAAAAGCGTCTCCGCTCCCTCTATTACTGGCCTGGAAAGCGCTTTTAGTCGGGAAATTACTGGAATTGGTCGTTCCCGTAATGAATGCGTTGCCGACGCTGTCCACCGCAATGCCGAGGGCCAAATCGCCTCGTGAGCCGCCGATGTAGCTCGAGTAGTCGAGCACTGGGTCAATAACCAGTGGCCGGCTTCTGTCGTAGTCTGGGACTTCAAAGTGAACGTGGTTGTCCGCGCTTAAAACATAGCGGCCTTCAAGAGAGTGACGAGTGGCGAGTGACGAGTGACCAGCGCCGGCTTGAGACCCTGACTCCTGACTCCTGACTCCTGACTCCTCCTTGCTTGCCGTAATAGACCAAATCTATCCCGGGATAGACGCCCCGGTATTCCACCTTCGCAAACGTGGCCACGTTTCTGTGCCATTTCCCCGGATCGTTCCCGATAAAATAATTCGAATGGCCGGGAAGTTCCTCCAGCCCCCTGGCCTCCGCCGCTTGCTTCGCCCCCAGCAGCTTCAGGCTCACGACGTCCGTGGCCCGTGGTCCGTGGTCCGTGGTCTGGGCTCTTCGCAACTGACCCCGGATCCGGCTCTGCGGGAACGGCTCACGACTTTCTTCCTTCTGACTTCTGACTTCTGATTTCTGATTTCCCCCGAATGCCAGCACCGCTCCCTGCTGGGTCAAAAACACCGTGTAGCCGAGCCCTCGGGCCAGAAAATCCGCCCGCCGGTCCGTCTGCCCCACGTTCTCTTCAAACCGTAAAGGCTGGTGAACATAAAGCCCGGCCCACTTCTCGGGAGAAATGCTCGGCCTCGGGCTCAAGGCTGGCACTGCCTCGCCTCGGTTCACGGCGGGCGCGCTCGGTCCCAAAACTGCGGCCAACACGAATAGGCCAAAAGCTCCCTTCCCAAGAAGGGCCCCAATCCCGCCGCGCGGGAACATGCCAGAGCGGCTTCGTTCCACGATGGTTCCTCCCAAGAGATTTAAGCGTTGCCGAAATCCGGGCCGATCGGGGTTCGGGGCCTTAGCCCGGTCCAACCGCTAGATTGACGGCTGTTCCCCTTGTGACACCGCCGTTGCTCCCGAGCGTCCCTCTGATCACGATGGTGTAATTTCCAGAGGGTGTTCCGATCGGTGCCGGGCTTATATGGAGACCATTGTAATATGTCTGGCAGCCGAGCTCTAAGAGCAACAGCGAAAACAAAACCGCCCAACCCAGCAGAGCCAATCGCGGCGCAAGACGTGCCGGTAGGGGGCCCCGCTCGGCCTTCACCACCCGAAATTTGCCGAGCGAGGCTAGGACAGCAAGCCACGCGCCGAACCACAGGATCCAGGGACCGCCCGGCCACGGGCCGTTGCGAAGGCGCTCCCAGCCGCGCCACAACCGCCCCGACGAGGTCTGTGATGTGGTCTTGACGGTCAGAGTTGCCGTCGCGGCCGTGGAACCGTTTAGCGTAAGTCCGGGTGGGGACCACGCGCAGGTGGTGTTCTGAGGAAGGTTCTCGCAATCCAGTAGAACCACCGCGTCGAATCCGTTGGTGGGTGTGACCGTAACCGCGTAGTTGGTAGATTGCCCGGCGCTCACCGAATTCACGGTAGGGGTGGCCGTCAGGGAAAAATCGGAGAAGAAAACGTTCAAAGTGACGTTGGCGGATTGCGCCCCGGCTGTGCCGACAACCGTGATGTTCAAAGGATTTGGGCTCGTCGCCGAAAGTTTATTCACGGTCAAAGTGCTCGACTGGCCGGCGTTGATCGTCGAGGGGTTGAACCCGCACGCCGCACCGCCCGCGACCGAGGTACATGAAAGGGCAATTGCGGTCAGAAAGGAACCGGGCGCGGATGCGGAAATCATGAACGTTGTCGAAGCCGCGCCGATGAGCAGGACCGTGGAGGTGGCACTGGCGGAAAGGGAAAACTGGGGACTGCCGGTTCCGGAAAGCGCGACCGCATGTGAGGCGCCCGTCGAGTCGGTAATGGTCAATGTCCCCGTGGTACCGCTCGTCTTGGCGGGCGAGAACGTGACGTTGATGCTGCAACTTCCACTCACGTTTAAAACGGCGGGGAGCGCGCCGCAAGTGTTCGTCTGATTAAACCCCGCCGTCACGAAGATGTTCGTGATTTGAATTGCCGCGATGCCGGTGTTCGTGACGCGCACAGTCTGGGCCGAAGTGGTGGAGCCGACCAAGGTAGGAGGAAACGATAGGCTGGTCGGAGAAATGGTTAGAGTGCCGATGGGAAAAGCCCCCGTGCCGGTCACGGTGATGAGTTGCGGGCTCCCGACGGCATTGTCGGTGATGGCGAGCTGGTCCGTCACGGTGCCGGTCGCAGTCGGCTTAAATGTGATCTGGATGGAACACGCCCCCCCGCCAGCCGGGACCACCGTCCCGCAGTTGTTAATCTGGGAAAAGTCTCCCGTAGCTTTGATACTTGAGATGCCAAGGGGGGCGCTGCCCTCGTTAATCAGCACCACCGTTTTAGGATCGCTCGGAGTATTGAGCGCCTGGGAGCCGAAATTGATCTGCTGCGGCGTCAGGGCCACAGCCGGTGCGTCCACATCGACCACCTTGGCCACGAACGCATTCCCACTGCTACCGACGCCGGCATAAGTGCCTTCCGCCGCCCCGGCAATAACGGGAAAATTCTGTGAAGCCGTCCCCCCGGCTACGTAAACGCCCGCCGATGAATCTACTGCCACACCTTGGCCGAAGTCGTTCGCGCTCCCCCCGAGATACGTCGAAAAAACCACCGCGCCGGAGGGCCCGAACAAGCTCACAAAGGCGTCGGAGCAGAGCGTGGAACCACAAGTACCCGCTCCGGAAATTCCTGGAATTTTTTGGAATGGATTCACCACTGGGAAATCGCTCGACTGGGTAAATCCCGTGATAGCGGCTTGGCCTGAAGCGTCCACGGCGATACTCGTCGCCTCGTCCGGCCCCGCCCCTCCCAGCAGCGTCGAATAAACCAGCGAGGTCCCGCCAGGAGCAAACTTGGAGACGAAAACGTCCCCACCCCCGTTGTTGACGAGATGAAAGGCGCCGGCCGTAACGGGGAAATTCGAAGACTGGCTGTCACCTGTTATGTAAATGCTTTCCACAGCGTCTAGCGCGATTCCGAAGGCCCTATCCTGTCCGCTGCCGCCGAGGTAAGTGGAAAAAATCAGCTCTGATCCGTCGGGATTGAACTCCAGGGCGAAGCTGTCTGTGCCGCCGCCGCTGGAACTCTGGAAAGCGTTCTGCGTCGGGAAGTCGGTTGAAGCCGTGAAGCCCGCTACGTAGGCGTCGCCGGAACTGTCCACTGCAATCCCCCGTCCCGATTCTCCGCCCGAACCTCCAAGGTACGTCGAGTAGATTAGCGCTGTGCCGGTAGGGTTTAACTTGGAGACAAATATGTCTGAAGGGCCATTGAGCCCGATTTGAAGGGGCATGACGACAGGAAAGTCCGTGGACTCGGTCGAGCCGGCCACGTAGGCGTTGCCCGCGGCGTCTAGAGCAACGCCCTGGCCGAAATCCTCGCCGGTTCCTCCCAGATAGGTCGAATAAACCAGCGTGGTCCCTGTGGCGCTAAGACGCGCGACGAAGGCATCGCCCCCCCCGGCGTAGGTGGTCTGGAAAGCGTCGGAGGTGGTCGGGAACGCAGAAGAGGTGGTGTTTCCGACAATCGTAGCGCTCCCCGAGGCATCCACAGCGATTCCTGTCCCTGCGTCCGATCCTTCTCCGCCAAGATACGTCGAATAAACAAGCGCACCCGAGGGGTCGAACTTTGTGACGAAGGCATCGATATTCCCCCCGATCGTGGCTTGCTCGGCGGAGGTAATCGGAAAGTTCGTCGAACCGGTCCTTCCCGTGACGTAGGCGTTGTTGGCGCTGTCCACCGCAATGCCGAGGGCCAAATCGCCTCCCGAGCCGCCGATGTAGCTCGAGTAGTCGAGCACTGGGTCAATAACCAGTGGCCGGCTTCTGTCGTAGTCTGGGACTTCAAAGTGAACGTGGTTGTCCGCGCTTAAAACATA
>QHZN01000414.1 GCA_003225365.1 Acidobacteriota bacterium
AATCGTTGGCGATGACGGCGAATTGATAGGTTGAAGATTCTGTGCGAGCGGGCACTGCCCCTCAGCGTGGGCCTGTGCGCTCATAAAGGCCAGGCGTGAGCAGTTGCCGGAAGGGAGATGGATTGTGCCGCGACCCCCGCACTGACTAGCCTCGGGTCAGTGTGCTAACTTCCGGTTGGCCGCAACCAGGTCTGAAAAGCCTCTTTCGCAGTAACCAGCCATCAGTAATAGACCCCCACTTTTGGCATTTCCATCGGGTCGATCACTTCTGCTAGCGACTTCACGGCCAAGTGACCGCTGATGTCAAAGGGGGAGCCGCAAGGCACTGGCGTAGTTTCCAAGTCGGCGATGCAGAAGTTGAGAGACTTCGGTCTACACAACGGCGTTACAAGGGAGCTATCTGTCGGCGAGGCCTGCACTCATGTACGCTTCCTCTTCCGATCAGCCCTAAGGCTTCGGGGGAGTCAGGGGTTACACTTCTACGCATTATGAATGGGTGCTCTTCGGGAGCTCTCGGAGTGGGAACGGCGCGATTGAATTGGCTGCAGAAATTTGACAAGTGTTTTGTGAACCTGCTTGGTGGCGAAACACCGAGTCGCTTCGCTGTCCTTCGTGGCCAGAGATTTCCGGGCCGTCTCATAACTAAGTTGGGCCCGTCTGGCGAAGAGGATCGAGAAGTCGACTCAGACGATCGGCGGGTATCCCGCTTTTTTCGCGGGCAACTTCTCGGATCGTTCTACCACTTTCGTAGGCCTCTTTCACGAGCCCTGCAGCTCGATCGTAGCCGATTTCCGGAACAAGAGCTGTGCCCATCGCAAGGGACTGCTCAACGAAAGCAGACGCGCGTTCCTGGTCGGCCCGCAGGCCGGCAATGCACCTCTCTTCGAAGTTCTTCGTGGTCGCAGCGAGGAGCTCAATCGACTCCAGAAGGTCGTAGGCAATCACCGGCATCATGACGTTCAACTCCAAGTTACCTGACGCGCAAGCCCAAGTGATCGTGGTGTCATGGCCGATCACCTGAGCACACACCATCAACACGCTCTCAGCAATCACCGGATTTACCTTGCCGGGCATGATGCTGGAACCGGGTTGAACGGCAGGTAAGCGCAATTCTCCGAGCCCGCACCGGGGCCCCGACGCTAACCAACGAATGTCATTCACGACTTTCGTGAGCGACACAGCGTAGGTCTTCAGTGCTCCGCTGAGAAAGCACACCGCATCCTTGGAAGCCTGTGCTTCGAAGTGATTTTGAGCCTCCCGGAACGGCAGCTTCGCCTGTTCCGCCAGAACCCGAATCGTTGCCGTTGCGAAGCCCGATGGTGTATTCAATCCTGTACCGACAGCGGTTCCCCCGAGCGCCAGTTCGTATATCCCGTCAAGCGCTCTCCGAACTCGATCCAGTGAGAGTTCGACTTGCCGCGCGTAGCCGTTGAACTCCTGGCCAAGGCGAATCGGCACAGCATCCTGCAAATGGGTACGACCAATCTTGAGGACATCGTCAAACTCCCCGGCCTTTTCTCGAAACTTAGAATGCAGGTGCGTCATCGCCGGGAGCAGCTCACGGTGGACGATCTCTGCGGCGGCCACATGTATCGCGGTAGGGATGTTCGCCGTTGACCCTGGCGGCTGCAGCTTTAATGAGGCTTAGCGCGCGGATGAAGGGACGTGTAAACCGAAGCCTGCTGATGGGAAAGTTTTCGACCGCGCGCTGGGTCTGGGCGCCGTAAAGTGCATCCGCAGGAACCAGAACCTCGCCCATCGTGTCCCGCTCGATTCGAGATGGCGTATTCATCTTCTTTTCCTCCAATTCTTGCGATCGCAACCTACCTCCAATATAGCGCCTCCCAGGCCAAAGACGAGGCTATTGCAACTTTTGGCTTGGGGCAGAGGGGTGAGGGGAAGGACCGATTTACCAAATCGGAGGTCAATCCCGCAAGTTTCAACGACTTGCTTTGGCGGTGATGCGCGACTACTTGATGGGCCAGTTCAACGGTGGTTGCACCGCCCGGCGATGGTTGTGGGAACAGCCGCTCTTGGCGGCGATCCTCCAAGAGGCTAACGACCAAGTTAAGTTGCGGGGCCGGCTGGGTGGACGACATACCGCGAAACGCCCGAATGCCGGCCCCGTCAACTTCAACGGCTGGTTAGACTGGGCTCCAGACAATTTTCTTTTTCCCGATCAACATATCAATAACCCAGCAGCCGGCGAAGAGCGGCCTTAGTCGCCGGCGGTGGTCTAGGATGCCCTGATTGTCGCAGCCGCCCCTCCTTGCCAATGCGTTGGGAGAGGCCGGCTACGTGGTAGTGGACCCTAGCATGCAACTCGATGTTCAAGCGGTTTCAAGCCTCGCGCTGTCTAAGTGGGAATAGGCCGACAGCGTCATCAGCCGCGGGTCGTCAACCGGACCGCCAACGGTAAAGTGGTACAGGCTCTGAAAGCGATCCCCGCCCAGGCTGAGCAAGTCATGAAAGGCGTCGTCGAAGTAACATCCGATCCCAGTGCCGCGGACACCGGCGGCCTCCGCTTCTAAGTACAGCACCTGCCCCAGCAGGCCGGATTCCCAAAACAGTTTTCGATACCACCATGCACCTGTGGCACGGATGCTTTCGGCAAATTCGGCAACCATACCGAGGCTAAAGGCGCCGTCGCCGGCAATCTCCTGATGGCAGCTCACCACCTGTGCCTGCTCCCGGAAGTCTCCCGCGACCAGTTCGAAAAGTGGCAGGCACGCAGGGCAGCCCTCTGGACGTTTCCAAAGGAAGTCGGCACGGAGCGCGGGCCGTAGGTGCTCGTGGACCGTCGGACTCCGCTCGAAGATGTACAGGCCTGACGGTAAACCCCGGACCCGATGCACAAAGATGCCGCAATGCAGATGCGGCGGCCAGGGCCAGACGTCCCAAGGGGGCACTCCGGGCCGTGGCAGCAGCCGGTCAAGCATGCCATAAAATGTCTCGGCCGAGATCGAGGTGATGCCGTCGAGAGAGAGACAGCTCCGGCGTTGCTTGACAAGCCGAACAGCGTTCATTTGCGAACAGACGACCGCGCGAACTGGCCACGCCGCTGACTTGTCTA
>QHZN01000232.1 GCA_003225365.1 Acidobacteriota bacterium
GACGAATCCAACATCCAGTTCGATCCACAGACCAAGCAGGTTGGTACAGTCAACGTGGACTTCGCCTATCGCTCCACGGACCTTGGCGCGTTCCTCCACGATGATTTCAAATTAAGGCCGAATACCACGCTCAATCTGGGTGTTCGCTGGGAGGTCTTCACGGGTCCTACGGAAAGGTTCGACCGGCTGAACAATGGAGTGTTTCAGGGCGGCACCAGGTGGCAGGAGCGGATTGCCGATATGAAGATGGAGCACGTCCCGCAGCTCTGGCACACCCGCGTCAACAACATCGCGCCGCGTTTAGGATTTGCCTGGGATCCGACGAAGAGAGGAAAAATGTCGGTGCGTGGCGGGTGGGGAATGTTTTACGATCGGCCCGAAAACCAGTTGTATACGGGCGACCGCAACAACCTGCCCCTGGTGGCCAACGCGAATTGCGATCTCCGGAATAACCCGCCTTGTGCGCCGGCCTACGGTTTGGGGGCTTCCGGGAATTCGCCGTACAATTTCCCGGCGGTGACGGGACTGGGCTTGAACAGCGTTTTCCTCGACAGTCAAAATGGCCTTTTCACTTGCACGGCTTTTGCCTCAGATGGGACCTGCACGACGAGCGCGCGCATCTTCACAAGCCAGGTTGTTACCGATCCCAACTTGAAAATTCAATACGGCATCAACTGGTCGCTGGGCGCGCAGTACGAGGTCTGGACCAATTGGCTGGTCGAGGGCGATTACATCGGCTCGGAAGGCCATCACATGTATTCGTCGTTCAACGTCAACCGGTTCGCCGGCGACACGATCCTGAACGGCGGCTATACCGGCTACAACCATAGCTTCGGAGGCTTGTTCTACGGCCAGTCGAATTACAGCTCACACTATAAAGGCGGCACGCTGAGCGTTCACAACCGTGGCTTTTCCCATGGAGTGAACTTCCAGGCCGCCTACACTTATGGAAGGGCGATCGATCAGGCGCAGACCTTCGGGCCGGAACCGTTTGATCCCCTGAACCTCAAAGCAGAATATGGGCCGGCCGATTTCAATGTCTCTCGCCGTCTGTCGTTCAGCACCCTCTGGCAAGTGCCGCGCGTGAGCAGCGGCTCCGGAGTCGTCGGCGCATTGCTCAATGGATGGCAGCTGAGCAACATCACGATCCTCCAAAAGGGCACGCCCTTCACCGTTTTTTGCGGAGGCTGCGACTATAATGCTGACGGGACCTTCGGGGATCGCCCGGATATCTCGGGCAGCGTTGCGCACAGCGGCTTCAACAAGCAACAGTTCCTCACGGGGATTCTCAGCAAGACCCTGTTCACGGCGCCCGCGGGGTTTGCCCCAGGAAATGTTGGACGCAACACCTTCGTTGGGCCGGGATACATCAATACCGACCTTGCCTTCGCCAAGAAGACCCACATTCCTTGGTTTGTGGGTCAAGAAGGCGCACAGGCGGAATTTCGTGCGGAGTTTTTCAACGCGTTTAACAACGTCAACCTGAATAGCCTCGACAGCGATATTTCCAGCGGAGGCTTCGGTCAGGCCTTCGGGTCATTCCCCGCTCGGGACATTCAATTCGGTCTCAGAATCGAGTTCTAGCCGGGGGACCAAACGAAAGATCCTGCGGAGCCGCGGGGCCCACCCTTTGCGGCTCCGTATTTTTTTGTAGAATCGTCGAGCCTGCTGACTCCCATGGCGATACATTGCGGGGCTTTCATTCTTGTCCGTCTCTCTTGCTCAGTGATCTCTGTGCTCTCGGTGGTGAATTTCTTGTGCAGCCCGCCTCAGAAAAAGGCATATACCACAGAGCGCACAGAGGCACACCCAGACCAGGGCAAAAAGGGAAAGGCCACTTCAATCTCGGGAAATGAGGAGCCACGCGCGCAAGCCGTCATCCAACGAGCGCGCGCGGCACTTCGAAAGGGCGACCGAAAGTCAGCGCTCGCGATTCTAGCGAGCATTCCCGAGAAGGATGGCGCGGGCCACTTCGCGGCCGGCCAGATGCTCGTGCGAACGAGCTTCTGAATCAAGGCTATCAGACCGCTGAGCTGGCCGCCGTGGCTGCCACAGCGTATTTGAAGAATGGTCAAACCCAGCAAGCCTATAACGCGTGGCGGCTGGCGACGCATCTGGATCCTAAGAACGAGGACGGCTATCTCGGCCTGTGCGAGATCGCCCTCGATCGTGACAACTATGATCTGGGCCTGGAGGTAGCCAACATCGGGCTCACCCACCTGCCTGGCTCGGAGCGCCTCTACGTCCAGCGCGGCGTGATGCACGCCATGAAAGGCCAGTTCTCCGAAGCCGAGCAGGATTTCACCACCTCCGCGAAGCTGGCTCCAAAAGACTCTCTTCCCGTGGTTGCTACGGCCCTGGTCTCTATGCAAACTGGCCACCTCGACAAAGCCGTCGAGCTTCTCCGGCAAGCTTCGAAGCAGGACCCCGACGATTACTTCGCCCTATACTGGTTCGCAGAGGCGCTGCTGCATGCGGGCGCCGTGCCGGGAAGTCGTGAAGGTGATGAGGCGCTTGCAGCGCTTCAAGCTTCGATCCGCAACAATCCGGATTTCTGGCACTCTCGCTCTGATTTAGGCAAGGTGCTTCTCAGCCGGGGCGAGGTGGATGGCGCCATCGAACAACTCGAGAAGGCCGCGGAGCTCAACCCGCAGGCAAGCAGCCCGCTGTATTTGCTGGCGCAGGCTTATCGGCGGAAGGGGAACGAAGCAAAGGCCGCAGAGTTGGCGGCGCGGGTCAGCGCGATGCAAACAGAAGAACGAGAAGCCCAAACTCTGCCGCAGGCGACGCTCAAACAACTTGTCAAAGAGGGAACAACAAGCTCCTCATCCGATCGAGGAAAGCATTGAGGCGCGAAACGAAGCTCGCAACTCAAGTCGCGGTCCTCACCTCTCCAGCTTGCGATCAATCCACCCGCCGTTCCATGGCGCCCGGATTGGCTGTGGCTGGCGAACCTGCGGCAGTCAGTGGAGTGACCCGATGTGAGGCGAGGGAGCGATTAAAGGCAGGAAGCGCCTCTTCCACAAACTGGCGGAATTCGCCTTGCGCCGCTGCAAGATCTTTCTCAATGCCCTGCAAGAGCTCCCTCGCCGCGTCGGTCGGCGCGAAATCGGCGCCGCCGGCCACATCGCCCGCGCCCGTGCCTACTTCACCGTTCAGCCAAATCAGATTCAAGTAAGGCTTGTCGGCTTCGACGTAATATTTGTCGTCGCTGTTCGCATCCTCGCGATTGATCAGCTTGAACTCGATCGCCGTCATCTTTTGTGCCATGTCGTCCACGGATTTGAGCAGGCTGGCGTCGGCCTTTTGATCGCGGAGCGCCTTTCCCACCAAGTCGAGCTGCTTTCGCAGCCACTCGATCTGATTCACCATATCGGACAGGTTGCTGATGTCATCGCGGATGCGAAGCTGCAATTTGACTGTGGCGCCGATATCCTCGTCGCTCCCTGGCGAATGCGGGTCCCGCAGAACAGTGAGTGGCTGCGTAAGAGTCTGGCCTTCCACGCTGAGTCGAACATTGAAATTACCGGCGCGGACCACCGGGCCTACCTGTGCCTGTTCTATGCCCCAGTGCAACACCGGGCGCGACTCGGCGCCTCGAAAACGTGCTTCCTCCCAGACGTGCGGGTTGTCGGGGGCTTCTGCCCGAAGTTTCACCAATCGCGGCGGTTCGTGACGCAGGTCCCAAGGGACGCGGTTGATTCCTTGGCGCCCTGGGGCTTCGAGCTTTCGAATCAATTTCCCTGCCGAGTCCAGGATTTCGATTTGAACGGGATTCTTCGGCGCCGACTTGAGGGTGAAATCAAAATACGCCCGCCCTCGGCGACTGAATCGATAGGCGGGGCGCGGAGCGAAGAACTGCACCGGCGCGTCCACGGTCTTACGCGCCCTCTGCTCGAGCATTGAGATGTCGTCCAGAATGTAAAGCCCGCGACCGTATGTTGAGATCACCAGGTCGTGAAATCGTTTCTCGACAACCGCCCACGAAACCGGAGCGTGGGGCAAGCCCTCTTGAAGCTCCGTCCAGTGCCCTCCGTCATCGAGCGAGTGATAGAGCCCGTTACCAGTGCCTGCGAACAGCAAGCCATGGCAGTTGGGATCCTCCGCGATGACGCGGACGTAAGAAAGCGCATGTTTTGGCAAGCCGCTGCTGATGCTTTGCCAAGTCTGCCCGAAGTCGGAGGTCTTGTAGATGTACGGGCCGCGGTCATCCACAAGATGGAGATCTACGGAGATGTAGGCTGTTCCCGCATTAAAACGAGAAGGCTCGATGCTGGTGATGGTTCCCCAGGCCGGCAGGCCGGTGATGTTCCTGGTGACGTTCTTCCATTCGCCGCCAGCTTGCGTGGTGAGCCACACCTGGCCGTCATTAGTGCCCGCCCAAATCAAGCCCTTCTGAACCTGGGAAGGCGCGATCGCGAAAATGACCTCACCGTAGAACGTGCCCAGGTTGTCGCCAACCAATCCTCCGGAGGAGAGGTTATGGTTCGGATCCTGAGTGGAAAGGTCGGGGCTGATGACGGTCCAGCTCTGACCTCCGTTTGAAGTCTTGAAGACAACCTGGCAACCGTAATAAATGGTGTTGTGGTCGAAAGGGTCAATCGCCAAGGGCGGAGTCCAATGGCAACGATACTTGGCGTCTTTGGGCGGCGAATCGAGAGTGTGCATCCAGGGGCTCACGGAACGGGCCAGCTTGCTCTTGGCGTCCCAGCGCGTCACCTCGTTTGCGTAACACGTGGCCCAAACGATATTCGGGTCCGTCGGATCAGGAATTGTGAATCCCGATTCGCACCCTCCCATCCCGTGGTCCCATCCGACTTCAGAGGTGTTCCGCCCGCGCATGTTGCCGTCGTCCTGCATGTTCGTGTAAACGTCGTAGGGAATCTCGTCGTCGACGGCCACGTGGTACATCTGCCCGATCGGAAGCTTGACGTTATGGAACCCACGGCCATGTACGGTGGTAATGTTTAGACCGCCGTCATCGCTGATCGCAAAGCGGTCGGGATTGAGCGGGTCCACCCAAATGTCGTGATTATCGCCGCCCCACGGAACCTGCTGGAACGTTTCAGCGCCGTCCACGGACTGGTGAAATTCGCTGTTGGCCACGTAGATTTCGTTCTCATTCCCGGGCGATACCACAATGCGAATGTAATACCCCGCCCTTCCGATCAGCGAGCGGTCGTAGCTCACGGCGTGCCAGTTTTCACCCGCATCATCCGATCGCCAAACCGAGCCCTGGTCTTTGGTCTGAATCAGCGCATAGATTCGGTTGGAATTGGTGGGAGCCACGGCAACATCAATCTTGCCCAGAGGTGGTTTCGGAAGCCCGTGACCCTCCATGCGGGTCCATTTTGTGCCTCCGTCACGCGAGACATAGACGCCGCTCCCCGGCCCGCCGCTAAATTCTCCCCAAGTGTGGATTTCAACCTGCCACATGCCCGCAAACAAGATGCGACGGTTGTGCGGGTCCATTGCCAGGCCGGAGCATCCCGTCTTTTCATCGGCGAAGAGCACGCGCACCCAATGCGCGCCGCCGTCGGTGGTCCGATAGACCCCACGCTCCTGCTGCGGCCCAGTTGCGCGGCCGACCGCGCAGACGAACGCCAAATCCGGGTTCGTAGGGTCAACAAGGATCCGGCCGATTCGACCTGTCTCGTCCAGACCCACGTGCGTCCAGGTCTTGCCCGAATCCGTGGACTTGTAGACACCGTTGCCCATCACGTCCGTATCGCGGATAACCCACGCCTCGCCCGTTCCCACCCACACCACGCTTGGGTCGGAGGGCGCGACGGCTATGGCGCCGATAGCGGCGACGGGTTGTTCGTCGAAGATGGGAATCCAGCGGTTTCCGCCATCCGTCGATTTCCAAACGCCGCCGGACGCTGCGCCGGCATAGTAAGTGCTCGGGTCTCCAGGAATTCCGGCAACCGCCGCCACGCGGTTGCCTTCAGCCGGAGCAACGAAACGGAAGCGGAAGCCTTCCGGCACCTCCTCACGCCGCCGCTGTTGCGCCTGCCCCTGGGCCCCGAGTAACATCATCCCCATCATGCCCAGAAACAGTCTTCGGGGCCAGCCATGGCGCATTCGCATGAATTGGTGCCTCCGATACTAGGCGTAGGTGTAGCGGCCAGGGGGGTGGCTCGACTCATGGCCCGTACCCCGGTTGAGGTCTAATCAAATGTGGAGACGCGTAAAGCAAGCTCGCTTTCTACCCGCCCCGTCCAACCAAATACCGCCCACTAAGTCGCGAAAAGATTGCGGACCACAAACCACGCGTTGGCGGGCCGCTCGGCCAGACGCCGCATGTACCACGGGAACCAATAGCTGCCATAAGCGACCAATACCACCGACTTCCAGCCCTCCCGCGCCAGCCGGAGCTGTTCCTCCGTCTGGATACCGTACAACATCTGGAACTCCAAGCTGCCCTTCCCAAGATTCTTAGACTGTGCATATTCGATGATTCGCTGTATCAGTTTGCGATCGTGGGTGGCAAATGCTGGCCGCACTCCGGCAGCGCGAGCGTCGTCGGCGAGCATCCGCTGAGCAAGAGCAAAGAACGCAGCGTCCACATCGCTCTTGCGCGGCATTGCGACGGACGGCGGTTCCAGGTAAGCCCCCTTCACCAAGCGAATGGCCGCGCCCAGCGGTACCAGGCTTGCCAGGTCGTTCGCGGTGCGGTAGAGGTACGCTTGCAGGCAAATGCCGACGTTGGGAAAGACCTTGCGGGCGCGGCGGTAGAGATCGAGCGTGGCGTCAACATAGTTGCTGGCTTCCATGTCAACCCAGACCACGCTTTTGGCGCCAGCATTCTTGATGATTTCTGTGAGGTTGCCATAGCACAACTCCAGATCGAGGTCGAGGCCCAGTTGAGTCAACTTGACGGAGACTTCAGCGCCCAAGCCCATCACCCTTATGCGCTCCAGCACCTCCAAATAGTGTGTGGTAACCTCTTCCGCCTCGTTGGCGTCGGTGACGTTCTCGCCCAGGCGGGTGAAAACGCTACCAATTGAACCGCCTCGAAGCGCCACGGCGGCGGCAAGGGCGTCCGAAACCGTCTCGCCCGGCATAAATCGCGATACGGCGCGGCGCACGAACCGGTGCTTCGCGGCGTGCTCGCGCAGCCAGCGGCTTTGCGAGCACATCAGAAAGAAATTGCGCATGATCACAAGCTTCGTCCTCCGTTTGGTCAGCGACGGCCAACTATAAACCGCCGCTCGAGGATCTGATAGCAGCTGACTGACCGCTTCGCCGTAAAGACTTGGTTAATGATCTTACCTTTTCTGACGCATATCGAATTGACTGACACCCCGGCGCGGGTGACGTGAACCAGACACCGGCTGGTGGATTCGTTTGACCATTGAGAAGATGTGCGTATCGGCGTATCCAGAATGGTATACTTTATTCTTAATCGTGACATTCGTCAAGTTCTTGCATGGCAACTTACTTGTAGGACCGTCGTGACTGCCATGAACTCGACCGCAGGACGAGAACGCTAGGAGCGAGCGTCGAGAACTTCTCGTCCAGCAAATCTGGGGTTGATCGTCTCGGGATTATTTGTTACCCAAAGCAAACGAGCAGTCGAGGTGAGACGAGCGCGGCTTTGCTGGGCTCGCTCGAGCGCAGTGAATTGATGGCGCAGGGCAAGAATCTCAACTTGCAGAAATTTCCAAGTTCGAAACCAAGAACTGAGGCTGAGGAGTATGGGCAGAATCAAGCTTCGCATAGGGGGAGAAGACATTCGGGTATTTGCGGCTTGACAACACAAACTCGCGGCAGTATAGGAATTTTGACTGTCACGGGGACTGAACGGCAAAAAAGATTGCTCTTCAGATCAGCGCGGCCACCGAGGTTTATTGCGGGGTTAAGCGATTAGGCGCTGTGGTCTCGACCTCCATTCAGAGCGCCCATGACAGGATCGGAAAGGAAAACTATGACGCGCCTTAGGCCTTTGGCTTGTTGGTGTGGCCTGATTCTGATAGGCGTTGCACGCGCATTCAGCGCGCCCGCGCCGAAGGCCACGGCAGGCATCCGGAGGGGCGCTTACGGAAAAATAGCGGAGGGTCCCGTGGATCTCTACACGCTTACGAACCGAAGCGGCATGGAAGTGAGGATTACGAACTACGGTGGCAGGGTGGTTTCGATTCTCGTGCCCGACCGGCACGGGAAAATGGCAGATGTGGTTCTCGGGTTCGACAATCTCGACGGCTATTTGGGCAACAATCCCTTCTTCGGCGCGCTGGTCGGCCGCTACGCCAATCGCATCGCCAAGGCCAGGTTCGAGCTGAACGGCGTGGAATACAGGCTGGCGCAGAACGACGGACCCAACAGCCTGCACGGCGGCGTGAAGGGTTTCGACAAACGGCTTTGGACGGCGCACTCATCCTCCCAAAATCCTCCGGCGCTGGAGTTGACCTACGTCAGCGCGGATGGCGAGGAGGGCTATCCGGGCCAGTTGACCTCGAAAGTGACCTACACGCTGACCGACACGAACGAGCTGAAGATCGACTACGCCGCGACCACCGACAAAGACACGGTGCTGAATCTCACCAACCACTCTTACTTCAATCTCGTCGGCGAGGGCCAGGGCGACATTCTGAAGCACGAGATTCAAATCAACGCCGACCGGTTCACTCCTGTGAACGATACGCTGATTCCCACCGGCGAATTGCGGAAGGTCGAAGGCACTCCATTTGACTTCCGCAAGGCCACAGCCATTGGGGCGCGCATCGACGCCGATGACGAGCAGATTAAATTCGGCAGGGGCTACGACCACGACTTTGTTTTGAATCGCGCGGGCCACAGCTTGACGCTGGCGGCGCGCGTTACCGATCCCGGCTCCGGCCGCGTATTGGAAGTTCTGACCACACAACCGGGAATACAATTCTACACGGGGAATTTTCTGGACGGCAAAGTTCGCGGCAAGGGCGGCAAGGCGTACCCGCACCGCTCGGCATTTTGCCTGGAGACGCAACACTTCCCGGATTCCCCCAATCAACCCAAATTCCCTACCACCGAACTGAAACCTGGTCAGACCTATCATCAAACGACGGTTTACAAGTTCTCGACCAACCCCTGAGGCGACGCGAATGCGCACGTATCGAACTGAAATCAAATGGTCAGTTCTTGGATTCACGGCGACGGGAGTTGTCTTGTTGGGGCCCCCGGCTTGGCTGGGCGCTGGAAAAGCGCCGCAGGCGAGGGAGGGGACGGTGGCTCCAAAGTTTGCCGAAATTCCGTTGAAGCAGATCACGATTGAAGACAAATTCTGGTCGCCTCGCCTCGAAATCAATCGCACCAAGACTCTCGATCACGTCTACCAGGAGCTTGAAGCCACCGGATGCATCCGCAACTTTGACATTGCGGCAAAGAAAATCACAGGGACGTTCGGCGGGCCCTGGTGGGCGGACTCGGACGTCTACAAGTGGATTGAAGGCGCTTCGTACGTGCTCGGAAGCCCCCCCGATTCCGAGCTCGAGCGGAAAGTCGACGACCTCATCGCCAAGATCGCCGACGCCCAGCAACCGGACGGCTACCTGAATACGCACGTCCAGATCGAGGAGCCGGACCTGCGCTTCAGAAACTTGGCATTCTTTCATGAGGACTTTAGTTCAGGCCATCTCTTCGAGGCCGCGGTCGCGCACTACGAAGCCACCGGCAAACGATCCCTTCTGGAGGTTGCCATCAAACTGGCCGACTGCTTTGACCGGACCTTTGGACCCGGAAAGCGCGACGGCCTTTCGGGCCACGAGGGAATTGAACTCGCCTGGGTGCGGTTGTATCGGGCGACCGGCGACGAACGTTACCTGAAGTTGGCCGAATTCTACTTGAACGAGCGCGGCAAGAAGCCATCCGTCTTCGAAAACGAGTACAACAATCTGCCGGCCGATCGCACGGTTCTGTGGCGCCAGGGCGTGCCGATCAAGGTGCGCGCTCTCCAGGAGCATTTCTACATTCGCCCGCTCGGCGACCATTTTTTCCTGGCCCATCCGACGGCGTTCGATACCAGCTACGCGCAGGACAACCTGCCCGTCCGCGATCAGAGCGTGGCGGTGGGCCACGCGGTGCGGGCGATGTTTCTTTACTCCGGGATGGCTGATGTCGCTTACGAGACCGGCGACTCGAGGCTGATCGGGGCGCTTGGCCGCTTACACGACAGCGTGACGTTGCGGCGCATGTACGTGACCGGCGGCATCGGGCCGTCGTCCAAGAATGAGGGCTTCACCGACGACTACGACCTTCCCAACGACAATGCTTATCAGGAAACATGCGCCTCGGCAGGGATGGTGTTGTGGAATTATCGGATGTTCAAGCTGACGGGCGACGGACGCTACGTCGACTTGCTCGAGCAGTCGCTTTACAACGCGGTTCTGGCTGGCGTCTCGCTGGAAGGCAACACTTTTTGTTACGCCACGCCGCTGGCTTGCGACACAAAATTCAAGCGTCAACCATGGTTCGAGGTCCCGTGTTGTCCGACCACAGCGGCTCGCTTTTTCCCATCCATCGGACGGTACGTTTACATCCAGTCCGCGGACGGGCTGTGGGTCAATCTCTACATCGCTGGCCAGGCCAGCGCCACGCTGGCGAACGGACAGAAGGTCAGCTTGAAGCAGACCACGGATTACCCTTGGGAAGGCCGCGTCAAGTTGCAGGTGGAGGCCGAATCGCCCCAGGAGTTCAGGCTGCACCTCCGCCTACCCGGCTGGGCCAGCGATGCCATCATTGCCTTGAATGGGAAGAAAATCAGCCCGCCGGTTTCGAAGGGCTACGCCGTTATCAATAGGGAGTGGTCTCCGAGCGACGTGCTGGAGCTTTCCATTCCTTTGCAGATCGAAAAACTGGAAGCCAATCCTAAGGTTCTACAATCTCGAGGCCAAGTTGCGTTGCGCCGCGGCCCCCTCATTTATTGCTTGGAGCAGTCCGACAACAAGGCAGACCTCGACCGCATCGCATTGCCCCTGACGGCAAACTTGACCGCGCATTTCGAGCCGACGCTTTTAGGGGGCGTCACAGTCATCACGGGCCAAGGCCGCGCACAGGCTCCGGGTGACTGGACGCGAGAACTCTACCGGCCAGCCCACGCTGCGGGCGGAGCAGACCCTGTGGGCATCAAGGCTATCCCTTATTGTGTGTGGGGCAACCGCGGCCAGCAAAAAATGAAAGTATGGCTGGATACGGTCCCGCCTTAGAAGGCTGATGAAAAAGGGGGCCGGAGCCGTCATTCCGAGCCCGTTCGCCATTCCCCTGCGAACGGCCCTGAGCGAAGCGAAGGGGCTCAGGGTAAACTCCGCGAGGAATCTGCTTTTGCACGCGGCGCCTGAAAACAAAGCAGATTCCTCAGTCGGGCAAAGAACGCCGGACTTCGGAATGACACCCTCCCGCCTTTTTCAGCAGCCTGTTAAAGAGGTTTGCCGTCATTAATCACGGACATTGAGTGATTGAGTGATGGGGCGATTGGTTGATTGAACGGAGCCCCACTTTCGGCGATCCTTTGGTACGCGATGCCGCAATCCATCATGCGTTCATGCTCCTGTCTCCCGGCTCGCGCCCTCCGAATGGTTTCGATAGGCGGTGCGCCGCTAAAAAAGCGCCGGAAGCAAACTCACTTGCCACCAAAATCCCCCGCTCAAGCTTGTTTCTCTGGCTCAAGTCGCCCATGTAAACCAGGGTTTGCCTGATAGCATCGAGGCGGGCGGCCAATCCACCAAGAACAGGAACCAAAAACTGCGTTGTAAAGAATGCGCCATTCGTGATATGAACGCGAACAACAGAGGGAGTTTTACATTTTAAGGCGCCTGCCCCCGCTGTAATCCGCAATAGGAGGAACACCCGCGTGGCCAAAATTCCAAGGAGACGGTTTCTAAAACAGACCGCTGTGACGAGTATCGCTTTGGCCGCCGGCTCTTGGCGAGGGCGTGCCGGTTTCGCACAGCGCATGGAAAGCACCGCTACGCGCGTGGTGGTTGACCCATCGCGCCAGATTTCTACGCTCGACCGCCGACTCTTCGGGTCGTTCCTCGAACAATTGGGGCGCGCCATCTATACTGGAATTTACGAACCGGGCTCGCCCCGCGCCGATTCCAGCGGTTTCCGCACCGACGTTACGGACGAAATCCGCAGCATGGGTGTCCCGATTGTTCGCTGGCCGGGCGGCAATTTTGTTTCCGGCTACCATTGGCTGGATGGCGTGGGCCCCAAGAGGGACCGCCCGCGCGTTCTCGACCGCGCCTGGAACACGCTCGAGACAAACCAATTCGGAACCAACGAATTTCTCACCTGGTGCAAGCTGGCCAACACCGAGCCGTTGATGGGGATGAATTTTGGCACCGGCTCGGCGGAGATGGCCGCGGCATTGGTGGAGTATTGCAACGTGGACAAAGGCACGCGCTGGAGCGATCTCAGGCGACAGCACGGTTACGAGGCACCCCACAATGTGAAGTACTGGTGCCTGGGCAATGAAATGGATGGGCCCTGGCAGATCGGGCACATGGTGGCGGCCGAGTACGGCCGCAAGGCTGCGGATGCAGCGCGGCAGATGCGCGTCATCGATCCCTCACTGAAACTCATTGCCTGCGGGTCGAGCGGCCCCTTCATGACAACTTATCTCGACTGGGACAGGCAGGTGCTGGAGGAGTGCTACAACGAAGTCGACGCAATTTCGTTGCATCGCTACTTCGGAAATTCTGAGGAAACCGGCGGCGACACGACAAGATATCTCGCCATGAACCTGGCGATGGACAGGCAGATCGAAGAAATCATCGATGTCTGCGACCTGGTGCGCGGACTGAAGCGCGCCCAGAAGCGGCTCTGGCTGTCCTTCGATGAGTGGAACGTTTGGTACCGGGCGCGCGGACCGATCGCTGACAATGGCCATCGGCAGGAAGCTCCTCACCTGCTCGAGGAACCGTATAACTTAGAGGACGCCTTGTTGGTGGGCGGCCTCATCAACTCGCTCTTGCGCCACTCGGACCGAGTGCGGCTGGCTTGCCTGGCCCAATTGGTAAACGTAATCGCGCCGCTTATGACCAACGAGAACGGCGTGCTGCGGAACACCATCTACTATCCTTATGCATGGGCTTTGCAGAGCGCGCGGGGCAACGTTCTGAGCTTGGTTCCCGAAGGGCCGGCGTACGAAGTGGGGCGGCTTGGCCGGCCGCTCGGGGCAGGCGGAACCACAATGCCCGGCTTGGGGCGCGTGCCGTATCTGGATGTGACCGCAACCTCAGATCCGGAAGGCAAGACTGCGGCACTGTTCGTGTTGAATCGCGATTTGGAGAAGCCTCGCGAGCTGGTGATCGATTGGCAGGGTGCTACGCCGACCAAGGTCACGAGCGCACAGGTCCTCACGGGCACGGACCTAAAGGCCGTGAACACCTTCGATACCCCGAAGCGCGTGGTCCCGCAGTCACTCGAACCACCCAAGGCGGGCGCGCACATGACCTTCCAGCTTCCCGCCCGTTCTTACACGGCCATAACCTTGGCCACGTGATTTAGGGCTGTAGTGTCCTATGGGCGGTTCGCGTACGCCCCTGCTATTTTCCGGGACCAGCAATCATACTTGTGGGGGACCGGTCATTGCGGCGGCTTCTACCAAAAACTGCTGGGGCGCGGCAAAGCCAAAATGCAGGCCCTCGTCGCGGCCACGCGTAAACTCCTCCACGCCCGCAACGGCATCTTCAAAAATCACCTGACCTACGTCCGTGCCAGGCTCTTCGCCTCCACTGTACCCCCGGAGGCCGCATCCGCCTGAAAACTATTTTACCGCTTCACAAACGAAAGAGAATCTACAGAGATGCCACTATATCTTGCAACCTTCAATGATGCTCCAGAGCGAAAGTGAAAATGTCGCTCCCGGCGGCAATCGCAACGTACTCGACTCCGCCGACTGCATAGCTCATGGGGGAGGCGTGAATCTGCTGCCCGGTATTGAAGTGCCAGAGAGGTGTGCCGGAGCCTGCGTCCACGGCCTCGAGCATGCCCGTGTCATCGCCGAAGAAAACCAGCCCTCCCGCGGTGGTCATGGTTCCCGCCCAGGAGTCCGCGCCGCCGGTCTGCGGATACCTCCAGGCGAGCGTTCCGTCATTGACCCTGTAAGCGAGCAGGATCTTCTCGCCTTTTTCCCCGGGCACGCGGACCGTTCCGGTGTTGTAGTAACTCTTTCCTTTTGCGAAGGGCTCCGGATGGGCGTAATAAATGTTGCACCGCTCCAGGGCGAGGAAATAGATAAATCCCGTCGCCGGATTGTAGGAAGGAGAATACCAGTTCGTCGCTCCCTCCAGGCCCGGACAGATCTCCACACCGTGGGCCGTGGGAATGAGTCCTGTCGAAATTGGCCGGCCATCCAAATCGACGCCTTTGGCCCAGGTTAATTTCTTGACGAACGCAGTCGCCGCCAGGAATTTTCCATTCGTGCGGTCGAGAATATAAAGGAATCCGTTGCGATTCGCCTCCGCCAGCAACTTGCGCGGTTTTCCCTGGAAAGTGCCGTCAACGATCACCGGTGTCTCCACCGAGTCGTAATCGAAAAGGTCGTGAGGTGTGAACTGGAAATACCATTTGAGCGCGCCGGTTTCCGGGTCGAGCGCGAGGACACAATCGGTATAAAGGTCGTCACCGGGGCGAGCTGAACCTTCGAAGTCGGGACCGGGATTGCTGGTTCCCCAAAACAGGGTATCGGTCTCGGGGTCATACGTTCCCGGCATCCAGCCCGTGCCGCCTCCGTGCTTGTAGCTGCCTTTCGGCCAGCTCGAATAACCCCGCTCGCCGGGTCCGGGGATCGTCCAGAATCTCCAAACCAGCTTGCCAGTGACGGCATCAAAGGCGTCAATGTGGCCGCGGACGCCGGCGTCTCCGCCCGAAGGAGCGACAATCACCTTGCCTTTGACGACCAGGGGAGCGCTGGTGGCGCCGTTTGCGGGGTTTTCCTTGATGTGGCCGAAAGCTACATCCCAGATGAGGCCGCCCGAGCGCGCATCCATCGAGAGCAAGTGGGCGTCGTCCGTTTCCATGTAAACCCGGGAGTGCCAGACTGCTATGCCGCGATTATGATGCTGAGACGCGTCCTCGATCAGGCCGGACGTCAGCCGACGCTTGCTGTGCCAGAGGGCACGGCCCGTGCGCGCGTCGAGGGCGAAGCCGTCGTTTCCGGATGTCACGTACATCACGCCATTGACCACCACTGGAGTTACTTCCAGCATTTGCGAGTTGTCGGAGTGGAAGACCCATTGGGCTCGAAGCCTGCCGACGGTCGAGACGTTAATTTGGTTCAGGCTTGAATAACGGCGGCCGGAGTAGTCACCGTTGTAAGAGAGCCAATTCGCGGCGGGAGGTGAGGCCAGCAAATCGCTGTCCAAGACGTTGATCCCGCCCTGCGGGACGGCTCCCGACTGGCCGTCGCTCGAAAGCGCGGCCAAGCACAGAGTTTCAACCAACAAAACGCAAACCCGGATCGCCGAGGTCATCTTGGTTGAATCGTTTCCCGGAGGTTCATTCGGACTTCTCGCATTCCTCTGCCGCACAATCCGTTGACGGGGCCCGGCAACAACCTTACTATAACTAGCTCGAGTTTTCCGAGCCGCAACTGTCCGTGGAGCCTTCCATGAGGCGTAGCGAACCCTCGTACACGCTGTGCGCGCATTTTGTGCTACTGGGCATCGTTGCCACTGCGGCCGCCATCCCGTGGACCGCCTTGAAGCTGTTGGCGGCGCAGGAAGGGAGCGACCCATCCAGGCAACGCTCCGCTGGAGGCCAGTCCGCTGTCCACGCCGGGAAACAAGCTTTTGAATCTTCCTGCGGCGCATGCCACGGGCTGGATGCACGAGGCGGTCAGCATGGGCCCGGAATTGTCGGAAACCCTGACGTTCAATCGCTCGCTGACCGCGCGCTCGCGGAGGTGATACGAAACGGCATACCGACAAAAGGCATGCCGTCTTTTGGGTTTCTCGGCGACCGCCAGATCGAGACCATCGTCGGTTACCTTCGCCTGCTCGCGAGCGGCTCTCCTAAAGCTGTCAAGGGCGATCCCTTGCAGGGCGAAAAATTGTTCTTCGGAAAAGCCGACTGTTCTGAGTGCCACATGGCGGGGGGCAAGGGCGCGTTTATCGCCTCCGATCTCTCCCGATTCGCGCAAGCTCACGATGCCGAGGAGATTCGTAAAGTGATTCTGAGGCCAGGCAATGTTCTCGGTTCGCGAGGGCAGTTGGTCAATGTGGAGACGCGCGACGGTTCCCGGTTTAGCGGCTTCGTTCGCAATGAAGACAACTTTTCCTTGCAGTTGCTAAGCGCAGACGGCGCTTTCCACTTGCTCATGAAGCAGGACATCCTCAAGCTGACCCCCCAACCTAATTCGTTGATGCCTTCCAACTACGGGGAACGGCTGACTGCGGCGGAAATCGAGGATGTGATCAGTTACCTTACCGCGGTTGCGGGTGCAAAAACCATGCGGCGGGCGTCCGCCGTGCGGCGAGAAAAAGCAAAAGGAACCGGTAATGACGATTGAACGAACAAGCTTGAGATCTTGTCTTAGCGTTGGAAATGAAGGACGTGTATCCGAAAAAGTCGCGCGCGCGAAATTGCTCCTGCCTGCGCTGAGCTTGGCGGTGCTTGCCATGGCAGGAGTTGCCGCGCAAGAAAAGCCGCTGCGGAGGTTTGAGCTGCGCGCTGAGTGTCCTACGTTCTGGAAACTGATTGCCCGGCGAGAAAAGCTGCAGCGCGTCGCCACAGGTTTCGGTTTCACGGAAGGTCCAGTCTGGGACCCGCGTGGCTTTCTCTACATAAGCGACGAAACGCTCAATCAAATATTTCGTATTTATCCGGACGGGCACCGCGAGGGGCTGATTCACTTAGGCGACCCGGACGGCAACACGTTCGACCGCGATTTGAATCTCCTCGACTGCGCCAGCGTGCTGCGGGCCATTATTCGTGTGACTTCAAAAGGTCAGTACCATGTTCTTGCGGACCGGTACGAAGGAAAGAAATTTAATAGTCCGAATGACGTCGTGCTGGGGCCGGACGACGCGGTTTATTTCACCGACCCGACGCTGGATTTGCCCAAGGGTGAAAAGCAGGAGCTGCCCTTTCAAGGCGTGTACCGCCTCGACGCTCGAGGAGAGGTGCGACTATTGACCCGCGATCTTGCCCAGCCGAACGGCTTGGCATTTTCGCCTGACGGCAGGCGGCTATACGTGGACGACAGCGAACACCGGGATATTCGCGTTTACGATTTTCTTCCGCCGGGCACGCCGGCCAACGGGCGCCAATTCGGCAGGGAACCAGGCGGGCCTAACGATGGCGTTCCGGACGGCATCCGGGTTGATCGCTCCGGGAATCTATACGTGACTGGACCACTGGGCATCTGGGTGTGGGACCCCGCCGGCCATCACCTCGGCACGATTGTCGTTCCGGAGCAACCGGCCAACATGGCCTGGGGAGACCCCGACTACCACACGCTGTATTTCACCGCCAGCACCTCGGTTTACCGGTTGCGGACGCGGATTCAGGGATTTATCCCTTATCTTTCCCGCCGCCGTCGCGTTGGATCAACAAAATTGGGAAATCACCACCACTCTGCAGCGTCATCATCTCACCCTCAACGTGCCTTTGAGTGGCAGGTTGTCTGACGAACTCCCCACCATGATTTCAAAATCTCCCGGTACCACGGCCCAGTGCATTTTCTGGTCGAGCAACTGCAGGTCCTCTGGCATCAACGTGAACGTCATTGTTTTCATCTCGCCGGGTTGGAGTGTCACTTTCTCGAAGCCGCGCAATTGTTTGACCGGAGTCGAGACCGGGCCAAAAGTCTCGTGAAGATAGAGTTGCGCGGTTTCCACGCCCGCGCGGCCCCCCATATTTTTCACATCAACACTTACGCGCGCGCTGCCCGCCGGGTGGATTTCGGCCGGATCGATGCGAAGATTGCTGTACTCGAACTTAGAATAGCTCAACCCGTAGCCGAATGGATACAGGGGGGTGCCAGGCATGTCCACGTAGCCGCGATCGTGGGTCCAGCCTCGATGGATCCAATAAGCCTTGGACGGCTGGTAGTTGTAGTAAGCGGGCAGTTGCCCCACGCTACGCGGAATGGTGATGGCGAGACGGCCGCTGGGATTGTAGTCGCCGAAGAGCACATCGGCCATTGCTTCGGCGCCGCGCTCGCCCGGTTCCCAGGCTTCCACAATCGCAGGGATGTTCGCCGCCTCCCAGCGGATTGAGAGTGGCCGGCCATTAACGAGCACCACGATCGCGGGAGTGCCAGTGGCGAAGACCGCCCTGATCAGGTCTTCTTGTACACCCGTCAAGTCCAGGCTCGCCACATCATAGCCTTCGCCGTCCGTAGGTGGCTCCTGGTTTTCCGCACCCTCCCTCCGGGCTTGTTCCCCCACGACGACAATGGCGACATCGGCGTGCTTCGCTGCCGCAACGGCTTCTGGAAAGCCACTCTTATCCTGGCTTTTCACGCCGCATCCTTTGACGTAAGATACGCGCGTGGCAGGCGAGACTTTGGCTTTGATCCCGTCGAGGATCGTATGCACTGGCTGCAGAACCACCTCTGGCGCGTAATCTCCAAACAGATTCGAAGCGTTGTTCGCGTTAGGTCCGATCACCGCAATCGACTTCAGGTCTTTTTTCAACGGTAACAAATTGTTGTCGTTCTTCAGAAGCACGATGCCTTCCCGCGCGGCGCGCAAAGCCAGATCCTGATGCGCCTTGGAATGCATGACCTTTTGGGCTTGTTCCAGATTGGCGTACGGGTGCTCGAAGAGCCCGAGGCGGAATTTCAGTTCCAGCACTCGCCGCACGGCCCGATCAACCAGCGCCACGGGAACTTTCCCTTCCGCGACATTTTCAATGAGCGGGCCCATGTACGCAGGCTCGTAAGAGATATCCAGATCCACTCCGGCACGCAGACCCAGCGCACCCGCTTCCTTTTGGGTGGGAACAATGCCCTCGTAGATCAGCGATTCAAAACCGCTGCCTTCACTCATCACGATCCCTTTGAAGCCCAGTTCCCGGCAGAGGACTTCCGTCATCCACTTCTCCGAGGCGTGCGCGGGCACATCCTCAATCTCCGGATACCCGGCCATAACCCCCAGGGCGTTGTTTTTGGTGATGGCCGCTATCCAGGGAAGCAAGTAATGCTCACGGAGGGTTCGTTCCGATAAGTTGATTGCGCCGCGCTCCAGACCGCTCACCGGCTCGCTCTGGGTGGGGAAATCCGTCATCAGAGCAACGACCTTGTCGGGAGCGTCAATGTTCGAACCCTGCGCGCTCTCAACAATGTTTGCGGCAATGCGCGAGTAGAGGTAGGGGTCTTCGGTGTAGGCTTCTTCGTTGCGCCCCATCCGCGGGTCGCGATCCAACTCCAGCACCAAAGTTGAGAGGACGTGAATCCCCACGGCGCGAGATTCCTGCGCAGCCGCGGCATAAATGGACTTTACGAGGGGCATGTCAAAGGTGCTGCCAATGGCCAGCCCCTCCGGGAAAACCGTGGCGCCCGGAAACATTCCGCCGTGCGTACCTTCTTCGTCCTCGAGCAGCGGTATTTTCAGGCGCGTCTCGGTCAGCGCGATTTTCTGTAGCTCGTTGAAGTATTCGACTTGCTGCTGAACACCTTCGTGCAAGATGGTGTTGGCCAGAGTGAAGAAGCCACAGCCGGGGCCAATCTGGTTCGTATAGGTTCCAGCCGCAAATTTTTTGCACGCGTGCATCTTTTCAGGGATGGTCTTTCCGAGTTCATCAATATAGACGCAGGGAAGATTGAGTTGTCCGACCTTCTCCTTGAGCGTCATCCGGCTCAGCAGGTCTTCCACTCGGCGGTCGATGGGTTGGCTCTTATCCAGATAAAGAGGCTGCTCACTGCCCGATTGACCAAACACCGCAAGGCCGCCTGAGAGGGTGAAACCGAGTGTGATGGCTGATATCAGCAGAGACCGCGCAATTCTCATGGATCACCTCGAACCAGCAAGTCCACCTTAAATCCTGTTGTGGCGCCGCCCAGGCCATTGATTTCTTCTGGCCTCTCACGCTCCTCCGCATAGCGCGTCTGGGAAACGAAATATGCGACGCGAGTTTGGGGGCTGACGGCTGCCTTGGGCTCATGCCGAAACTCGAGCGTGTGGAAGCGCTGCGCGAAGGAGTTTGTTGCTCGGACTTTCATTTGTCAATACAATCTCTCACGCTCTAATTCATTGGACTTCGGAATCATTTGTCACCGGGTGAGTTCTCATGTCGCGCCCTCGTAGGTCTTTTGCGCGAGGTCCCAATGGAGCAAGCTTGATCTTCCCGGCGGCCGTGTGTTCGGAGTCCGAGCTTGGCCCTTTTGTTTTTTGGACGTTGCTTTTCGAAACAAGCCATCGCCTGATGACCGACATGGCTGCTCTCGAGCTGGCCAACTGTCCAGAAGTGGAGGAATTCATGAATCGGCGATTCGATTTGATTGTAATCGGCACGGGTACTGCGGCCACGACCGCGGCTTTTCAATGCCGCGAGGCCGGATGGAGCGTCGCCATTGTCGACTCGTTTCCTTTCGGTGGAACGTGCGCGTTGCGCGGATGCGATCCGAAAAAGGTTCTGGTGGGGGCGGCCGAAATCATCGATCGCGCCCAGCGCATGAGGGGAAAAGGCATTAATTCCGAGGGCCTCCGCCTCGGGTGGCCGCAGTTGATGCAGTTCAAACGGACCTTTACGGATCCGGTTCCGCTTTCGCGCGAGGAAGCCTTGCGCAGCGCCGGGATCGCCGCGTTTCATGCGGCCGCGCGTTTCACAGACCGGCAGACGATTGAAGCCGGTGAGGACCGGATCGAGGGACGATTTCTATTGATCGCGACCGGCGCCTGGCCGGCGAAGCTGAATATTCAGGGCGAAGAGCTTGTGACCCGTAGCGACCAGTTTCTGGCGCTCGAAAATCTGCCGCGGCGGCTCATCTTCATCGGCGGCGGATACATCTCGTTTGAGTTCGCGCACGTCGCGGCGCGCGCCGGGGCCGAGGTCACGGTCCTTCATCGGGGTTCGAGGCCTCTTGAGGGTTTCGACCCTGATCTGATCGATCAGCTTTTGGAGTGGACACGAAAACTCGGCATCATTGTCCATTTGAACTTGGCGGTCGATGGAATCAGCAAGTCTCAGGAGGGCCTGGAGGTTTACGCATCCTCAGTCAGCCAGAGGGTTTCATTCCACGCCGACATGGTTGTCCACGGGGCTGGCCGCGCGCCCAATATCGGCGGGCTTGATCTCCCGTCGGGCGATGTCGAAGCCGAAACAAAAGGCGTCAAGGTCAACGAGTACTTGCAGAGCATCTCGAACCCGGCCGTCTACGCGGCGGGCGACGTGGCGGCGAGCGGGGGGCTTGCTCTGACTCCGATCGCCGGCTACGAGGGCCGACTCGTCGCGGAAAACATGTTGCACGGGAATCGTCTGCGGGCGGCTTACGCCGCGATACCCACCGTGGTTTTCACTTTGCCTCCGCTCGCGAGTGTCGGGCTCTCCGAGCGCGCGGCGAAGGAAAGCGCGATGAAATTCCGCGTGCACCATGAAATGACCGCAGGCTGGTATTCTTCCCGGCGAACCGCCGAGGAATGCTCGGGCTTCAAGGTCCTGATTGAAGAGGGCAGCGGGCGCATTCTCGGCGCTCACCTGCTGGGAGAACAGGTTGAGGAAACCATCAATCTGTTCGCTCTGGCGATGCGGACCGGCATGACCGCCCCGGAGTTGAAGCAGGCCATCTTTTCGTACCCGACCCACGCTTCGGACCTGCAATACATGCTTTGAGCGGCGCTGGCCGCGCCCCTATAGAAGATGTTTGGCCGATAGAAAATCGTGAACGACCTTTCCGGCGTCGCGGTGCAATCCGTCCACTTCGTAATTCAAGTGGCGCATCTCCTTCTCTGACACTTCGCCCGCCAGGCACTCGATCGTGTTCACTGCTTCAGGATGTTCATCGAGGGTCTGCTCGCGCACGATGGGAACAGCCTGATAGGGCGGAAAGTAATCCTTGTCATCCTCCAGCACGGCGACGTCGAAGACATCCAGGAGGCCGTCCGTGGCGCTGCCCGCCACCAAATCCACCTGCTTGCTAAGGAGGGCGCGATAGAGCAGGCCGAGATCCATGAGGCGCGGCGGCCCGCCGAATCGGAGCCCATAGGTCTTCACGAGGCCACTGTAGCCGTCCGGACGCTCCATGAACTCGTAGCCAAACCCCGGCCGCCTGCGGACCGAAAAAGGAACCGCCTCGGAGATCTTCCGGATGTGGTCCTGCCTCGCGTCGGCGCCGCGGATGACAATCGCAAAAGTATTGTCAAAACCGAACGGCGGCAACACGTCCAGATTGAAGCGTGCCGCGTACTCGCGCTTGACGACGTGATCGACTTTTGCCGCATCATGCTCGATGGGATGCTTCAGAATCGCTGTGAGCATTGTGCCCGTATATTCCGGATAGACGTCAATGCGGCCCGCGAGGATTGACTGCTGGCAGATATATGTCCCCCCAAGATAGAACCGCCGCTCCACATTCAGGTGAGTGTGAGCCTGAATCATTTGGGCGATCATTTCACCCAGGACGGCTTGCTCCGTAAAATTCTTTGACCCGACCACAATGGTCCGGCTGCGGGGCGGCCCGCAGGCCGTCAAGACCGAGAGCGAAGCAAGCAAGAGAAATCGTTTCATTTCGAAAATGAATGGAACAGCCGCCGCTCGGCGAGACCCAACAGGAAATCGGCGGCGAGCGCCATCAAGGCCGCGGGAATCGCACCCTCCAGAATGACTCGATTGTCCACCATGGAGAGCCCGCGAAAGATGAATTCCCCAAGCCCTCCCGCGCCGATGGCCGCCGCGATCGTCGCCACGCCCACCGTGATCACAGTCGCTGTGCGAACCCCGGCAACGATCACGCTCAAGGCCAGAGGCAGTTCGACCTGAAAAAGCAGTTGGCGGTCCGTCATTCCAAGACCTCGTGCCGCCTCGCGTACGCCGGAATCAATGCCGGCAATTCCGGCGCAGGTGTTGCGGATAATCGGTAGCAATGCATAAGCCGTGAGCGCCGCAATCGCCAGCCGGGTGGCGCGCTCGCCGAGCCAAGGGACCGGGAGCAGAAAGCCGAAAAGAGCGAGACTTGGAATCGTCTGGATGACATTGGCGCTTCCCAAAACAGGTTTGTTCCACGCCGGCCGCCGCGCGATCAGAATGCCAAGCGGAATGCCGATGAGCACCGCCAGCGCAATGGAAACCCCCACCAGGCAGAAGTGTTCGACGGTCAAGGTGAAAATTTCCGCCCGATGACCATAAAAGAATTCGAGCAAGTTCACCAGTCACCTCCCCTTGTTTTCCCGATTTTCACGAATCGCGCGCCACCTTGCCGACACGCAGTGTCTCCACGTACTGCGCGGCCAGAGGATCGCTCGCGGAAAGAAACTCCTGGGGCGAATAGACCCCGGCCAGCCTTCCCGCTTCAAGCAAGGTGATGCGGGTTCCC